>NZ_JBEZZS010000021.1:0-99385 GCF_040639295.1 Nocardioides sp. NPDC023903 | reverse complement strand
GCCAAGCGCCACCGCGACACGATGCGCGGACTGCTGGCGCTGTACGTCGGCGGCATGGGCGCCCGCGGCAAGAACTTCTACAACGACATGGCCGTGAAGTACGGCTTCGGTGACGCGGCCAAGAAGATCCAGGATCTCTACCTCGACGGCCACAAGCGCGACGCCGAGGCCGAGGTCCCCGAGGCCTGGCTCGAGGCCGGCAACCTGGTCGGGCCGGAGTCGTTCGTGAAGGAGCGGATCGCGGCGTTCAAGGAGGCCGGCGTGACCAGTCTCCAGGTGACGCCCGCCTTCGGCACCGACGGTCTCGCGTCGATCGCCCAGGTCAAGGAGTGGCTGGCCTAGACCCCTGGGCGGCTGTGAACTCCCTTACACCCACGGCGGTCCCGGCCGTCCCGATGTGACGCTGCCCCCACGGGCATTGGTTGCATGGACGTATGTCTGAGCGGATCGTCAGCGCCATCACCGGGCCCGTCACCAAGTGGGTCGTGCTCGGCTTCTGGCTGGTGATGCTGGTCCTGATGGGTCCGCTGACCGGCAAGCTGGGCGATGTCGAGTCCCACGACAACTCCGACTGGCTTCCGGCCAACGCGGAGTCGACCCAGGCGATCGACGAGCTCGCCAAGGTGCAGGACCCCGACGACCTGACCACGACGATCGTCTATCACCGCGACGGTGGTCTGACGAAGTCCGACTACACCGCGATCGTGCTGCAGATCCCGGAGATCGCGTCGTTGGACGGCGTGGTCACCCAGGAGAGCAAGCCCGATCAGCCGGTGATGCCGGCGATCGCCTACCCGACCGGGGAGAAGAAGGGCCAGAAGCACGGTCTGGTCTCCCCCGACGGTGAGGTCGCCACGGTCTCGCTCGTGGTCAACTACGCCGACGAGGACCCGACCGCGCTGCTCGATCTGCGCGACGACCTGGTCGAGATGACGAAGATCGACGGCGTCGACGTCTACATCGGCGGCGCGGGCGGTTCCACGGCCGACCAGATGGAGGCCGGCGCCGGCATCGGCGGTGCGCTGCTCTACGCCGCCGCCGGCGTGGTCATCGTGATCCTGCTGATCACCTACCGCAGCCCGGTGCTGTGGTTCCTCCCGCTCGTCTCGGTGCTGGTCGCGCTGGTCGTCTCGATGGGCGTCGTCTATCTCTGCGCGATGTACGCCGGACTGACCCTCAACCAGATGAACCGGGCGATCCTCGACGTACTCGTCTTCGGCGCCGGCACCGACTACGCGCTGCTGCTCATCGCCCGATATCGCGAGGAACTGGGGCGTCACGAGGACCGGCACAAGGCGATGGCGGCGGCGCTGCGCGGATCGGCACCCGCGATCATCGCCTCGGCCGGCACCGTGACCGTCGGCATGCTCGGCCTGATGGTCGCGACGATGGGGTCGACGGCCAGCCTCGGCCCGGTCTGCGCGATCGGCATCGTCGCCGGTCTGGTCGTGATGCTGACCCTGCTCCCGGCCCTGCTGGTGATCACCGGCCGCTGGGTGTTCTGGCCGGTCAAGCCGGCGTACGGCACCTCCGGTGAGAAGAGCGGCGGAATCTGGACACGGCTCGGCGGCTGGATCCGGAAGCGGCCCCGGGCGGTCTGGATCGGGACCGCCGCGGTGCTGCTTGCCTGCTGCGGCGGGCTCTCGATGCTCAACATCACCACGCTGGACAGCTCGGAGACCTACACCAAGGACTTCCCGTCGCTGATCGGCGACCGGGTGCTCGAGGAGCACGATCTCGGCGACCCCTCCAACCCGATCCAGGTCGTCTCGGCCCAGGGCACCGAGAAGGACGTCGTCGAGGCGCTGACGAAGGCGGGCTACGACGGCGTCACCCCGGTCACCGACGGCACCCACGAGGTCGCGCTGACCGCGGTCCCGCTGGCCACCGACCCCATGTCGAAGGCGTCGTTCGACACCGTCGAGGACGTACGCAGCGTCGTCCACACCGTCGACGGCGCGGACGCACTCGCCACCGGCACCGCCGCGATCCAGCTCGACATGGCCTCGGCGACCGACCGGGACACCAAGGTCGTGATGCCGCTGGTGCTCGGGTTGGTGCTGATCATCTTGATGATCCTGCTCCGCTCGGTCCTCTCCCCGCTGCTGCTGATGGCCACGGTCGTGCTCAGCTTCGGCGCCGCGCTCGGCCTCTCGGCGGTCATCTTCGACGCGATGGGGTTCGCCGGGCAGGGCCGCGAGTTCCCGCTGTTCGTCTTCGTGTTCCTGGTCGCGCTGGGCATCGACTACAACATCTTTCTCATGCACCGGGTCCGCGAGGAGGTCGTCGAGCACGGCGACACCCGGCGTGCCTCGCTGGTCGCCCTCTCGGCGACCGGCGGCGTCATCACCAGCGCCGGCATCGTCCTGGCCGCGACTTTCGCGGTGCTCACCACGCTGCCGCACGTGAGCTTCATCGAGATCGGCCTGGCGATCGCCCTCGGCGTACTCCTCGACACTCTCGTCGTCCGCTCCATCCTGGTCACCGCCATCAACCTCGACCTGGGCGACGTCATCTGGTGGCCGAGCGGGCTGGCCCGCGGGCGAACGAAAATTCGTTCGCCTCATCCGGCGGCCGGTCGGAGGCCGATGCCCTCGCCCCAGCCCCCGCCCATGCGCGGCCCGCGACCCCCTCGAGACCTGCGGGGCCGACCGGATCTTCGGGGCCATCCGCAGCAGCCGCGGCCGCGCGATCCTGGTCGGTACTGAGGGCCTGCTGCGAATTCCGCGAAGTGTCTTTACGATGTGCCTACGACTCGGGTCGCTCGGCCCGGTCGCTCCACTTCACTGACATGCGGGGCGTGCGACATGGGGCCAGACGACCAGGACAAGACGAGACCCGGTACGCCGCGGCCGACGCCGCCTCCGGCGCCTGAGCCGGCGAACCCCATCGACCCGGACGCGACCCGGATCCCCGGCTCGAGCCCCACTCCGCCGCCTCCGCCTCCCCCGTCGTCGGCTCCGCCGTCGTCGCCCCCTCCGTCGTTTCCCCCGCCTGCCCAGCCGCCGACGGCACCACCTCCGCCGCCGCCCACGACGGCGATGCCCGCGGCCCCGCCCAGCGGCTACGGGCCGCCTCCGGGGCAGCCGCCGGTTGCGTACGCCTCGGGCTATGGGCTGCCGCCGCACCACCAACAGCCGAAGAAGAGCAACAAGGGGCTGCTGATCGGGCTGGGTGCCGCCGGCGCCGTGGTGCTCGTCGCGCTGCTCGGCACCGGGGCGTGGGCGTTCTTCACCGGGCGTCTCGGGTTCGGCCCGCTGAGCGCCGAGGACAAGAAGGCGGTGGTGGCGATCGCCGCGGACGCGCCGAAGCCGACCTGGGCCTCGGCCGGGGATGCCAAGTGTGCCGCCGAGCAGCTGGTCAAGGACGAGCGCAGCGATGCCCTGCGCAAGGCCGGGCTGATCCAGATCTCCGGCGAGTCGGTGACCTACACCGGCGCGTGGCGGGGACAGCAGGCGACGACGTACTCCGAGGGTCTGCTCTCCTGCTCCGGTGACTGGAGCAAGACGATCGGCAAGGAGTGGGCGCTGACCGACACCGACTGCCTCGGCGACGTCGACGAGACCGCGATGGCCGGCCTGATCACCACGCAGGTCATGGAGGTCGAGGACGCCGGCGTCACGAAGCAGGCCGAGAAGGCGGTCGCGGCGCTGGACGAATGCTACGTGAGCGACGAGCTCACTGCGCCGGCCGCGACGGCGACTCCCGCCGTGCTCGGCGTCGACTTCGCGGTCACGTCGCCGACCGTCGAGGGCAGCGAGGTGGTCGTGCAGGCGAAGTCCGCCGACTCCTCCGAATGGGCGCCGGTGAACGGCGGCAAGATCAACATCCCCGTCCGTGAAGGCGGCCAGGAGGGCTGCGCGACCTTCCAGGCCTCGATCAGCTACCCCTGGGGCACCACCAAGACCAGCGAGAGCGAGGCCTGCGGTAAGGCGAAGGACCGCCGGCTGTGGTGGACCAAGGACAAGTCGTGCGCCCAGCCGAAGTACGCCCCGTGCAGTTCCTGGACGCTCCACTACGAGGGCTACGAGCTCCTCTCCAGCGTCACGATCAAGCTGAAGCTCAACGGCGGAGACTGCCGGTCGGCCTCCGGATCGTGCTCGGACACGGCCTTCGTCACCAAGCCGAGTGGCACGTGGACCAACTGGACCGCACCGAAGGGCTGGAAGGACCGGTTCACCGCCGAGGTCGACGGTCTCAAGGCCGTACTTCCTAACTAGTGTCTTAACAATTGGTCTCGCCCGTGGCGTTGCCGCACGACGATCGTTAAGGGGACGCTAGGGTTTCGGCAGAGGTCTGGAATCGGGTAAAAAAATCAGGGCGAGGTTCTAAAGATGGTTGCGTTCCCCCAGGAAGGCGAGCAGTTCGGTCGCTACGTGATCGAGCGGGTCCTGGGTCAAGGTGGCATGGGTGTCGTCTACCAGGCGAAGGACCCGGCACTGCGACGCAAGGTGGCACTCAAGCTCGTGCTGCCCTCGCTCACGGTCGACAAGGACTTCATCACCCGCTTCGAGCGGGAAGCCAACATCCTGGCCAAGCTGCGCTCGCGCAACATCGTTCAGATCATCGAATACGGCGAGGTCGAGGGCACCGTCTACCTCGTCACCGAGTACGTCCCGGATGGCGACCTGCACGGCTGGCTGAAGACCAAGGGCCCGCTGGAGACCGTCCAGGCCCTGCGCTTGGTCGGTGACGTCAGCGACGCGCTCTTCGACGCCCACCGCGCCGGCGTGGTCCACCGCGACGTGAAGCCGTCCAATGTGCTCCTGTGGGAGCGCCAGGAAGGCGAGCTCGTCCCCTACCTCACCGACTTCGGCATCGCGACCGAGGGCGACTCCAATGTGACCCGGGCCGGCTCGGTGGTGGGCTCGCTGCCCTACATGTCGCCCGAGCGTCACATGGGTGAGCAGGCGACCGCCTCGGGCGACATCTACGCCGCCGGCTGCCTGCTGTGGGCCTGCCTGACCGGCAAGGCCCCCTACGTCGGCACCGACTTCGAGCTGATGAGCGCCCACATCAACAGCCCCGTGCCGAGGCTGCCCGCCTCGACGCCCGGCGCCGACCTGATCAACCCGATCATCCAGCGGGCGCTGGCGAAGAAGCCGGAGAACCGCTTCCGCACCGCGGCCGAGCTCTCCAAGGCCCTCGACAAGGCCGCCGACCGGCTCGAGGAGTCCGGTCTCGGTGGCGGCGTCATCGGCGCTGTCGCCGGGGCGGGCGCCGCTGATCTCGGCTCCCGTCCGGGGGTCACCTGGGACACCACCGCGGACGGCAACTCCGGGGCCGGCGCCAACGCCCCCGAGGCAGAGGCCCAGCCGACGATCGTCAAGCGCCCGGGCGAAGGCACCCCGACTCCCGCCCCGCTCGCCAACGAGACCGACTCCACGGTCGTGCACAGCGGCAAGGGCCTGCCTCAGGCCGCTGCTGCCGCGGCCGCTGCGTCCTCGACCGGCGGCACCGGCGGCACCGGCGGCGGCCAGCCCGAGTGGCTGCCGTCCCACCACTCCAGCGCCGGCCAGGGCGACGGCGGCGACAAGAAGAAGCTCTACACCATCGTCGGCGGCGGGGTCGCCGCGGTTCTGCTCGTCGGCGTCGGCATCTTCACCCAGGGCTTCGGCATCTTCGGTCTCCACGGCGACGACGGCAAGGCGGCGGAGGCGATCGCCAGCGGCGTACCCAAGCCGGGCTGGGCCACCGAGGACCAGATGACCTGCGCGGCCGAGACCCTGGTCGGGAAGGTTCCCGCCGCCGAGCTGCGCTCCCACGGAGTCGTGGACGCCGGCGACGACTGGACCTACACCGGCGAGTGGCCCGCGGACGACGCGATGAACTTCAGCCGGGGCCTGCTCGACTGCACCGAGTCCTGGGCGACCGAGATCGGCGACAACTGGAAGGTCGGCGACACCCGCTGCATGGAGAAGGAGGTCGACAAGACCTCCATGGCCGGCCTGATCGCGGTCGACGACCTCCTCAAGGACGGCGACCCCGGTGCCGCCGGCCCGGCCAAGGAGAAGGCCGTCGAGGCCCTCGATGCGTGCTACGTCAAGGCCGACGCCCTCGGCGCCAAGGTGACCCCCAAGCCCGCCTACATGCAGGTCGACTTCGATGTGCAGGAGCCCACCGCTCCCGGCGGGCAGTCGGTGATCGGCATCGCCAAGAAGGGCAGCAGCAGCTTCGAGGAGCTCAAGGGCTCCTCCTACGAGCTCCCCGTGACCGAGGGCGGCGTCGAGGGCTGCATCGCGGTCAAGACCACCGTCACCTTCGCCTGGGGCACCGAGAAGGCCACCGACGCCGAGGCGTGCGGCAAGGCTCAGGCGAAGAAGCTCGAGTGGATCAAGCAGGACAAGTGCACCGACCCGATCTATACGAAGCAGAAGGTCGAGTGCAACACCTGGCGGCTCACCTTCGAGGGGTTCCAGCCCGGCAAGCAGTTCAACGTGAAGCTCACGCTCAACGGCGGCAAGTGCTCGGACGCGAAGAACGCGAAGTGCGTCTGGCCCGGCGGCCCCGACGGTGAGGGCAAGGGAGCCATCGTCGACTGGTCGGGCCCGAAGGACTGGACCGCCAAGTTCGTCGCCACGGCCCCCGGAGCAAGCGCCCAGATCGACAACTAGTTCGACAACTGGGCGGTGCCTACTAGGCTGCTTGGTGATGAGCGAGCAGCCGACACCTCAGCAGATCCGCCGGGCGCTGGCCCGGGCCGAACGCGGCGCAGCCCTGGACGTGGCGGAGGCTTCGGCACTCCTCGCGGCCAGGGGCGATGACCTCGAACGACTCACCACCGCCGCGGCGAAGGTACGTGACGCCGGACTGGTCGCGGCCGGACGACCGGAGACGGTGACGTACTCCCCGAAGGTCTTCATCCCGGTCACCAAGCTGTGCCGGGACCGATGTCACTACTGCACGTTCGTGGAGACGCCGGGACAGGCGGAGCGGGAGGGCCGCGAGCCCTACCTGAGCCCTGATGAGATCCTCGAGATCGCCGCCGAGGGCGCCAAGCTCGGTTGTCTGGAGGCGCTGTTCACCCTCGGCGACCGGCCCGAGGACCGGTGGCCCGAGGCACGGGAGTGGCTGGAGTCCCGCGGCTATGAGTCGACCCTTGACTACGTGCGCGCGATGGCGATCCGGGTGCTCGAGGAGACCGGCCTGCTCCCCCACCTCAACCCCGGGGTGATGTCGTGGGAGGAGATGAACCGGCTCAAGCCGGTCTCGCCGTCGATGGGAATGATGCTCGAGACCACGAGCCGACGTCTGTTCGAGACCAAGGGCGAGGCCCACTACGGCTCGCCCGACAAGGACCCGGCGGTGCGCCTACGGGTGCTCGAGGACGCCGGTCGCCTCTCGATCCCGTTCACCTCCGGGCTCCTGGTCGGCATCGGCGAGAACCTCACCGAGCGTGCGGAGACCATCTTCGCGCTGCGGAAGGTGCACAAGGCCTACGCCGGGCTGCAGGAGATCATCGTGCAGAACTTCCGGGCCAAGCCGTCGACCGCGATGCGCCATGTCGACGACCTGGGACTGGATGAGTATCTGGCCGCGATCGCGGTCACCCGGATCGTCCTCGGCCCCAAGGCCCGGGTCCAGGCACCGCCCAATCTGGTCGACCTCGACGAGTGCCGGGCGCTGCTCGGCGCCGGGATCGACGACTGGGGCGGCGTCTCGCCGCTGACTCCCGACCACGTCAACCCCGAGCGCCCCTGGCCCTCGCTGGACGCGCTGCGCCAGGTGTCCGCCGAGGCCGGCTTCCAGCTCCGGCCGCGGCTGACCGTCCACCCCGAGTACGTCAACGGCACCCTGCGCGACGGGCAGGCCTGGATCGACCCGCGCGTCCTCTCCCACGTCGAGGCCCTCGCCGATGAGGACGGGCTGGCCCGTGACGGCATCCGGCCCGAGGGGCACCCGTGGCAGGAGCCCGACGGTGGCTTCACCGCGGCCGGCCGGGTCGACCTGCACGCCTCGGTCGACACCACCGGACGCACCAACGACCGCCGCGACGACTTCGAGACCGTCTACGGCGACTGGGACGCCGTGCGGGAGGCAGCCACCGCGACCGGTGCACCGGCGGTCCTCCACGCCGAGGGGCACGAGGCTCTCGCCGCGGCCGAGAAGGACCCCGGCAACCTCTCCGACGAGCACGCGCTGACCCTGATGACCGCCGAGGGCGACCTGCTGCGCCAGGTCACCAACCTCGCCGATGACCTGCGCCAAGAGGTCAACGGCGACACCGTGACGTACGTCGTCAACCGCAACATCAACTTCACCAACGTCTGCTACGTCGGCTGCCGGTTCTGCGCCTTCGCCCAGCGCAAGACCGACGCGGATGCGTACTCCCTGGATCTGGACCAGGTCGCCGACCGCGCCGAGGAGGCGTGGAACCTCGGCGCCACCGAGGTGTGCATGCAGGGCGGTATCGACCCCGAGCTCCCCTCGACGGCGTACTTCGACCTCGTCCAGGCCGTCAAGCAGCGAGTGCCGGAGATGCACGTGCACGCCTTCTCCCCGATGGAGATCGTCAACGGCACCTCCCGCACCGGCCTGTCCATCGAGGACTTCCTGATCAAGGTCCGCGAGGCCGGGCTGGGCTCGCTCCCGGGCACGGCGGCCGAGATCCTCGATGACGAGGTCCGCTGGGTCCTGACCAAGGGCAAGCTACCCGCCAAGACCTGGATCGAGATCGTCTCCACCGCCCACCGCGTCGGCGTCCCGACGACCTCGACGATGATGTACGGCCACGTCGACAACCCACGCCACTGGGTCGGCCACCTACGCGTCCTCGCAGGCATCCAGGACAAGGCACGCGAGCATGGAAACGCCGGGTTCACCGAGTTCGTACCCCTCCCCTTCGTCCACACCAGCGCCCCGATCTACCTCGCTGGCGCAGCCCGCCCCGGCCCGACGATGCGCGACAACCTCGCCGTCCACGCGCTGGCGCGGATCATGCTCCACGGCCGCATCGACAACATCCAGACCTCCTGGGTCAAGCTCGGCATCGACGGCACCAGAGCCATGCTCCAAGCCGGCGCCAACGACCTCGGCGGCACCCTGATGGAGGAGACCATCTCCCGGATGGCCGGCTCCGAGCACGGCTCGGCAAAGACCGTCGCCGAGCTCGAGGAGATCGGTGTAGGTATCGGCCGGGACGTACGCGAACGGACGACGTTATACGGGACGCGATGAACCTGCGGCGGGTGGAGCGACGACTCGTCGCACCGTTCTACCTGGGAGAGGTTCCAGCAGACCGGCCCGACGACGGAATGCGGGAGCACTTCCGACAGCTCGTCGATTTTGGCGTACGCCTTCGGCACGACCTTGCGCGATAGACCAGGTCAGCGTCCCAGACGAACGATCGAGACGGCCAGATCGACGAGCGATCGGGCGCGGCGTACGAGCGTCTCCGCCTTCGTATGACCGATGAGTGCGGCCCCGTACTCGACCTCTGCCTTCGCCGACACCAATTCCCGCAGCGATCGCTCTGCCGGGGCGCCATCCGGCCGCTTGGCGAGGACGCGGCCGAGCTCCTTGACAGCAGCGGCGTGGTCCTTGCTCTTGCCGGTCGTCCCGACGAGTGAGGTGACGATGGCGTCCTTCGCGCTGATCCCGGCATGGATCGAGTCGCCGGCCGCCGGGGTGTAGCGCTCTAACTCGAGGTTGTCCTCTGCCGACTCGATGTACTCCTCGGCCTTCCTCAGATAGGCCTTGGCGTGATTCGACTGCTCCGCCCTCACCATTACGCGATCCCACGGCGACGACGCGGCATCCGACCCACAAGCGCAACGCCGTCGCGGGCGATCTCGGCGTTCACCGGCTCGCCGGGATCGGCAAACTCCTCAGGGGTGAGAACCAGGACGTCACAGTCGTTGCCGAGTCGCGCCCGTACGGCGCTCTGGAGGTCGACGCCGCCGTCCCACCCGTCCGGCGCGATGACCGCCAGATCGACATCGCTCTCCGCCGTGGCCTCGCCTCGCGCGATGGACCCGAACAGCACGACCGCATCAACCTCATCGCCCACGTTCGTGGCGACGACCTCGGTCAACGAGGCGAGTGGATCGACCAGTGCACGGAGCGGCGGGACCGCGACGTGGTCGTCGTTGACGCCGTAGATGTACGCAGGACCGACAGGACGGGACTCGATGACGCCGATCTGCTCCCAAGCCTTGAGAGCCTCCTGCACCGACCAGAGACTGAAGTCATCGCGTACCAAAGCATGGATCTGACGTCCGGTCAGCGGATCCCCTGAGCGCAGCAGGGCGGCGAGGACCGCCCCCCGGGCTCCGGGAAGAACGCCTCCGAAAGGCTGCCCGATCATCATAGGAACACTTTAAGGGTCATATGACTGGAATTCCAGTCATATGACCGGCACGCCGGTCATATGGGGCCCATGCCCCCCATCGGGAAGTGGCAGGGGGTATCGGAAACGGCTAACCTCTACGATCCTCGCTGAACCGTCTCGAGGAAGAGTGAGATGTCCGAACCCGGCAGCACCGCTCAACAACAACCGAAACCCACCGAGCTGGCCAACGCGGCGGCTGAGGAGGCCCGTCGGCGTCGGCTCGGGCTGCCCCCGATGCCACGGCGTCGGCGCGACCGGAGCCGCCCCGTACGCCTGGCGCTGCGCTGGCTCGTGAGCGTCGGCGTGCTCGTCACGGTGGCCTTCCTCGGCACCTCGGCATGGGCGTACTTCACCGGAGAGATCGGGCCGATGCGCGGGGACGAGAAGGACGCCGCGCGCACTCTCGCCCTCGCCGGCGACACCCCGGCCTGGGCCGACCCCGAGCAGATCCGCTGCGCCGCGGACGCCGTGGTCAAGGACAAGGGCAGCGCCGCACTCGCCGATGCGGGAGTGGTCACCAAGACCGCCGGCGGGTTCAGCTACGCCGGCGAGTGGCCCTCGGCGCTGGGCTCGCAGTGGTACGCGGAGCTGCTCGGCTGCGCCGACGGTGGCGCCAACAGCTGGAGCAAGCAGGTCGCGGGCGCCTGGACGCTCGACGACGCGCGATGTCTGCGGGAGGTCGGGCGCCCCGCGATCGCCGGCGTCCTGGCCGTCACCAACCTGCGGCTCACCGACGAGGACCTCGCCGCCAAGAATGTCGACGCGATCACCCACCTCGACAGCTGCTACGCCCGCACGCCCGAGGCGCCGGTTGGCGCCGCCGCCGCGGGCTACCGCGAGGTCACCCTGAAGATCACCGCCCCGGCGGTCACCTCCGGCATCGCCTCCATCGACGACGGCGCCGCGCAGCCGACCGCCGGCGAGGACCCGGAGCTCACCTACACCCTGCCGGTCGCGAAGGGCGGCACCGAGGCGTGCGTGCAGGCGACCACCAAGGTGACGTACGCCTGGGGCACGGTCCGCACCGGCGAGCCGGCCAGACTCTGCGGCAAGGCGGCCGCGGCCCGGATGGAGTGGCGCACGTACAAGCATGCCTGCCCGAAGGGGATGCCCAAGTGCGCCTACATGGCTGCCTACGTCGAGGGCCTGTCGGACAACCAGAGCGTGAAGGTCACCTACCGACCATCGGGTGATTTCAAGTGCCCGGGCAAGAAGCCGGCCTGCAGCGTCACGGTCAAGGCCGACGACGCGGGCAAGGCTCGGGCGCCGGGCATCCTGGTCACCGGCAAGAAGGGCAAGGTCGTCGCCAGTGCGGGCAGTCTGAAGGCGATATATCCCGGCTCGTAGGCTTGTGGGCGTGCCTTCCGACCTCACCTTCGGCGCGACCCGTGGGCCCAGCCCTGACCCGGCTCGACGCCCGCCGGCTCTGCCCCGCAAGCGCCGCCGGACCCTCGTGGACCTCCCCGGAGGGACGTACGCCGCCGGGGACTCGTTCGGCGAGGGCTACCAGGCCGACGGCGAAGGTCCGGTGCACCCAGTCGACCTGCCCGGCTTCCGGCTAGACGCGACCGCGGTCACCAACGAGGAGTTCGCCCGGTTCGTGAAGGCGACCGGCCACGTCACCACGGCCGAGCGAGAGGGCTTCTCGGCCGTCTTCCACCTGGCCTTCGACGGCTCACCGCGCGACATCCTGGGCCGCTCGCCCGAGGCACCCTGGTGGCTCGGCGTACGCGCCGCCTCCTGGCGGGCACCGGAGGGTCCCGGCACCAACGTCGGCCGTCGGGGCAACCACCCGGTCGTGCACGTCTCCCACGACGACGCACTGGCCTATTGCGACTGGGCCGGGACGAGGCTGCCGACCGAAGCCGAGTGGGAGTACGCCGCCCGCGGCGGCATCACCGGCTCACGGTTCCCGTGGGGTGACGACCTGGAGCAGGATGGCACCCACCACGCCAACGTCTGGCAGGGAGTCTTCCCCGACACCAACACCGCCGACGACGGGTTCGTCACGACCGCGCCGGTACGGACGTACGATCCCAACGGTTTCGGGATGTTCCAGATGATCGGCAACGTCTGGGAGTGGTGCGCGGACTGGTTCTCGCCGACCTACTACGCCGACCTCGTCGAGTCCGGCCCCTCCGCAGACCCGCGGGGCCCGGCCGAGGGCCTGACCCGGGTCATGCGCGGCGGCTCCTACCTGTGCCACGACTCCTACTGCCACCGCTACCGGCTCTCGGCGCGCTCCAGCAGCCCGCCCGACTCGACCGCGGGCAACCTCGGGTTCCGCTGCGCGGCCGATCTACCCCCGGATCAGCCGGCGGGGTAGAACTCCTTCGGGCACTCGTCACCCGCGCAGGTCGCGTACTTCTCGCTCAGCCCGCGCAGCTCGGCGAGCTCGTCGGCGTACTCGGGGAGCAGAGCGAGCGAGCGGATCTGGTAGGGGTCGTCGGCTAGGTTGTAGAGCTCTTCGCTGCCGTCGGAGAAGCGGGCGTAGGTCCAGTCACCGAAGCGGATCCCTGAGTAGATCTGCTTGTAGCCGTCGTTGACGCGCCAGGCGGAGAGCGGGATCACCCGGTTCTGCGCGGGGGCGTTGAGCCACGGCATGATGTTGACGCCGTCCTGCGTCCGCCCCGGCTCGGCGCCGGCGACCGCCATGATCGTGGTGGCGATGTCGGGGTTGCCGATCCCGGTGGCCAGGGACCGTCCGGCCGGGATGCCCGGGCCACGCAGGATCACCGGGATCCGCTGCGTCTCGCGGTAGTGCATCAGTTTGCCGTTGATGTTGTGGCCGCCGGTGGTGTAGCCGTTGTCGGAGGTGAAGATGATGATGGTGTTGTCGAGCTGGCCGGTCTCCTGCAGGCGGAGTACGTGGCTGGCGACAGCGCGGTCGAGCGACTGGACGGCCTCGACCCGCTGCTCGTGCGCGATCCGCAGCTCGGCGCGGCCCTGTGCGTCGAAGTGCTTGCGGGAGGCCGAGATCCGCGGCGCGTCGGTCGGGGTGCGGAACATGTAGGGAGTGTCCGGCAGCTCGAGACCGTCGAAGGAGTGCTTGTCCTCCTCTGCCGGCCTGGTCGTGCTGGTGCCCTCCGGGTCTTCCGGCTCATTGGGCCCGCCGTGGTGCGGCGCCACGTAGTTGAGCCACATGTACCACGGCTTGTCGGCGCGCTCGGGCGCCGAGATCATCTCGTTGGCCTGGTCCCGCATGACGTACGTCGTGTAGCGGTTGTAGGTCGTGAGCTTGCCGTTGTGGTTGACCCGCGGCCGGATGAAGTTGTAGGTCGACATGTCGGTCGTCGCCCGCCAGTCGGTCCACCCGGGCGGCACATCCTTGGCGGTCCCGTTGAGGCCGTAGCCGTTGAGGTACTTGCCGGCGAAGAGGGTGTCGTAGCCGGCGTCCTGCAGCGCCTCGGGCAGCGTGCCGGTGTGGTCCATCGACTCGTAGCCACCGCGTTCGCCGTTGATCGTCACGGTGTCGTGGTTCTGGCTGTACTGCCCGGTCAGCAGCGACGCACGGGCCGGCACGCAGATCGGCGTGGGAGCGATCGCCTCGGTCAGCGAGGTGCCCTGCGCGGCCAGGAGGCTGCGGGTGTGGGGCATGAACTCGAGATCCTCGTAGGCGAGATCGTCCGCCGTGATCATCAGGATGTTGGGCTGGGTGGAGTAGGGCGCCCAGTCGGGCGTCGCCGTCGGCGTCGAAGGCACCACGCCCTCGTCGTCGCGCGCGAAGGCGTTCCCGGCCAGAGACCCCAAAGACCCCAGCGGACCGGCCGATTCAGGCATCACGCCGAGCGCGATCGAGGCGCCGGCGAGCACGGCAACAGCCGCCACCGCCAATCGGGCGCGAGGCGCCATCTGGTCTGCTCCCTTGGTCGATCCCCGCGTCGTATGTTTCCGTCCGGTTCCACTCCATACCGGACCGGGTTAACGTTACCGAAGGGGGCCGTCATGGCCCCAATGCCCGGCTGATCAGGAGACTCAAGTGAGCGAATCGCGCGAGAACTACGGCGACTACAGTGTCGACGACGAGGACCAGATCACCGGGGAGGACGCGCTCTCCGGGGACGTTCTCGAAGGTGAGGTGCGCGACGAGCTCGACCACGGCATCGTCACCGCCGACCACTACTCCACCGACTACGGCAACACGCCCTGGGAGGAGGAGCACCGGGAGTGCATAGACCAGCGCCGCCACCAGGAGGTGCCGGAGCCGGATCCCTACGCGGTCGAGTACGACGACGCCGAGGAGAGCGACGACCCCGACGGCCGCGAGGTCGGCAACAAGCGAGCGGGCCGACTGGTCGACCCCGACGGCGGCGAGGGCGAGGATGCAGAGTCCGAGCTCTACGGGATCGATGCCGGCATCGACGGCGCCGGCGCCTCCGCCGAGGAGGCCGCCATCCACATCATCGACGACGGCGACGACGGGGACGACTACCGCTAAGCGGTGAGGTCTTCGATCTCCAGCACGATCTCGACCTCGAACCCCTCAGAGCTCTCCAGGTAGAGCGCCGTGTGCTCGTCGCCGCCGGCGTGCGGGTAGCGGTCGGCGTACATCTCGTGCCAGCCGTGCTCGGTCGACGCCGCACGGATCCTGTCGAGCTGGTCTCGGTCGTCGATCATGAACGCGATGTGGTTCACGCCGGGTCGGAGCCGATCCTGTGTGCCGTGCTGGTCCTTGGAGTGCTCCATGAAGACGTACGTCCCGTCCGGCGCCTCCCAGAAGTGGCCCTTCTCCCCGGCCTCCCAGCCGAGCTCGCCGAAGAGCCAGCCCCACTCCCCCGAGGCGGTCTCGAAGTCGTCGACCCAGAGGTCCCAGTGGTGGATCGCCCGCATCTTCGTCTCCTCGGTTCAGGCGATCATCCGCCCCTGGCGCTGGTGGATGTGCACCCGATCCTGAGGTTACATTGTCTCCGCGTACACGGAGCGGGTATCGCGCCCGGCACGAGAGGCAGACCGCTGATGGGCATGCTGGCTGAGGGCAGGAAGGCGTTCGAGGACGGCCGGTCGGTCACGTACGCCATCGAGTGGCCCGGAGCCGCGCGATCCAGCGTGGTCACCATCGCGAAGGCCGAGGTTGGCGAGCAGCTTTCTGTGCCTGACTCCGCGCTCGATTCCGCAGCGGCCAAGATCCTCATGAAGGCGTACAAGGAGGCGGTGGCCACGGGGGCCTGGCCGGATACGGTGACGTACGCCGCGTAACCCGCCGAGTGCTGCACATGCCGATGACACCTAGTGAACGGATTCACGAGGTGTCATCGTCTAGTGCAGTCGCAGAAAAGGGAGTCGCGGGAGGGCGAACCCGCGTGTGAGGATCGGGGCGTGAGTGACCTGAAGACCTTTATCGCCAGGCTGCCGAAGGCCGAGCTCCATGTCCACCACGTCGGGTCGGCTTCGCCGCGGATCGTCGCGGAGCTGGCTGCGCGGCATCCGGGGACGGTGCCGGCGGATATCGAGCTGCTGCGGGAGTACTTCACGTTCAGCGACTTCGCGCACTTCATCGAGGTCTACCTCTCGGTCGTCGACCTGGTCCGTACGCCGGAGGACATCCGCTATCTGACCTACGAGATCGCGCGCGACCTGGCGCAGACCCAGCAGGTCCGTTACGCCGAGCTGACCTGCACGCCCTACACCTCCGTACGCCCGGATCTGGCCGTGCGCGAGCCCGGGCAGGCCGGGCACACCGGGATGGCGATCGAGGCCTACACCGAGGCGCTCGAGGACGCGCGGGTGGGCGCCGAGCGCGACTTCGGGATCACGCTGCGCTGGATCTACGACATCCCGGGCGAGTCCGGGATTCCGGCGGCCGATGCGACACTGGCGTACGCCGTCGACCACGGCCCCGAGGCGCTCGTCGGGTTCGGCCTGGGCGGGCCGGAGGTGGGGGTTCCCCGGCCGCAGTTCGAGAGGCACTTCGACGCAGCCCGTGCCGCGGGACTCCGCTCGCTGCCGCACGCCGGCGAGACGACCGGACCGCAGACGATCTGGGACGCCCTGACCGTGCTGAAGGCCGAGCGGATCGGCCACGGCACCTCGGCAGCCCAGGATCCCGCCTTGCTCGCCCACCTCGCCGAGCACCGGATCCCGCTCGAGGTCTGCCCCTCGTCCAACGTCGCCACCGGCGCCGTCGCGACGCTCGAGGAGCACCCGCTGAAGACGTTCGTCGATGCCGGCGTGCCGGTCACGATCAACTCCGACGACCCGCCGATGTTCGCGACCACGCTCAACCAGGAGTACGAGATCGCGGCCGACCTCCTCAGCCTCGACACCGCCGGCATCGCCGACCTCGCCCGTGCCGCGGTCGACGTCTCCTACGCACCCGACGACGTCAAGGCCCGGCTGCGCGCCGAGATCGACGCGTACGCCACGTCTTAAGGTTGTCGCCATGGGCGAACTGACACTGGCGGTCAACGGGATCGAGCTGTGCGTCGAGACGTTCGGGAGTCCGGCGGACCCGCCGATCCTGCTCGTCGGTGGGATGAGCGCCTCGATGGACTACTGGGAGGACGACTTCTGCCAGGCGCTGGCCGCGGGTCGGAGGTTCGTGATCCGCTACGACCACCGCGACACCGGCCGCTCGACGACCTGGCCGCCGGGAGAGCCGGGCTATACCGGGCGCGACATGATCGCGGACATTCCGGCTCTGCTCGACGCCTTCGGCCTCGACAAGGGCCACATCTTCGGCATCTCGATGGGCGGGGCACTGGCCCAGTGTGCGGCGGTGCTCTATCCGGACCGGGTCGAGACGCTGATCCTCAACGAGACCTCGCCGGCCTTCGACGGCGTACCCGACCTGCCACCGATCGGCGAGGAGCTGGCCGACTTCTTCGCGAAGGCGGCCACCACCACGGTCCCTGATCCCGACGACCACGAAGCTCTGGTGTCGATGCTGGTCGAGGACCAGCGTGCGTTCGTCCCCGAGGGCTATGACGAGGTCAGGATGCGAGCGGTCATCGAGCGGGTCGTACGTCGCACGCCGGACATGCGGCCGAGCTTCGCCAACCACCAGGCGATGAGCGACGGCGAGCCGGTCGAGGCGACCCTGGCCGACATCGCCGCCCCGACGCTGGTCATCCACGGCACCCGCGACCCGCTGTTCCCGATCGGCCACGGCGAGATCCTCGCCCGCGACATCCCCAATGCGACGCTCCTCGTCCTCGACGGCGTCGGCCACGAGCCGCCCCCGCCCTCCACGTGGGACAAGGTGATCCCGGCGATCATCGATCACACGAGCTAGACCTCGATCTTCCCGAGCACGTCCCCGATCGTGACCGTCCCACCCACGTCGGTGCCGCGGGAGAGCACGCCCGCACGGTGTGCGGCGACGCGGGTCTCCATCTTCATGGCATCGATGACCGCGACGTCCTGGCCCTCGGTGACCTGCTCGCCGTCGGGGACGAGCCAGTCGACGAGTACGCCGGGGACGGTGGCCTCGAGGACGGCTGGGTCGGCGACGGCTGCCGGTCCGGCATCGGCCGTCGCCGTTCCGCCCGCGGCGAGCCCCCGCAACAGGTCGTCGGGAAGCCCCAGCATCACCCGGCGACCGTCGATCTCGATCGGCACCCGCCGAAGCGGCTGCACGGGCGCCGGCTCGGGTCGCCGCTGCGCCTCCAGGCGCGGCATCAGCGTGGTCTCGATCCACTGCGTGTGGACCGCGAACCCGGCGGTCGAGAAGGCCGGGTCATCGAGCAGGACACGAGCGAAAGGTACGACGGTCGCGACCCCCTCGACGCTGAGCTCGCGGAGCGCGCGGCGAGCGCGTACGACGGCGGTGTCCCGGTCCGGCGCGTGCACGATCAGCTTGGCGATCAACGAGTCGAAGGCGCTCTGCACCGTGTCGCCCGCCTCGATCCCGGCATCCCAGCGGACGCCAGGCCCCGCCGGCACGCGCAGGCTCGTCACGACGCCGGGGCTCGGCAGGAAGCCGCGGCCCGGGTCCTCGGCGTTGATTCGCAGCTCGATCGCGTGGCCCGTCGGCGCCGGCGTCTCCGAGAAGGAGAGTCCCTCGCCCGCGGCGATCCGCAGCTGCTCCGCGACGAGGTCGACGCCGGTGACCGCCTCGGTGATCGGGTGCTCGACCTGCAGGCGGGTGTTCACCTCGAGGAACGAGATCACCCCGTCCTCGCCCATCAGGAACTCGACGGTCCCGGCACCGCGGTAGGAGACCGCCGCGCAGATGTCGCGCGCCGCGTCGTGGATGCGGCGACGCTGCTCGTCCGTCAGACCCGGGGCGGGCGCCTCCTCGACGAGCTTCTGGTTGCGGCGCTGCAGCGAGCAGTCCCGGTCGCCGACGACCACGACGTGCCCGGTGCCGTCGCCGAGCACCTGCGCCTCGATGTGCCGCGGACGCTCCAGGAACCGCTCGACGAAGCACTCACCCCGGCCGAACGCGGCCAGCGCCTCGCGCGAGGCGGAGTCGAAGGCGTCGGCGACGTCGTCGAGCTCGCGGGCGACCTTCAGCCCGCGGCCACCGCCACCGAAGGCTGCCTTGATCGCGATGGGAAGCCCGTGCTCGCGCGCGAACGCGACCGCCTCGTCGGCCGACTCCAGCGGCCGGTCGGTGCCCGCGACCAGCGGTGCGCCGACGCTCTGCGCGATCCGGCGTGCGGTGATCTTGTCGCCGAGGCTGTCGATGCTCTCGGGACTCGGTCCGATCCAGATCAGGCCGGCGGCCTCGACGGCGCGCGCGAACTCGGCGCTCTCCGACAGGAACCCGTAGCCCGGATGCACCGCGTCGGCGCCGGAGGCCTGCGCCGCGGCCATGAGCCACTCGATGCTGAGGTAGGACTCGGCGGCGGTGGACCCACCGAGTACGTACGCCTCGTCGGCAAGACGCACGTGCAGCGCGTCGGCGTCCTGGTCGGCGTAGACGGCGACCGACACGAGGCCGGCCTCGGCAACGGCCCGCACGACGCGGACGGCGATCTCTCCCCTGTTGGCGATGAGCACCCTGCGCATGTCAGTCTCCTCGGATCTCGGTCGTCGGCCCAATAGGCAAAATAGGCACAGTGGGCGCGACGGGTCGGAAGCGGATGCGGACCCCGGGCGGCAGCTGCCCGGCCAGGTCCAGGTCGCGGTCGATGACCGCGCCGATGATCGGATAGCCGCCGGTGAGCGGGTGGTCCGGAAGGAACAGCACGGGCTGGCCGTCGGGTGGCACCTGGATCGCGCCGGTCACCGCCCCTTCGCTCGGCAGCTCGCCGGCGACGTCTCGCTCGAGCGGGACGGCGCCCTCGAGACGTACGCCGACCCGGTCGGAGCGGGGCGTGACGGTCCACTCCTGCTCGACGAGGGTGCGTACGCCGGCAGGGGTGAACCAGTCCTCGCGCGGGCCGAGCACGATGCGCAGCTCGACCGTGTCACCGGGAGCGGGCAGCGGGTCGGCGGGAGCCGGGCAGGGGTCGACCGCGTACGGCGCGGCCGCGGGTCCCCGCAGCGGCACGACGTCGCCGGCGCGCAGGGGCCGTCCGCCGAGGTCGCCGGGGCCGAGGCCCGCGAGCGTGTCGCTGGAGAGGCTGCCGAGCGCCGACGGAAGATCGAGACCGCCGCGCACCGCGATCACGGCGCGCAGGCCGGCGCTCACCGCGCCGAGACGCAGCTCCTCGCCGTCCTCGAGCGCGGTGGCGGCGCCGTGCTCGACGGGGAGCGGCGGGCCGTCGGTGCGTACGATCGTCGTCTCGGCGGGGGCGCCCGCGACCGCCACGACCGCGGGGCCGGTGAAGCGCAGGACCGCGCCGCCACCGGCGAGCTCGAAACCTGCCGCTCCCGGGGCGTTCCCCACGGCGCGGTTCGCGGCCCGCAGGGCGCGGCGGTCGGCCGTTCCCGACGCGGAGACACCGAGCGCGGCATGGCCGGAGCGGCCGAGGTCCTCGAGCACCAGCTGCAGGCCGGGGCGTACGACCTCGACGGCAAAGGGATGATCCGCGGCGTCGGCCTGCACAGCGGGCGCGGCGACCGAGACCGACTCCCGCTCGAGCCGCTCGAACCGCACGGTCATCCCGGGCGCGAGCAGGGCGGGCGGCCCCCGGTGCAGGTCCCACATCGGTGCGTCCGTACGCCCGATCAGCTGCCAGCCTCCCGGGCTCTCCCGTGGGTAGACCCCCGAGAACGTCCCCGCCAGCCCGACCGAGCCGGCCGGGATACGGGTGCGCGGTGAGGAGCGCCGCGGTACGTCGAAGAGCGGGTCGTCGCCGACGAGGTAGCCGAAGCCCGGCGCGTAGCCGGTGAAGGCCACCCGCCAGGTCGCGTCCGTGTGGCGCGCGATGACCTGCTCGGCGCTGACCCCGAGCAGGTCGGCGACCTCGTCGAGGTCCTGCCCGTCATAGCGGACGCCGATGGTCACCGAACCAGCGGTCGGAAGACCACCGTGGACGGCTTCGACGCGACCCAGCTCCGTGGCGAGGCTCACCTCGTCGATCAGCGTCGGGTCGAACCGGACGAGCACCGTCCGAGCGGCAGGCACCAGCTCGACGACGCCGGTCGGTGGCGCGGCCACGAGGGCCGCGTGCAGCCGCATCGCGCCCTCGAGGTCGTCCTCCTCGACCAGCAGCGCCTGATCCGATGCGATGAGAACGCGCCTCACGCCAGATACTCCGCATCCCGTACGTCGGTGATGAACATGTGACCGGGCGCGTGGGTGAGCGCGAACGGCGGGCGCGAGTCCATGATCGCGGCCTGCGGCGTGACCCCGCACGCCCAGAACACCGGCACCTCGCCGTCGCGCACCTCCGGCGGGTCCCCGAACTCGGGAGCGGCGAGGTCAGCGATACCGAGCGAGGCCGGGTCGCCGACGTGCACCGGCGCACCGTGCACCGCCGGATAGCGCCCGGAGATGCGTACGGCATCAGCGACGCGATCAGCGGGGATCGGGCGCATCGAGACGACCATGTCGCCGCGCAGGCGCCCGGCGGGGGCGCACGGGCGGGACGTCCGGTACATCGGCACGTTGCGGCCGAGCTCCTGGTGACGGATCGGGATCTCGGCGTCGGCCAGGCCCGCCTCGAACGTGAAGCTGCAGCCGATCAGGAACGAGACCAGGTCGGGGTGCTCCACCCACGCCGCGCTCGCGTCCGTGACCTCCTCGGTCAGCACGCCGTTACGCCAGATCCGGTACGCCGGGATGTCGGTCCGCAGGTCGGATCCGGGCGCCAGCGTCGACTCGTACGCGCCCGGGTCGAGCACCTCGAGCACCGGGCACGGCTTCGGGTTGCGCTGCGCGAAGAGCAGCACCTCGAAGGCCCAGTCGGCCGGCACAGAGATCAGGTTGGCCTGCACCAGGCCGTGGGCGACGCCGCTCGTCGGTGCGACGTCGCCCGCCCGGTAGGAGGTGCGCGCGGCGCGAGCCGCGGCGAGCTGCGTGATGCTCGCGGTCATGCCACGGCTCCGGCGAACGGCGCGATCACGATGCCCTCGGCCTCGAGCAGGGCGCGGGTCGCGGCAGCCATGCGGATCGCCCCGTCGCTGTCGCCGTGCACGCAGATCGAGTCGGCGCGTACGGCGACGTCGGTGCCGTCGATCGCCTCGACCACACCCTCGCGCGCGAGCCGCAGCATGCGGGCCGCGACGGCTTCGGCGTCGTGCAGCACCGCACCGGGCTCGGCGCGCGAGACGAGCTCGCCGCCGGGCGTGTAGGCGCGGTCCGCGAAGGCCTCCGCGGCCGTCGCGAGCCCGGCGCTCTCGGCGACGTCGAGCACGACGCCGCCCGCGAGCCCGAGCAGCACGAGTGACGGGTCGATCGCCTTGACCGCGGCGACCACGTCCCGCGCCTGTCGCTCGTCGCGGGCGATCGTGTTGTAGAGCGCGCCGTGCGGCTTCACGTACCGGACGGCGCCGCCGACCGACGAGGTCAGGCCGAGCAGGGCGCCGAGCTGGTACTCGACGTGTGCTTGGAGCGTCGCGGAGTCGATGTCCATGGCGCGTCGTCCGAAGCCCTCGTAGTCGCGATAGCCGGGGTGCGCGCCGATCGTGACGCCGTTGGCGACGGCGTCGGCGAGCGTCGTACGGATCCCCTCGGGGGTGCCGGCGTGGAACCCGCAGGCGACGTTGGCGCTCGAGACGATCGCGAGCATCGCCGCGTCGTCGGCGACCACCCGGTCGGGCGCGTTCTCACCGAGGTCGGAGTTCAGGTCGATGGTTGCTGCCATGTCGTTCACGGTGCTCACGCTCCAATGCCGATGAAGGCGAAGATCGGGCGGATCGAGACGATGCCCATGTACCAGCTGAGCAGGGTCGCGATCGTCCCCAGAGCCAGCAGCCACACCGGGTAGCGGTAGCCGCGGAGGACGTCGCGCTGACGGAACCAGCCGATGTACATGAAGATCGTCATGCCGATCGGGAGGATCAGACCGTTGAAGCCGCCGACGAAGACCAGGATAGCCGCGGGTGCGGCGCCGATCAGCAGGTAGAGGACGAGGGAGACCACGATGAAGGCGACGGTCGCGAGCTGCAGCGGCCAGCCTGCTCCGAGCTTCTTCGAGAAGGTCGAGATGAAGGTGGCCGAGGTGTAGGCGGCGCCGATGACGGAGGTGATCGCAGCGGCCCAGAAGATCGCACCGAAGATGCGGATACCCGCGTCACCGAGCACCGCGCCGAACGCCTGACCGGCCGGGTTGGCCGCCTGGCTCGAGAAGTCGAGGGTGACGCCCGAGGCCACGACACCGAGGATCGCGAGGAAGAGTACGTACCGCATGATCCCGGTGACGAGGATGCCGCTCATCGAGGCACGGTGCACAGCCGGGACGTGCTCGGGGCCGGTCAGGCCGGAGTCGAGGTAGCGGTGGGCGCCGGCGTAGGTGATGTAGCCGCCGACGGTGCCGCCCACGATCGTGGTGATCGTCGCGAAGTTGAGCGTGTCAGGCACGAAGGTCTGGCGCAGCGCGTCGCCGACCGGAGGCTGCGACGCGATCGCGACGAAGAGCGTCAGCCCGATCATCAGCAGACCGAGCCCGAGCACGACCATGTCGACGACGCGGCCGGCCCGCTTGTACATGAAGATGCCGATCGCGAGCAGTGCCGAGAGCAGGCCGCCGACCTTCGGTTCGAGGCCCAGCAGGGCGTTCAGGCCGAGCCCGGCACCCGCGATGTTGCCGATGTTGAACGCCAGACCGCCGATCACGATGAGCGTCGCCAGCATGTGACCGGAGTACGGCACCGCCTCGTTCGCCAGGTCGCCGGCGCGTTTGCCGGCGACGGTGATGATGCGCCACACGTTCATCTGCAGCGCGAAGTCGATCAGGATCGAGGCCAGGATCGCGAAGGCGAACGCCGCGCCGAGCTGCGCGGTGAAAGTCGCGGTCTGGGTGATGAAGCCGGGGCCGATGGCCGAGGTGGCCATCAGGAAGATGGCGCCGAGGATGGGTCCTCGGCGGGAACGGGCGAAGCTCTTCGCGCGCTCGGCGCTGGTCGTCTCTGTCATGGGGGACTCCTGCCATCAACGGGCTGTGTGGCTGGGGCCACACTCTTTGTGTAGTACAAGATGGCACAGATTGTTCTACAACAACACCCGTCATTGTTAAAATGGCGTTTCGATTGTCCGCGGATGCGATTCCCTTAGGATGCGGTCATGCCCGATGTCGAGGACACCCTGACGAACGCCCTGCGCCGGCGGATCATCGACGGCGAGTTCGCGCCCGGCACCCGGCTGTCGGAGATCTCCCTCGCCGAGAAGCTCGGGGTCTCGCGCAACACGCTTCGTGAGGCGTTCCGCGTGCTGGCGGAGCAGGGGCTCATCGAGCACGTACCCCATCGCGGGGTCTCAGTCGCCTCCCCCACCGTGGCGGACGTCGTCGACATCTATCGGGCACGGCGCTACGTCGAGCCCGCCGCCCTGGCCGCGGGCTCCCCGCTGCATCCCGCGGTGACCGCGATGCGCGAGGCGGTGGAGCTGGGCGAGACCAGCCTCGAAGCGCGCGACTGGCGCACGGTGGGCACCGCCAACATGGCGTTCCACGACGCCATCGTCGCCCTCGCCGACAGCCCGCGCCTGGAGCGCCTGTTCCGCGACATCGCCGCCGAGCTGCGGCTCGCGTTCCTCGAGATCGACAACCCTGAGGCCCTGCACGCGCCGTTCGTCACACGCAACCGCTCCCTGCTCGAGACCTTCCTCGAGCGGGGAGGACCTGCGGCCGCTGAGGAGCTGCGCGGCTACCTCATCCTCTCCGAGCAGACAGTGCTCGGAGCGTTCACGCGACTGCGTCGCGGCTAGGCGATAGACGCTTGAAGACCTCCGGTGAGGTCAGGCGCTCTTGAGGTGCCGGAGTCGGGCCACCGCATCGGCACCAACCCTGCGGTGCGGCCCTTCGGGGAGGGTCGCGAGATGGCCCTCCAGGGCATCGACGACCGCCACGGAGACGGTCTCCGGGGCTCGTTCGATCAGTTCGATCAAGGACGTCAGGTATTCACCTGCGTCGATGTCGTCCGCGATGACCTCGAGCACATCAGCGGGGATGGACGGCAGTGCCTCCATCAGCACGCCATAGGCGAAGTCCTCGACGTTCATGACAACCATGCTAGCCCTCACTGTCCACGGGATAGGCGTTCCAGATCTCGGGCGGCTCCATATCGTCCCGCACCTGTACGCGGACGAGTTGACCGTCGACAACCCGCTCGAAGCGAATCTTGTCGCCGAGACGTATCGGCGGACGGTCGGGGTCTGCGAGTGCGAGATCTACTGAAGCGATGATCTGAACTGCGCTCCAGTCAGCGGGAAACTTCGACTTCCTGGGCCACTCCCGTTCGGACTCGGACGTGGCTTGGTGCCGCTCGAGGATGTGTGCGCTCATCCACGCTGAGATATGTGGGCGCTCCGACGGACGGAACGGCACACTCGTGCCGTCCGCCATCGCCGGGTAGCTCCATCTCATGCACAGGAACGGTAATCCGGATCACCGACATCCTCGGTCGCCCCGAACTCAGTCGCTGCATGCCGTTCATGCCGGCGTACAGCCGTCTCCACGTTCCTCCGCCTCACGCGGCAGTCAAAGCTCGCAGGCGCTCGTCGCGGGGCCAAGCGCCGGCCCAGACGAGGACCGCGGTGGCAATGGCGAAGACGGTGTTGAAGGCGGGCTGCCCGAAGACAAGGTTCACCGTGACCGCGCCGCCGAGGTAGGCGGTGATCAGGATCGTCCCCATCGCCCGGGTGGCCGGGACGTGGTAGGCGACCAGCGACAGGCCGAGGACGACACCGCATACGACGGGGAACCAGCCCGGAGCGCCGATCTTGTCGTTGAAGTCCATGACGGGCTCGACCTGTAGCAGGTGCGTGACGATGTCGAAGCCGAGGAACAGGGTGACCAGGACGGTGATGACCCAGCCGGCTCGTTGTGCGTTGGTGCTCATCTCGATCTCCTCAGGGGTGGGTGGTGTTGCTATTACCCACGCGTCGAGCGTGCACCGGCGATCTCGACATCGCCTTTCACTTTTTCTCGAGAGCAGCGGCGGCGACCTTCAGATCCGCGACCAGACCGTCGTACGTCGCCTGCCTCTCGTCCTCCGCCCTGAGGACAGCGGAGGGGTGGGTCGTCGCGAGGACCCAGGGGTCGAGGGTCTCCGTGGCGATGGGCTCGGGCCATTCGAGGAGGTGGCCGCGTGCCTCACCGACACGGAAGGACGAGCCGTACAGCGCCTTGCCGGCGGTGCCGCCGAGCAGGACGACCCCGCTGGGACGTACCAGATCCAGCTCTGCCGCCAGCCACGGAGCGCAGGCGCCGACCTGCTTGCTCGTGGGCGACTGGTGGATGCGGCGCTTGCCCGAGAGGCGGTGGCGGAAGTGCTTCACGACGTTCGTCGTGTACGTCTCCTCCGGCTCGATCCCGGCCTCGGCGAGCGCCTCGTGGAGGATGCCGCCCGCCGGACCGACGAACGGCTCGCCCTCGCGGTCCTCGCGATCACCCGGCTGCTCGCCGAGCAGCATCAGCGGCGCCGGCGTACGCCCCTCGCCCATCACGCCCTGGGTCGCATCGCGGTAGAGCTCGCAGCCACGGCAATTCTGGACGGCGCTGCGCAGGTCGGACAGCGTCGGTGACTCCGGCACCCACTCCGCGGCACTCACGGGGTCAACGGGTCGTGGCCGACGTTCATCAGCCGGTGCCGCCACTGCGCATCGCCCGCGATCGGCTCCCACTCGCCGGTGTCCCCGCCGCGTAGATCGGTGACCTTGTCGACGACCCGCTGCATGACGTCCACGTCGTCCGGGGTCACGTCGGCCCGGCGCTTGCCGAGGATGTCGGCCACCCGATGACCGAGCTCGCTGCCCGCCCGGTCCGGTTCGGTCTCGGTCGTCTCCCCCGCGCCTTGCACTGCGAGCCACTGCCGCAGGTCGCGCGAGGTCATGTTCACCGCGCGGTGGAAGTTCTCCCAGAGCCTGTCGTCGACGATCGTCTCGGCCATCTCGTGCCTCCTACCTGATCGACTGCTCCGATCCGGTACCCAGCTCAGCGGCCGAACACACGGGGCATCACCCCAGGAGAGCCTGAGCCTCCGGTGAGTCGTAGAAGCTCGAGAGCCGGCGGCGGACCAGCTGCTCGAGAACACCCGCCTCGGCGAGCGCCTCGATCACCGGCGGGCCGAATCGGAGCGCCTCCTCGATCAGGTCGTCGCGGCCCAGACCCCACTCCTCCAGGAGCCGGTCGAGGGTGAAGCTCCCATAGGTGTCGAAGAAGAAGTCGACACCCGTGTCGACCAGGGCCTGGAGGTACTCGGAGTCCCGGACGTCGAGCCAGACCTGGTAGAGCCCGACGAAGAGCGCGACCAGCTGCTCGTCGTCGATCAGGTCGGCGAGCTCGCGCACCGGACGGGTCGCGAGCGCGTCCCAGACCTCCAGCAGCGCGTCGTGCACCTCCTCGTCGGTGACCGAGCTCGCGGCGGTGTCAGAGAGGTAGCCGAGCAGCGCTCCGGCGCCCCGCTCCGCGAGCTCGCGGGCGCTCTGGTCCACGGCCGCGCCGACGGGGGTGCCCTTCACCGTGTCGGCCATCCGGCCGGCGACGCGTTCGGCGATCGAGAAGCCGAGGGAGCCGCCCGGGAGGTTGTCGGCGAGCCTGCGGCCGGTGTCGACCGCGCCCCGCGCGGTGCCGCGCATCAAGGTGCCGACGCCGGCCTGGATCCCGGAGTTCTCGGCCAGGCTGCGCAGGACCTGCTGGCGCAGCGTACGCATCTCGACGAGGGCCTCGACCAGCTCGGCGATCCGCGGCCGGCTGACCACCTTGCCAAGCGGGGTGTCGTTGGCGGGATGCGCCTTGAGCCTCGTCGCGAGCGCCCCGGCCACCTCCGGGATCGCGCCCGGGAGCCGGAAGTTGCTGACGTACTTCAGCGCGACCTCCTTGATCAGGTCGCGAGGCATCACCTGGTCGAGGGTCAGCTCACTGGCCGCGCGCAGCGCGAAGTCGATCTCGCCGGTGACGAGATCGAGGAAGCGTACGCCGCGCATCGCCGCCATCTCATGGGCGACGTGGGCGTCGAGGAGTCGTCGAGCGAGATCCGGCTCAGTCATGGAGGACATTGTCCACGGACGGAGCCGGTCCCCCGCTCATTCCCACTCGATGGTGCCCGGGGGCTTCGAGGTGATGTCGACGGTGACCCGGTTGATCTCGCTCACCTCGTTGGTGATCCGGGTGGAGATGCGCTCCATGACCTCGTAGGGCAGCCGGGCCCAGTCGGCGGTCATCGCGTCCTCGGAGGTGACCGGGCGGAGCACGACGGGGTGGCCGTAGGTGCGGCCGTCACCCTGGACTCCGACCGAGCGGACGTCGGCGAGCAGCACGACCGGCATCTGCCAGATGTCGCGGTCGAGACCGGCGAGGGTCATCTCCTCGCGGGCGATCGCGTCGGCCTCGCGGAGGATGTCGAGCCGCTCCTTGGTGACCTCGCCGATGATGCGGATGCCCAGGCCGGGGCCGGGGAACGGCTGGCGCTGGACGATCTCGTCGGGCAGGCCGAGCTGGGAGCCGACGGCGCGTACCTCGTCCTTGAAGAGCTCACGCAGCGGCTCGACCAGCTCGAACTCGAGGTCCTCGGGGAGGCCGCCGACGTTGTGGTGGGACTTGATGTTGGAGGTGCCGGCACCGCCGCCGGACTCGACGACGTCGGGGTAGAGGGTGCCCTGGACGAGGAAGGCGACCTTCTCGTCGCTGTCGCCGAGGATCTCGACCTCGGCGCGCTCGAAGCAGCGGATGAACTCGCGCCCGATGATCTTGCGCTTCTCCTCCGGGTCGGTGACCCCGGCGAGCGCGTCGAGGAACTCCTTCTCGGCGTCGACGATCTTCAGCTCGGCGCCGGTCGACTCCCGGAACGCCTTCTCGATCGCGACCGACTCGTTCTTCCGCATCAGGCCGTGGTCGACGTAGACGCAGGTCAGCCGGTCACCGATCGCCTTGGCGACGATGGCTGCGGCGACCGCGGAGTCGACACCACCCGAGAGCGCGCAGATCGCGCGGTGGTCACCGACCTGCTCGCGGACCCGCTCGATCTGGTCCTCGGCGATGTTGCCGATGGTCCAGGTCTGGCGCGCGCCGGCGATGTCCCACAGGAAGTGCTCGAGCACCTTCTGGCCGTGCTCGGAGTGGAGCACCTCGGGGTGCCACTGCACGCCCGCCAGCTGTTTGTCGACGTTCTCGAAGGCCGCCACCGGGGTGTCCGCGGTGCTGGCGAGCACCGTGAAGCCCTCGGGCGCCTCGGAGACCGAGTCGCCGTGCGACATCCACACGTTGTGGGCAGGCGGGATGTCCTTGAGCAGCGTGCCGGAGACGCCGACGGTGACCGGCGTACGTCCGTACTCCCGCGCGCCGTTGTCATCGACGGTCCCGCCCAGGCCCTGGGCCATCAGCTGGAATCCGTAGCACATCCCGAACACCGGGGTGCCCGCGGTGAACAGGGTGTTGTCGATGGCGGGAGCGCCCTCGGCGTACACGCTCGAGGGGCCGCCGGAGAGGATGATCGCCTTCGGGTTCTTGGCGAGCATCTCCTCGACCGGCATCGAGTGCGGCACGATCTCGGAGTAGACCTTCGCCTCACGAACGCGGCGGGCGATCAGCTGCGCATACTGCGCACCGAAGTCCACCACGAGAACCAGATCGTGCTCTTCCGCCCCAGGAGCCTGCGTCATGCACGAATCCTAACGAGCGCGTACGTCGCCCGCGAAATGCACCAGGGCCCGACCGGGGAGGGAGGTGGTCGGGCCCTGATTGCCCGAGGCAGAACTGTCCCGGACGAAAGACCCGGCATGTATTAGGGAGGGAGCAATCCCGGGTCTGATCACTCCAACGAGCCCTTTTAACCACGGTTACGGGTCAACTAAAAACTTCCTGCCAGAAAATTCCTGCGCAGCCCGTGTCACCAAGGCAACAGGTCGGTCACGATACGTCAACGATGGGCAGTTGCAGGGCGGCCGGCGCACTCGCGGGCACCGCGGGCGAGGACGGCGTGACGGGCTGGATCCGCGCGTAGCCGGCACCGAGATCCGGCCGCGGGTCGGCCTGGTCCTTGTTGGGCCAGAACGCCATCGCCCGCTCGGCCTGTGCGGTGATCGTCAGCGACGGGTTCACGCCCAGGTTGGCGGAGATCGCGGAGCCGTCGACGACGTGCAGGCCGTCGTAGCCGTAGAGCCGCTGGTAGGGGTCGATCACGCCGGTGTCCACCGAGTCGCCGATGGTGCAGCCACCGATGAAGTGGGCGGTCATCGGCTTGTTGAACGGCTCCCCGATCGTGCCGCCGGCATACCCCTGCTTCTCGCCCGAGCTCATCACCCCGGCCATCTTCCGTACGGCGTCGAGGCCGGCCGGGATCCAGGTCGGGTTGGGCTTGCCGTGACCCTGCTTCGACGACATCCGCCACCCGAAGATCGTGCGCTTCGGGAAGGTGGTGATCGAGTTGTCCAGCGCCTGCATGACCAGCGCGATGACGGTGCGCTCGGACCAGTGCTTGAAGTCGTAGAACGTACGCAGCGACCGGCGCTGCAGCCACATCTCCTTGAGCCACCGGCGGAACCGCCGGGGACCACCTTCGGTGAGCACCGTCTGCATCGCCGCGATCGCATTGCTGCCGTGCCCGTAGCGGACCGGCTCGATGTGGGTGTGCTCGTCGGGGTGCCACGAGGAGGTGATCGCCACGCCCTCGGTGTAGTCGATGGCGTTGTCCGGGGCGATCGCGCCCAGGATCGACTCGGAGTTGGTGCGGGTCAGCTCACCCAGGCGCGGCGAGATCTGCGGGAGGTCGCCGGTGCGCTTGAGCTTGTGGAGCAGCTTCTGGGTGCCGAGCGAGGCCGCCGAGAAGACCACCTGGTCGGCGGTGAACCGCTTCGTGCGGCCGATGCCCAGCTTGGCCTTCGTGGAGCGGGTCTCGATGACGTACCCGCTTCCGGTCTTGGCCGGGTAGACGCGGGTGACCGTGGTCAGCGGGTGCACCTCGGCGCCGTTCTTCTCCGCCAGGTAGAGGTAGTTCTTGACCAGGGTGTTCTTCGCGTTGTGGCGGCAGCCGGTCATGCACTCGCCGCAGTTGGTGCACGCGCGCCGGTCGGGGCCCTCCCCGCCGAAGTAGGGGTCGGCCACCTCTTGCCCGGCCACGTGGCCCGGGCCGCCGAAGAAGACGCCGACCGGCGCCTTGTGGAAGGTGTCCCCGCGTCCGGCCTCGGCCGCGACCTTCTGCATGACCTCGTCGGCAGGAGTCAGATGGGGATAGAGGGTGACGCCGAGCATCCGCTTGGCCTGCTCGTAGTAGGGAGCGAGCTCGTCCTTCCAGTCGGTGATGTGACTCCAGGACGGGTCCTCGTAGAACGGGTCGAGCGGCTCGTAGAGGGTGTTGGCGTAGACCAGCGATCCACCGCCGACCCCGGCGCCGGCCATGATGACTGCGTCCTTGACCATGTCGATGCGCTGGATCCCGTAGCAGCCGATCGCCGGCGCCCAGAGGTATTTGCGCAGGTCGAAGGAGGTGTTGGGCAGCTCGTCGTCGCTGAACCGGCGACCCGCCTCGACCACTCCGACGGAGTAGCCCTTCTCGGTCAGGCGCAGCGCGCTGACCGATCCCCCGAAGCCCGACCCGATGATGAGTACGTCGTAATGGGTCATGCGCGGCCCAGCGACTTCAGCACGCGAAGCGAGGCGGTCATGAACTTGGCGTACGCCTGGTCACTCATCCCGAACTGCGGGGCGAAGCGCAGGATGGCCTGGGACGCGACCGACTGGGTCTCGGTGTAGCGGAGGATGCCCTCGACACCCTGGCGACGGCCCTGGCCGGACTCGCGCATGCCGCCCATCGGGGCGTCGATGCTCGCGAAGGTGGCGCCGAAGGCCTCGTTGATGTTGATCGTGCCGCACTTGACCTGGCGGGCGATGCGGCGGGCGCGCGAGGTGTCGCGGCTGTAGATGGAGCCGTTGAGGCCGTACTCACCGTCGTTGGCGCGCTCGATCGCCTCCTCCTCGCTGTGGAAGCGGTAGATCGAGACGACCGGGCCGAAGGTCTCGTTGCCGAAGCAGGTCATCTCCGGGGTGACACCCTCGAGGATGGTCGGCTCGAAGAAGAACGGCGCCAGGTCGGGGCGGGCCTTGCCGCCGGTGAGCACGCGGGCGCCCTTGGAGACGGCGTCCTCGACGTGGGCGGTCGCGGTGTCGACCTGGGCCTGCGAGATCAGGGTGCCCATGTCGTTCTCCCAGCCCAGGGTGGCGCCGAGGGTCATCGCCTGGGTGCGGGCGACGAAGCGCTCCACGAACCGGTCGTAGACCTTGTCGTCGACGAAGAGCCGCTCGACGCTCACGCACAGCTGACCGGAGTTGGAGAAGACCGCGCGGGTCGCGCCCTCGGCGGCCTTTTCGATGTCGGCGTCCCGGAGCACCAGCATCGGGTTCTTCCCGCCGAGCTCGAGGCTGGCGCCGATCAGGCGCTCCGCGGCCTGTTTGGCGACGAGCTTGCCCGTGTTGGTCGAGCCGGTGAAGCAGACGTAGTCAGCGCGCTGGATGATGCTGGTGCCGATCTTCGAGCCCGGGCCGGCGACGACGGTCCACAGGTTCTCCGGGAGCCCGGCCTCTGCGAGCAGCTCGGCGCCAAGGAGTGCGCTGAGCATGGTCTGCGAGTCGGGCTTGATGACGACCGCGTTGCCCGCGGCGATCGCGGCGATGCCGTCGCACAGCGCCATCGTGAACGGGTAGTTCCACGGGCTGATGATGCCGACGACGCCCTTCGGTACGTGGTTGAGCTCGACCCGAGTGAGCACCGGGATGACGCCGAGCTTGCGCTCGGTGTCGAGGATCTTGCTGCTCCGACGCCCGTAGTAGCGGGCGGTCAGCGCGATGTGCAGCGGCTCGTCGAAGGCGTGCTTGCGGGCCTTGCCCGACTCCAGCACGATCAGGTCGAGGATCTCGTCCTGCCGGTCGAGGACCAGGTCGTGCAGCTTGATCAGGATGCGCTCGCGCTCGGCGACCGGGGTCGCAGCCCACTTCTCCTGCGCGACCCGGGCCTTGGCGAAGGCCGCGGCGACATCGTCATCGCTCGACTGCGGGATGTGCGCCAGCGGCGCCCCGTTGAGCGGACTGATGACCTCTCGGGACTCCCCCGTGGTCGCCACGACGCGGCCGGTCAGGCGGGCGACATAGTCAGGCTCGAGGGCCAGGGACGCCGTGGCGTCGTGCTCGGGATCGAGCGGGCCCTCGACGATCGGGCCGCCGGAAGAAGTCGGGTTCGATGCGCTCATGTACCGAGGGTATGTGACGGGCGTCTCGGAAGCCAGACAGCCGTCCCACTAACTCACCATGCGAACATCCGCGGCCCACCACAGATAGTCGTGACGCTCGGCCGGAAGGTCGATGTCGACGCGGTCGAGCGGCAGTCGGTCGAGCGCATGCACGGTGCACTCCTCCGCCGGCGCGGCTCGGTAGAGATAGGCGTCCAACGGCCATTTCGTACGCAGCCACTCGTCCAGCCGCTCGGCGACCGATGCGGCGAGCTCGGGCTTTCGGTCCTGTCGGAGCCAGTAGGTGACCCGGGCGGTGGACCCACCTGCGTACCTGAGCAGGGTCTGGGCGTCGGCGCCCATCGCCTCCAGATAGGGGAACAGGGGCTGCACGTAGAGACAGCCGAGCGAGGAGGTGCCCTCGGGGTCGAGGAAGAGGTAGGTGAAGGCCCGTTTCGCCTGGTGGTCGGACCAGTGCCGGATCACCAGCGGCAGGTTGTCGTCGCTGCCGAAGCCCTCCAGCGGCCACCTGCCGCAGCTGTGGTCGCGGATCACGTCCGGGCTGGCCAGGTAGGCCTCGGTGTCCAGGTCGAGCAGCTCGGGGCGAAGCGGCGCGAGCACGAAATCTTCGGTGGCCAGCGGCTCGGGGGGATCAGCGACCAGGAACATGTCGACAGAGTGCTACGTCAACCGCTTGCTCCGCCACGGCAATTCAGACGAGGTCTTCAACCTCCAGCCGCGCGCGGTCTGCCTCCTCGTCGGTGACCTGCAGCTGGGAGCGGCGCTCGGCCTCGATGCGGCGCAGGTAGTGGTCGACCTCCTCCTTGGCGCGCTGCTCGTCCCAGCCGAGCTCGTCGGCCATGATCTTGGCGACTCCCGGGGCAGCGCTCACGCCGCGGTCGAAGGTCTCCATCGAGATCCGGGTGCGGCGTTCGAGCACGTCGTCGAGGTGGCGGGCGCCCTCGTTGTTGACGGCGTAGACGACCTCGGCGGCCAGGTAGTCCTCGGCGCCTTCCAGTGGCAGCGCGAGCGGGCGACGCTCCTGAATGAGGTCGAGCACGTCGTCGATCAGGCCGCCGTGGCGACCCAGGAGGTGGTCGATACGGGCGACGTGCAAACCAGAACGGCGAGCGAGCAGGACCCGCTGGTTCGAGCGGGTCTCGAAGCCCTCGGCACCGACAAGACGCACCTTGTCGGTGATCGAGTCGCGCAGGGTCATGTTGGTGGTCGTGCCGAGCGAGTGGGCAGCGGCGTCGACGGCGTCCTTGGCCATCACCCGGTAGGTCGTCAGCTTGCCTCCGGCGATCAGCACCAGACCCGGCAGCGGCGTGACCACGGTGTGCTCGCGGCTGAGACCGGCGGTCTGGTCGGACTCGCCGGTCAGGAGCGGGCGGAGCCCGGCGTACACGCCCTCGACGTCCTCGAGGTCGAGCGGCACGCGCAGGATCGCGTTGACGTGCTCCAGGACGTACTCGATGTCGGTCTTGGACGCCGCCGGGTGGGCGAGGTCGTAGGTCCACGGGGTGTCGGTGGTGCCGATGATCCAGTGGCGGCCCCACGGGATCACGAAGAGGACCGACTTCTCGGTGCGGACGATGAAGCCCGACTCGGAGCGGATCCGGTCGCGCGGGACGACGAGGTGGATGCCCTTGGACGCCTTGACGTGCAGGGCGCCGCGGCCGCCGACCATGTCCTGGATCTCGTCGGTCCACACCCCGGCGGCGTTGACGACCGTCTTGGCCCGGATGACCAGGTCCTGGTCGTGCTCGAGGTCGCGGGCCCGAACCCCAACGACCCGCTCGCCCTCGCGCAGGAACCCGGTGACCTGGACCCGGGTCGCGATGTGGGCGCCGTGGGAGGCGGCGGTGCGGGCGATCGTCATGACCAGGCGAGCGTCATCGACCTGGGCGTCGTAGTACTGGATCGCGCCGGTGATCGCGTCGGTGCGGAAGTCGGGGGCGATCCGGGCGACGCCCCTGCGGGTGAGGTGACGGTGGCGCGGCAGGCCGGAGTTGCCCATCCCGGAGAGCGGCCCGAAGCTGGCCATCCCGTCGTAGAGCGCCAGGCCGGCGCCGATGTAGGCGCGCTCCCACACGGGGTTGGTCAGCGGGTAGAGGAACGGCACCGGCCGGACCAGGTGCGGGGCCAGGGTGTTGAGCAGCAGCCCACGCTCCTGGAGCGCCTCGCGGACCAGCTCGAAGTCGAGCATCTCGAGGTAGCGAAGTCCGCCGTGGACGAGCTTCGAGCTCCGCGAGCTCGTTCCCGAGGCCAGGTCGCGCTGCTCCACCAGCCCCGTGCTCAGGCCTCTGGTGACGGCGTCCAGCGCCACTCCGGCACCGGTCACACCCCCACCGACGACGAGTACGTCGAGCTCGGTCTCCCCCGCAGCACCGACCATCGTGCCGATCGCGAGGTCGCGGCTGTGTGGACTCAGTGCCCCTGTACGAGTCATACGTTCGAAGTTAACTCACCACGCCGAATTGTCACTTCTGGCGCGCGAGAAATTCACCGGCGCCGGTTGATACGTCACGCAGCCGTCACAGACGGGCGGCGCTGACGAGGGTGGGGAGGCGGTCCGGAGCCATCGGCTCCTCGACGACGACCATCTTGTCGCCGTCGGCGTGGATCATCGGGCGTACGCCGTCTGGCTCGGGTGGCGCGGTCGCGATGGCGACGTGGGTGATGCGGTCGCCGCGGTCCTGGGCGAAGAAGTAGAGGTCGCCTTCAGTGACGTCGTCGAGGTCGATCGGCTCGAGCGCGGCGGCCTGATCGCGGGCGTCTCGCGGGAGACGTACGCCGATGGCCTCCGCTGCTCGGAAGATCAGGCCGGAGCAGTCGATGCCGGCGTCGGTGGTGCCGCCCCAGACGTAGGGGACGCCGAGATAGCTCCGAGCCTTGCTCAGCATCGTGGCCACGGGCTCGGCCAGGGAGGACGTCGGCAGCCAGCCGGGATAGCCCCGCTCGTCCTTCGTCGATGCATGGGACGGGACGACGACGTACGCCCACTCGCCCTGCGTCTTCAGGACGACGATCTCCTCGCCGGGAACGACCTCGGTCTCGTGCTCGGCGTCGTCGGCGGGCTCGGCCACGACGAAGGTGGGCTGGTTGACGGTGGTCACGGGAGGACTCCTTCGATGCCGAGGCCGGGGGCGTCGGGGAACAGGATGCGGGGACCGTCGTAGCCGATGCCACCGATATACGGACTGGTCTTCGCCCACCAGCCCGCGTCGAGGTCCTGCTCGCCGGGGATGCCTGCTGCCGCAACCAGGGCCGCGGCCGCGCCGATGCCGAGGTGCGACTCCATCATGCAGCCGACGAGGCGCCCCAGGCCGTGGCTCTTCGCGATCTCCAACAGCTCGATCGCAGGCGTCAGGCCGCCACACTTGGCCAGCTTGATGTTGACCGCATCAGCCGCTCCGGCCCGGATGACGTCGACGAGATCCTCGAGGTCAAAGACCGACTCGTCGGCCAGGATCTTGTAGGGCTGGTGACGCCGGACGTACGCCATCGCCTCCAGGTCACGCCGGGCGACGGGCTGCTCGACGAACTCCAGCTCGACATCGCGGTCGGCCAGGGTGGTCAGCACCGCCACCGCCTCGTCCGCCCGCCAGCCGGTGTTGGCATCCAGCCGGAGTACGCACCCCGGCGCCGCCTCGCGGACCGCGAGCACCCGCTCGGCATCGCCTGCGGCGTCGGTCCCGACCTTGATCTTGAGCGTCGTGAACCCGTCTCGCGCTCGGGCCGCCGCCGCCTCCGCCAGCTCGTCGGGGGTGCCTACGGAGAGGGTCATGTCGGTGGTGAGGTGCGTTGGAATACCCGGTTCACCGGGTATTCCTGCACTTCTCTGGTGTTGCATTGCCCGAGAAGTGCAGGAAGTGCCTGAGCGCTGTGACGCATGGGACGTCAGGTGCTCGGTCATCGACAGGCCAGCCCGCCGGGCGACGAGATCGTGCAGCGCGATGTCGGCGGCCATCTTGGCCGACCGGTTGCCGACGACAGCGCCCTGGATCAGGCCCGCCGAGGTCAGCTCGGCGGCGGCACCGACCAGCGCGTCGGAGATGGGTCCCTCCAACGCCGCGGCGGACCCGGCGAGCGAGTCACCGGTGACCCTCCAGACCTGCGGCGCCTCGCCCCAGCCGACGCACGCGTCGGAGTCCTCGATCGTGACGACGACCGTCTCCGCGAACTCCGTACGCCGCAGGGCGGTCACGAACGGGGTGTGCAGGGGCACCCGGACACGCTGGGTGCGCACCGCGACGATGCGCGGGGAAGTCACAGGGTCGACCACAGATAGCGAGCGACCTCGCTGATCCGGAACTCCGACTCGTCGTCGTCCAGGCCGGTCGTGAGCACGACCATCACCTGCGGTTCGCCCTCGGCGGGCCGGATGATCGCCATGTCGTGGCGTACGCCGTCGATCCAGCCGGTCTTGTTGCCGACCACGGCGTCCTCGGGCACCCCGAGCGGGATCGCGTCGCGATACTCCTGGGCGACCAGGATCCCCTCCACCTCGGCGGTCGACTCGGGCGACAGCAGCCGGCCGGAGGCGAGCTTGGTGAGCAGCTTGCCCATGTCGTTGGCGGTCACCAGGTTCTGCAGCCCGGCCTCGCGGGCGGGCGCGTCCTCGATTCCCCGCGAGACCGTCGTCATCGGCGTCACGCCGGCGTCGGCGAGCACCGCGGCGACCTCCTCGAGCCCGACCCGCTCGAGCACGAGGTTGACGGCCAGGTTGCCGGAGACGGTCAGGGAGCGGCGTACGAGATCACCCAGCGGCAGCGGAGACCCGACCGCCGCCCAGGTGTCGGGGTCCTGGTCCTCGGCCGGGTCCATCTCGAAACGCGACCCGACGACGGCGGAGTCGAAGTCGGGATGCACCGAGATCGGCTCGTCCAGCGACAGCAGCCCGCGGTCGCGCAGCCGATAGGCGGCGATCGCGACGGGCACCTTCATCAGGCTCGCCGCATAGTGCTGCTGGTTGACGTTCTGGGCCTGGGTCGGGATGCCGTCGAGGCCGCTGAGCCAGGTCGAGACCAAAGGTTCCACGTCGCTGAGACTAGTCGGTCCGGTCGAGCTCCTGCCGGACACGGTTCACGTCGTCGATCCAGGCGTCGACGTCCGAGGCACGCGTGGCGTACTCCTCGGCCACGTCGGGCTCGAGGGAGATCCAGAACTGCGAGCTCTGCCCGGCATCCCAGACGGCGTCGGCGACTTCCTCAGCGGTGAGCGCGCCCTCGGCCGACCGGAAACCCGGGAGTCCGGAGGAGCGCTCGAGCATCGCCGTCTTCACGCTGCGCGCGACGATCGCCTGAGCGACGACGCCCTGGTGCCGGTAGGTGGCGGCGAGCCACTCGGCGAAGGCGATCTCGGCGTGCTCGGTGGCCGCGTAGGAGGGGGAGCCGAGCAGCGTGAGGAGACCTGCGGAGGAGGAGGTGACCACGAACCGGCCAGCACCGCGGGCGACCCACTCCGGCAGCAGCAGCCGCGCGGCGCGTACGTGGGCGAGGACGTTGACCTCGTACGAGGTCATCCAGGCGTGGTCGGAGGCCTCGAGGCCGCGGCCGCGCTCGACTCCCGCGTTGCCGTACCAGGCGTCGATCTTGCCGAGCTCCTCCCGCGCAGCGTCCACGAGCGCCGCGGTGCCGGCGGCCGAGGCGGCGTCGCCGGGGACCGCAAGGGCGCCGATCGAGTCGGCCACCGAGCGGAGCTCGGCGTCGTCGATGTCGGCAACGACGACGCGACACCCCTCCGCTGCGAACCGCGTGGCCAGAGCTCTCCCGATCCCTCGGGCTGCTCCGGTCACAACCACCCCGCTCCCGGGTGCGAGTACGTTCACGGACCGACCACCTCCAGTGGCGTTAGTGAGGGTTAATCACTGTAACCGAGGCCGGTCCGTGAACGTGCGGCAACCTACTGATCAGTATCAGGTGGTACCGGATTACTCGGCCGTGCTCACTCCGGGATGCCCGACGAGGGCGGGGCGTCCGAGGCGGCGCTGTCGTCCTCCTCGATGGGGGCGTCGCCGATGTCGGTGACGAGGACCGGCGTGAGCGGCTCGGAGGCACCGCTCTTGATCTCGACCACGCTCATCCCGGAGATGCCCATGTGGGAGTCCTCGGAGAACCGGAAGGGCGCCATCCCGGGCCCTTCGAAGGAGGAACCCTCCTTCTCGATCGTCTCCACGATCGACTCCCGGGTCAGGTCCTTGCCGTTGGCCTGCAGCGCCTGGACGAAGGTGTAGGCCTGCGACATGCCGTAGATCCGGTAGTTGCTCAGCTTCTCCGAGCCCTTCTTGGAGTACTCGTCCCAGACCTTCTGCCAGAGCTTGACCCACTCGTCGTCAGGAGCGTCGACGCCGGGGATGTACTCGGTCGTCATCATCCCGTCCATCAGCTTCACGCCCTGCTCGGCCGGGATCTTGCCCTTGGTCATCGAGGCCAGCAGCCCGCCGACGAGCGCCGGGTCCGAGCCGACGTTCGAGTAGAACCACTTCGACTTGAAGCCGACGCCCTGCGCGGCGATCTGGCTCAGTGCGGTGTAGGACGGCGTGTTGAAGCCGATCACCAGGTCGACGCCCTTGGACTTGAACGAGGACATCTGCGGGGAGAAGTCGGTCGACCCACCCGGCGTGTACTTCTGTACGTCGACGATCTGGGCGTCGAGGAACTGCCGCGCGCCCTTCTCGCCGTCCTCGCCGAAGTCGTCGTCCTGCAGGAAGAGGCCGACCTTGGCGTCGGGCATGTTCTCCTTGACGTACTGACCGATGACCTTGCCCTCGATCTCGTAGTCCGGCTGCCAGCCGAACGTCATCGGCGAGGCGGAGGGGTCGTCGCCCCACTGCAGCGAGCCGCTGGAGACGAACAGGTCGGGGATGCCGTCGTCGTTGAGCCGCTGCACGACCGCGCGGTGCGTGGGGGTGCCGAGGCCGCCGACCATCGCGAAGATCTCGTCCTGCAGGATCATGTCGTTGGTGACGGCGCTGGTGTTGGTCGGGTTGTAGGCGTCGTCCTTGACGACCATCTCGATGTCTCGGCCGTGGACGCCACCGTTGTCGTTGACGTACTCATAGAACGCCTGATGGCCGGAGGGGATCTCCGAGTAGCCGGGTGCGGCCGGGCCGGTCAGCGGGAAGTGCGCACCGACCTTGATCGAACTGTCGGTGACGCCGACCGCCGTCCCGTCCTCCGACGGCCTTTCCTTCCCCGCGCCACAGGCCGCGAGGAGGGAGGCAGTGGTGAGGACACAGACGACCTGTACGGCTCTGCGTGCAGTGTTTCTCATGTTGTCTTCTCCTTGGTTGACCCGAGAGATGAGCGCGCCAGGAAAGTGCGCAAGCTGCCGACGATCCCCGCCGGAGCGAGGAGGATGACGAGCATCAGCACCAGCCCGTAGACCACCGGGGTGACCTCTGCGGCCTGGGTTGCGCTGAGCCCGACCGACTCCCCGAGATCGGTGGCGAAGTGAGGAAGGAAGGCGAGTACGCCGGCCCCGATGAGCGCTCCGGTCAGGCTGCCGAGCCCGCCCAGGACGACCGCGGCCAGCAGGGTCAGCGAGAGCGTGATCGTGAACGCGCCCGGTGCCGTGAGACGTACGTTCATGGCCATCAGCCCGCCGGCGAGCCCGGCAGCCATGGCGCTGACGGTGAAGGCGACCACGCGGGCGCGGCCCAGGTGGATGCCGGCCAGCTCGGCGGAGACGTCGTCGTCCCGCACCGCCCGCCAGCGACGACCGACCCGGGACCGGCTCAGGTTGGCGAGCGCCACGAAGGTGATCGCGAGCAGCAGCCAGCCGAGGTAGGCGAGGAAGGAGTACTGGTCGATCTCGACGGCGGTGAAGAACCAGACCAGGTCCTGGATCCAGACCGGGAGGTCGGTGGCGCGGGGCACGGGCACCTGGAGGCCCTGTTCGCCGCCGAGAAACTCCCACTGGTTGGCCAGCCGGGGCACCGCGACGGCCAGCGTCAGCGTCGCGCCGGCGATGTACGGCCCGTGCAGCCGCGCCGCAGGGACCCCGACCACCACCCCGACCACGGCACAGACCGCGATCGCGACGAGCAGGGCGACGAAGACGTCGGCCAGGGTCTCGCCACCGGTGCGCTCGAGCACGAGGGTTGCGGCGTACGCACCGACGGCCATGAGCGCGCCGTGGCCCAGGGAGAGCTGGCCGGAGAGGCCGGTCAGGAGCGTGAGCCCGCCGGCGGCGATGGCGAAGTAGGCCATCTCGGCATAGCGGGTCTGCAGATATTGGCTCGAGCTGCCGATCACGGCCATGGCGACCACGAAGGCGATGAGCGCGACGATGACGTGACGTGCCAGCGGCACCGAGGTCACCGGACGGACGAGAGAACGCAGACGTTCCATGGGTCAGACCCTCCTGGCCGCGGCGGCCGCGAAGAGGCCGCTGGGACGCACCAGCAGCACCACCATCAAGATCCCGAGCGCGACCAGCGGCGCCAGGTGCTCACCGACGTAGCCGGTGACGTAGGAGAGCGAGAGCCCGAGGATCAGGCCGCCGATCACCGACCCGAGCGGCGAGTCGAGGCCACCCAGCACGGCCGCGATGAAGCCGTAGATCACGAACGGGTCCATGAACGCCGGGTTCACCAGGTCGCCGCCGGCGATGAGCATTCCGGCCACCGCACCCACGGCCGCGGCGAGCGCCCAGCCGAGGGTGAGCATGCGGCCGACGCGTACGCCCAGGAGCCGGGAGACCTCGCCGTTGAACGCCGCGGCCCGCATCCGCAGCCCCAGGTCGGTGAAACGGAAGAGGACCACGAGGCCGGCCATCACGACGGCGACCACGACGATCGTGAGGATGCCGAACGGGGTGATCCCGATCGAGGTGTCCCCGACGTTGATCGCGTTGGTGCTGACCGGAGCCGGAAAGCCGCGGTGCTGGACGCCGAAGGTGATCGCGGTGAGGCCGTGGAGCACCATGAACAGCCCGAGGGTGAGGATCACCGCATTGAGCTCGGCCTTGCCTTCGACCGGGCGGATGATGACCCGCTCGATCACGGCGCCGAGCCCAAAGCCGGCGGCGATGGCGGCGATGAATGCGACCCAGTAGGGCACGTCGGCGTTGATCAGCGAGAGAGCTATGTAGGTGGTCACCATCGCCATCGCCGCCTGGGCGAAGTTGACGATCCGGGTCGAGCGCCAGATCAGGCACAGGGCCAGCGCGAACGCGGCGTAGACCGCGCCCAGGACCAGCCCTCCGAGGGTGGTGTCGAGAAACTGCTGCATGTCTGCTCCTCAGAACCCGAGATAGGCGTGGCGGAGCTGCTCGTCGGCGGCCAGCTCGGCGGCCGGCGCCGAGGCGACGACCTTGCCGAGGTTGAGCACGACTCCGTGGTCAGCGATGGACAGGGCACTGCGGGCGTTCTGCTCGACCAGGACGACGGTGAGCTCCTCGGTCTGCACCAGCCCGCGGAGCAGGTCGAAGATCTGGGCCACCACCCGGGGCGCGAGCCCCAGGGAGGGCTCGTCGAGCAGGAGTACGGTCGGCCGCGCCATCAGCGCACGGCCGATGACGAGCATCTGCCGCTCACCACCCGAGAGCATGTGGGCCGTGGCCTCGCGGCGCTCGCCCAGCCGCGGGAAGAGCTCGAAGACCCGCTCGACCGGCATCGGCTCGGAGCCGGTCGCGCGGTGCAGCCCGCCGAGCCGGAGGTTCTCGGTGACGGTCAGCTCGGCGATCACGCCGCGCCCCTCCGGGACGTGGGAGAGGCCGTACGAGGTCAGCTTCTCGGTCGCGGTGCGCGTGATGTCCTTGCCGTCCAGCTTCACGCTGCCCTTGCTGGACTTCACCAGTCCGGACACCGTGCGCAGCAGCGTGGTCTTGCCGGCGCCGTTGGCGCCCAGGACCGCGGTGACCTGGCCTCTCGACGCGGTGAAGGTGACGCCGTTGAGCGCCTTGACGGGTCCGTACGCAGCGCTCAGGTCTTCGACGGCGAACATCAGGCCTCCTCGGCGACGGTCAGGGCGTGGACCTCGGCGGCGTCGTCGTGCTCGACCTGGTCACCCAGGTAGGCGGCGAGGACGGCGGGGTCGTTGCGGATCTGGTCGGGTGAGCCGGCCGCGATGACGCGGCCGAAGTCGAGCACGGTGATCCGGTGGCAGACCGACATCACCAGGTCCATGTGGTGCTCGACGAGCATCACGGCGGTGCGCTCGGTCAGCCCGGTGATGATCTCGCCGAGCTCGCTCATCTCCTCGGCGCTCAGACCACTGGCGGGCTCGTCGAGGAGCAGCAGCTCCGGCTCGGCCACCAGGGCGCGCGCGAGCGCGACCTTCTTCCGGATCGGGTAAGGCAGGCTGCCCGGGTAGCGGGCGGCGTACGACTCGATACCGAGCTCGCCGAGGACCTCACGAGCCTTGGCGGCCAGCCGGGCGTCGTCGCGGTGGCCGAGCCCGAGCAGGCCGCGTACGAAGCCGGCGCGGGCGAGACGGTCGGCTCCGACCATCACGTTGTCGAGCACCGTCATCCGCTCGAAGAGCCCGAGTCCCTGCAGGGTCCGGGCGATGCCGTGGCCGGCGAGCTGGTACGGACGGAGGTCGTGGATCGTCTCGCCGCGGAGGCGGAGCTCGCCCTCCGCGGGGCTGACGAAGCCGCACACGACGTTGAACAAGGTGGTCTTGCCGGCACCGTTGGGGCCGATGACGCCGAGCACCTCATGGGGCGCGACCTCCAAGGAGACGTCCTCGAGGGCACGCACGCCCCCGAACCGGACCGAGACTCCCTCCACCGCGAACAGCGGCGGGTCTTCGCCAGGCATCTGCATCATGCTCCCTTCGCCTGTTGTGACGGCTATCACTTTGGACTCTCCGCACAACTGGGGATATGGGCAACGCGCACAAAATCTTTCGGGCGCTCCGACTGAGATTCCCTGGTTTGCTGGCGTATACGGCAGTGGGCATGGGACGCTCCGCACATGGGTGTGACGAGTGACACAGCTCCCGACGCGGAACTCCGCCCTCTGGTGGAACGTGCCTGGGCTTCGTTGGTGAACCAGGCGGACGCGATCGCCGACGACATCACGCTGACCCTGATCGCGATCCAGCCGGAGTGGCATCAGAACGCCGATCCGTCGGTGCGCGCCGACCTGCGCTCGAGCACGCGGGAGCACGTACGCCGCGGCATCCGGGCCATGGCCGGCATGACCCCGGGAGCCAATCCGGTCGACCTGTGGCGCGATACCGGGCGACGGCGCGCGCGGCAGGGCGTACCTCTGGAGTACTGCCTCAACGCCTACACCGTCGGCACCCGGATGCTGTGGGAGGCGATGGTCCACCAGCAGGAGGCCCTGGGGATCGACGACCGGGTGATGGTGCTCGCCGGGCGCCAGGTGTGGACCGACCTGGACGTGCAGAACTCGGTCATGTCGTCCGCCTACCGGAAGGAGGCGGCGCTGCTGCAGCGCCGCGACCTGCAGCTCCAGGGCCGGCTCCTCGACGGCTTGGCGGAGGGCCGCGGTGGCGACCCCGCGTTCGCCGCCGAGGTGCAGGACATCCTCGGGGTCGCCGCCGACGCGCGGATGGCCTGCGTGGTCGCCGCCTTCGACGGCAACCGCGACTCACCGCTGCGCAACCCCGACGACCGGCTGGAGAAGGCCGGCCTGGTGTCGTTCTGGCACGTCCGCGGCGACCACCACTTCGGGCTGATCCCGCTGGGGTCGCGCCCGGTCGCGGAGGCCGTCGCCGACCTGGTCGAGCAGCTCGCCTGCTGCAACTCGGGCCGGGTCGGGATCGCCACCGCCGACGACCTCGGCGGCTTCGGCACCGCCTTCCAGCTCGCCACGCACACGGTGGAGACGGTGCCCAGAGGGCGTACGGACATAGCGGTCGTCGACGACCGCCTCCCGCAGGTGCTGCTGACCGCCTCCCCCGCGGTCTCCCACCTGCTCGTACGCCGCACCCTCGGCCCGATCCAGGCGCAGCCGACCCACCAGTCAGACGTGCTGCTGGCGACGCTGCGCGCCCTCATCGCGCACGGCGGCTCCCCCACCCATGCCGCCGAGGACCTGATCTGCCATCGCAACACGGTCATCTACCGCATCAAGCAGATCCAGGACCTCACCGGGAAGAGCATCTCCGACCCGCGCGACCGCCTCCTGTTCGCTCTCGCTCTGATGGCGCTGGAGAAGTAGCTCCTCGCTCGACCAGCGGTTCAGATGTCGACCAGAGCCCCCAGACGATCGCGATGGAGGCCGGGGAGGCCGTACGCGATCTGGTCGGCCTTGGCCCGCTTGAGGTAGAGGTGGGCGGGGTGCTCCCACGTCATGCCGATGCCGCCGTGCAGCTGCACCGCCTCCTCGGCCGCGGTGACGGCCAGGTCACCGCAGTAGGCGGCGGCGACGTGGGTCGCGATCTCGGTCTCCTTCGCATCTCCGAGAGCCAGCGCTCCGGCGGCGTAGCGCGCAGCCGCGCCAGCACCTTCGACGTTGGTGTAGAGGTCGGCGAGCCGGTGCTTGAGCGCCTGGTAGCCACCGACGATCCGGCCGAACTGGCGTCGGACCTTGAGGTACTCCACCGTCGTGGTCAGGCACCACTGCGCCACCCCGACCTGCTCGGAGGCCATCAGCGCGGCCCCGGCCAGCAGACCGGAACGTACGGCCTCGGCACCGTGCTCAGCGGCCACGACCACCTCGCCAGCAGCCGGGTCGAGGGTGACATCGGCGAGCTGGCGGGTCATGTCGAGCGAGCTCACCGGGGCGATCGTCGCCCGGTCCGCGGGGACGGCCCGGATCTCGATGCCGTCGAGCGTCCTCACCGGCACCAGGAGCGTGTCCGCCTCCAGGGCGCCGGCGACCGACCGGATCTCCGTCTCGACGGGCTCCAACGGCTGGACGGTCGTGGTCGCGAGCGGCACGGCCAGGGCCGCGGTGCGCTCTCCCGACGCCAGTGCGGCCAGCAGCTCCGCACCCGCCTCGGTGGGCCCGGCCAGCAGGACCGAGGTCGCCACGACGGAGCTGGTCAGGAACGGCACCGGGGCAACCGCCCGACCCAGCTCCTCCAGGACCACGGCGGCCTCGCGGGCGGATGCCCCGGCGCCACCGTAGGACTCCGGGATCAGCAGCCCCGCGAGCCCGAGCTCGCTGGCGAGGCCCTTCCACAGGACAGGGGTGAGCGAGCTGTCCCCGTCGTACGCCTTGACCACGTCGGCCGGCGCGCAGCGCTCGGCCAGGAACGACCTGACCGTGCCACGCAGGTCGGCATCGAGCTCGTTGTCGAGCAGTTCGACATCGCTCATCTCGGAATCTCCTTCCAGGAAACGTCCTTGTCGACCCGGTGCTCCCCGGGGAGACCGAGGACTCGCTCGGCCACGATGTTGCGCAGGATCTCCGAGGTGCCGCCCTCGATGGAGTTGCCCTTGGCGCGCAGGTAGCGATAGACGGCGTCGCGGCCGCCGAAGTCGACATGCTCGGGCCGGACCATCGCCCAGCCGTCGCCGTCCTCGTAGCGAAGGCCCTCCTCGCCGCGCAGCTCCAGATCGAGACCGGTGAGCTGCTGGTTGACCTTGGCGAAGGTCAGCTTCATCGCCGACCCCTCGGGGCCGGGCTGGCCGACGGCCAGCTTCTGCCGCAGCCGTGCCCCGGTCAGCCGGGCCACCTCCGACTCGACCCACAGCCTCAGCAGCCGGTCGCGCAGCTCCGGGGTGTGGTTCTCCGGATGCGTACGCCACGACTCGGCGACCACGCCGAGCATCCCGCCCTCGCGAGGCATGGCGGCGCCACCGATGGCGACGCGCTCGTTGTTGAGGGTGGCGTTGGCGACCTCCCATCCCTGCCCGACGGCGCCGAGCCGGTGGGCGTCAGGGATCCTCACATCGGTCAGGAAGACCTCGTTGAACTCCGCCTCGCCGGTGATCTGGCGCAGCGGCCGCACCTCGACGCCCGGATCGTGCATATCGCACAAGAAGTAGGTCAGGCCGCGATGCTTCGGGACGTCCGGGTCGGTGCGGGCGACCAGGATCGCGAAGTCGGCGTTGTGGGCACCCGAGGTCCACACCTTCTGCCCGTTGACGACCCACTCGTCACCGTCGAGGACGGCTCGGGTCGCCAGGCCGGCGAGGTCGGAGCCGGCGCCGGGCTCGGAGAAGAGCTGGCACCAGATCTCCTCTCCGCACCACAGCGGCTCCAGGAACCGCTCCTTCTGCTCCGGGGTCCCGTAGGCCAGGATCGTCGGCGCGGCCATGCCGAGCCCGATCCCGTTGCGTCGCGGGTTGTTGTCGGGGGCGCCGGCCGCCTCGAAGAGGTCGGAGACCAGCGGCTGCAGGGCCCGGGAGGCACCGAGACCACCGTGGCCTTCGGGGAACGCGACCCAGGCCAGCCCGGCCTGGTACCGGGCGTGCAGGAAAGCGCTTGGCTCCGTCGTCTCGACCGGGTGCTCGGCGAGGAACTCGTCGACCCGACCACGCAGCTCGTCCGGAGTCACTGCCGTCCCTCCCGCCGCGCGGCCTGCTTGCGCAGCTCGGCCTTGGCCAGGGCGTTCTTGTGCACCTCGTCGGGGCCGTCGGCGAACCGCAGCGTACGGATGCCGGCGTAGGACTTGGCCAGCGGGAAGTCCTGGGAGAGACCACCGGCGCCGTGGGCCTGGATCGCCTTGTCGAGGATCCACTGGACGGTCGCCGGGGTGGCGATCTTGATCGCCTGGATCTCGGTGTGGGCGCCTTTGTTGCCGACCGTGTCCATCAGCCAGGCGGTCTTGAGGACGAGGAGCCGCAGCTGCTCGATCCGCACCCGCGACTCGGCGATCCAGTCGCGGATCACGCCCTGCTCGGAGAGCGGCTTGCCGAAGGCGACCCGCTCCTCGACCCGGGCACACATGAGCTCGATCGCCCGCTCGGCCAGGCCGATGGAGCGCATGCAGTGGTGGATGCGACCGGGGCCCAGGCGGGCCTGGGCGATCGCGAACCCCATGCCCTCGGTCCCGATGAGATTGCCCGCGGGCACGCGTACGTCGGAGAAGACCAGCTCGGCGTGGCCGCCGTGGTCGTGGTCGTCGTAGCCGAAGACCTCCATGCCGCGCTTGATCATGAGGCCGGGAGTGTCGCGAGGCACCAGGATCATCGACTGCTGCTTGTGGCGCTCGGCGGACGGGTCGGTCTTGCCCATCACGACGAGGATCTTGGCGTTGGGGTTCATCGCGCCGGTGATCCACCACTTGCGGCCGTTGATGACGTACTCGTCGCCGTCGGCCACGATCGAGGTCTCGATGTTGGTCGCGTCGGAGGAGGCGACGGCCGGCTCGGTCATCGCGAAGGCGCTGCGGATCTGCCCGTCCAGGAGCGGCTCCAGCCACTCCTTCTGCTGCGCCTCGTTGCCGAAGTCGTGCAGCACCTCCATGTTGCCGGTGTCGGGCGCGGCGCAGTTGAACGCGGCCGGCGCGAGGTGGCTGCGGCCGGTGATCTCGGCCAGCGGGGCGTACTGCAGGTTGGTCAGCCCGGCCCCGCCCTCACCGGGAAGGAAGAGGTTCCACAGGCCGCGCTTGCGGGCCTCGGCGCGGATCTCGCCGAGGACCGGGACGCTGTCCCAGGCCCACTTGTCGTCCTGGGCCGCGAGCTGCTCCTCGAAGACGGCCTCGTTGGGCTCGACGTACGTCTTCTGGAAGTCCCATACCGAGGCGACGAGCTCCTCGGTCCTGGCGTCGGGTGCGAAATCCATGCGTCACTTCTCCTTCATTGCAGACAGTCCCATGTCCAGGAGCGGGTGGATCCCGTCCCCGATCTTGTCGAATCCGGGCCCTACGGTCTGGCCCTTGAGGTAGCGATAGTGGATCCCCTCGAGGATCGCGGCGAGCTTGTACGCGGCGAGCCCGAGGTAGAAGCCGAACTCGCTCAGGTCGCGCGGGCTGGCCGCGTCGTAGCGGGCGATGATCTCGTCCTCGGAGAGCCAGCCGGGTGCGTTGCTGACATCGGTCACGGTGCCGTCGCCGGAGACCTCGGCCATCCGCTGGTAGGTGAGCAGGATCGCCAGGTCGGTGACCGGGTCGCCGAGCGTTGCCATCTCCCAGTCGACGACGGCGCGGATCCGGTCCTCGCCATCAGTGAGTACGTTGTCGAGCCGGTAGTCGCCGTGCACGATCCCCGGCCCGGTGGAGGCGGCCTCGGCAGCCTCCACCCGCGCCTCCAGCAGCGCGTGCAGCTCGTCGGCGGCGGGGAGGTCGCGGGAGTACGACGCGTCGAGCTGCTTCTTCCAGCGCCTGACCTGCCGCGACAGGAACCCCTCGGGGCGGCCGAACTCGCTCAGCCCGACCGCGGCCGGGTCGACCGCGTGCAGCGAGGCCATCACGTCGATGAGCTGCTCCGAGATCGCCCTGGTCCGCTCAGCGCCGAGCGGCTCGAGCTCGCGGGCGTAGCGGTAGGGCCGGCCGTCGACCTTCTCCATCACGTAGAACGGCGCCCCGAGCACCTCCTCGTCGTCGCAGAACGCGTAGGTGTGCGGCACTGGCACGTCGGTGTCGCGCAGCGCGGTGATCACCGTGTGCTCACGCTTCATGTCGTGCGCGGTGGCGAGCACGTGCCCCAGCGGCGGGCGCCGGACGATCCACTCGTGGGTGCCGTCGGAGACGGCGTACGTCAGGTTGGACTTGCCACCGGAGATGTGGGTGGCGCTCAGGTCGGCGCCGGCGCCCTCGAGGTTCTTGGCCAGCCAGGGGCCGAGCCGGTCCAGGTCGAGTCCGGGCAGCGGTTCGGTCGTCACGCGGCACCTCCGAGTGTGGGAATCATTCGGGCGAGCGCTGCACGCGTGCTCGCCGGGTCTGTGTGCAGCAGTGCGTCGAGACCGACCGCCCGGGCGCCGAGGACGTTGGGCTCGGCGTCGTCGATGAAGACGCACTCCTCGGCCGGGAGACCGAGCTTGCTCAAGGTGCGGTCGAAGATCGGTGCCTCCGGCTTCCGCATCGCGACCTCCTCGGAGATCACCACCACCTCGAACAGCGCGTCGACCTGCTTGCGCGGGTAGAAGTTGCCCCAGCTGTTGGAGAGCAGGGCGAGCCGGATGCCGGCGTCGCGGAGCTCCTCGGCCAGCGCGAACATCTCCGGGTTGGGCCGCATCCCGGCGAAGAGCCGGGAAAGGACGCCCTCGGGATGGACCGGGCTGCCGTCGTACGTCTCCAGGCGAGCGGCCAGGAGCTTGTCGAACTCCTTGACCGAGAGCTCGCCGAGCTCGAGGCGGTGGATCGGGGTGCCGGCGTCGGCGTAGCGGCCCAGCCACTCCTTGAGCACCTTCGTGAAGCTCTCCGGCTTGATGCCGTCAGCCTCCAGCCATGTTCGGATCGAGTCGCCGATGGGCGTGGTCAGCACCCCGCCGTAGTCGAAGATGACAGCCTTCATGCGACGTACACGACCCGTCCGACGGTGGTGCCGTCGGCAAGACGCTGTACGCCGTCGGCCACCTCGTCCAGGGACAGCTCCTCGCTGACCAGCGGCTTGATCTTGCCTTCGTCCGCCATCCGGGTGAGCTCGGCGTGGCACTCCTTGACGAGCTCGGGTCCGAGCATGTTGTAGAGGCCCCAGTGGAGCCCGACGATCGAGTAGTTCTTGATCAGCGCGTGGTTGAGCGCGGCCTCCTGGATGCGACCGCCGGCGAAGCCGATGATCAGGATCCGGCCCTCGAAGGCGATGCACTTGGTGGAGCGGTCGTAGGTGTCGCCGCCGACCGGGTCGTAGATCACATCGGCGCCCTTGCCGCCGGTGACCTCCTTGACCACCTTCACGAAGTCCTCGGTGTGGCGGTCGATGACCACATCGGCGCCGAGCTGCTTGGCGACCTCGGCCTTCTCCGGCCCACCGACGACACCGATCACGGTGGCTCCGGCGGCCTTGCCGAGCTGGATCGCAGCACTGCCGACCCCGCCCGCGGCCGCGTGCACGAGCAGCGTCTCGCCGGGCTGGATGTGGGCGCGGCGGTGGAGCGCGAACCAGCCGGTCTGGTAGCCGATGTAGAGGCTCGACGCCTCGGCGTCGGTGAGCGCCTCCGGAGCCGGGAAGGTGGTCGCCGCGTCCATCAGCGCGAGCTCGCCGAAGCCGCCGTACGGCAGCGATCCGCCGCCGATCACGCGGTCGCCGACCTGGAACCCCTCCACGCCTTCGCCGAGCGCGACGACTTCACCGCACAGCTCGACGCCGGCGGTGAACGGCAGCTCGGGCTTGACCTGGTAGAGACCTCGGGCCATCAAGACGTCCGGGAAGTTGGCCGGGCTGGCCAGCACCTTCACGACGAGCTGTCCGGCCCCGGGGGTCGGGTCGGGCACCTCCTCGAGCCGCATCACGTCCTTGGGCTCGCCGAGCGAGCCGATCCGCCACGCCTTCATACCTGTCCTTCCACGTGCTGCCAGAGTCGATTCATCCCGCCGAGCCACTTGTCGGTCTGCGTGGCCCGCGCGGCGTAGTAGTCGGCCACCTCCGGGTGCGGCAGCACCAGGAAGCGGTCGTCCTTGGTCGCCTCCCAGGCGACGTCGGCGACCTGCTCGGGAGTCAGCGCGCCGTCACGGCTGAGCAGACCCGCCATCTGTCCCGACCGCTCGAGCATCCCGGTCTGTACGCCCTGCGGGCAGATCGCCTGGACGACGATCCCGCGATGGCGGTAGGTGGCCGAGAGCCACTCCGCGAAGGCGACCGCGCCGTGCTTGGTGACCGAGTAGGTCGGCGTACCGACCATCATCAACAGCCCCGCCGCGCTCGCCGTCACCACGAAGCGACCACCCTTCCGCTCGACCCAGTCGGGGACGAGGAGCCGCGCCGCCCGGACGTGCGCCATGACATTGACCTCGTGCGACGCCTGCCAGTCCTCCTCGGGACAGTCCAGGCCGATACCGCGGTCGATGCCGGCATTGCCGTACCACGCATCGATCTGACCGAGGTGGTCCTTCGCCGCCTCGACGAGGCGGGCCACGCCCTCGACCGAAGCCGCGTCGCCGGCCACCGGGTGGGCGCCGATCTCCTTGGCCGTCTCGGCCAGGCGTACGTCGTCGATGTCGTTGACCACGACGCGGACGCCCTCGGCGACGAGGCGGGCGGCCAGGGCACGGCCGATCCCACCCGCGGCGCCGGTGACGACGGCGGTGCTGCCTGGAGCCGGCGCCATCAGACGCGTCCGCCGGCGAGGGTGAGGCCGCCGTCGACGGTGACGAGCTGGCCGGTCATCCAGCCGGCGTCCTCTGAGAGGAGGAACGAGGCGACGCCGGCGATGTCCTCGGGGGTGCCGAGGCGCTTGAGCGGGTAGGCCGCCGAGACCTCCTGCTCGCGGCCCTCGTAGAGGAGCTCGGCGAACTTGGTCTTCACGACCGCCGGGAGGATCGCGTTGACGCGTACCTTCGGGCCGAGCTCGACCGACAACTCCTGGGTGATGTAGCTGAGCATCGCCTTGCTCGCGCCGTACGTCGCGATCAGCGGGGTCGGAGCCAGGCCGGCCACCGAGGAGATGTTGACGACCGCGCCGCCGTGCTCGGACATCCACTCCCGCCAGACCTGCTGGGTCCAGCCGATCGGCGAGAGGCAGTTGACCTCGACGGTCTTGCGGGCCGACTCGCGGTCCATGTCGATCAGGCCGCCGGCCTTCGGGTTGATGCCGGCGTTGTTGACCAGCAGGTCGGCGCTGCCGAAGGTGTCGATCGCAGCCTTGACGACCTCCTCCTGGTGCTCGGGGTCGTCGGCCTTACCGGCGATACCGAGGGCCACAGTCTTGCCGCCCAGCCCTTCGACCGCCTCCGCCAGCGCCTCGGGCTTGCGCGCCGTGATGACGACCTTCGCCCCCTCGTCCACCAGCCGCTGGGCGATGCCCAGACCGATGCCCCGGCTGGCCCCGGTGATGATCGCCGTACGTCCCTCGAACCTCGACATGCTCATTCCCTCGTGTGCTCGGCTAATCTAAGCGCTTGCTTAGGTGGTGACAGCGGTCACTCTACGGGGTAGCCCAAGAACATGGAAGGTCGGCGTCCAAGCAATGCCGAGAAGTCAGGTACGTCGGCCGAGACCTTGCCGAAAACGCAGTTGTGGGCGACGAAACGACAGTTTCGTCACCCACAACTGCGGATTCGGCTCGCCAGAACCGAGGACTCGATCGTCAGCCGACGACGACCTCGATCCGCTGGAACTCCTTGAGGTCGGTGTAGCCGGTGGTGGCCATGGCGCGCTTGAGGGCGCCGACGAGGTTCATGGTGCCGTTGGCGACGTGAGAGGGACCGAAGAGGACCTCCTCGAAGGTGCCGACGGGCTCGAAGGCGACGCGCTCGCCGCGGGGCAGGTCGGCGTGGTGGGCCTCGTTGCCCCAGTGGAATCCCTTGCCGGGGGCATCCGTCGCCCGCGCGAACGGGCTACCGACCATGACCGCGTCGGCACCGCAGGCGATCGCCTTGGCGATGTCGCCGGAGCGGCCGACGGCGCCGTCAGCGATGACGTGTACGTAGCGGCCGCCGGACTCGTCCAGGTAGTCGCGCCGCGCGGCTGCGACGTCGGCCACGGCCGAGGCCATCGGCACGGCCACGCCGAGCACGGTCCGGGTCGTGTGGGCCGCACCGCCGCCGAATCCGACCAGGACGCCGGCCGCGCCGGTGCGCATCAGGTGCAGGGCGGCCTGGTAGGTCGCGCAACCGCCAACGATCACCGGCACGTCGAGCTCGTAGATGAACTCCTTGAGGTTGAGCGGCTCGGCCTGCGAGGAGACGTGCTCGGCCGAGACCGTGGTGCCGCGGATGACGAAGAGGTCGACGCCGGCGTCGACGACGGCCTTGGCGAACTCCTTCGTACGCTGCGGGGACAGCGCCCCGGCCACGGTGACGCCCGAGGCGCGCACCTCACGCAGCCGCTCGGTGATCAGCTCGGCCCGGATCGGGGCCTCGTAGATCTCCTGCAGACGCCGGGTCGCGTCGACACCGCTCAGCTCGGCCAGCTCGTCGAGCAGCGGCTGGGGGTCATCGTACCGGGTCCACACGCCCTCGAGGTTGAGCACCCCGAGGCCGCCGAGCTTGCCCATCGCGATCGCGGTCGACGGCGACATCACCGAGTCCATCGGCGCCGCGATCAGCGGGATCTCGAAACGGTAGGCGTCAATCTGCCAGTCGGTGCTCACCTCGGTGGTGTCGCGGGTGCGCCGGGACGGCACGATCGCCACGTCGTCGAAGGCGTACGCCCGTCGTGCTCGCTTGGCCCGGCCGATCTCGATCTCAGTCACATGACGGATTGTTCCACGGGACCCGATCGAGATCGGAAAGGCCACACGCACCGAGCCACACCACCGACCGGGCTAGCTACGCACCGCGGTCAGCAGCAGGTACTCCCACTTCATCACGCCGTCGGCGAGGTAGCGGTCCCCCAGGTCCGCGAGCGCGGCGTCGAGCTCCGCCGTCCGGGCGGCGTCCTCGGCGATGCCGCGATAGGCGACGATCGTCGGGCCGTAGCAGGCCTTGAAGAAGTCACGGAACTCCGCGCCGGTCTCGAACGAGTCGATGGCGACCAGCCGCTTCTCGGCACGGACGGAGGTCACGCTCTCCCCCAGCAGGCCGCGTACGTGGGTCTCGTCGCCCCACCGCGGAGGCGGCTGCGCGCCCTCGGGCGGCGGCGGCATGAACGGCTTCATCGCCGCGAACATCTGGCCGATGAAGCCCTCCGGGGTCCAGCTGACCAGGCCGATCCGGCCACCGGGCCGCACCACCCGGACCAGCTCGGCAGCGGCCTTCTCGTGGAACGGCGCGAACATGATGCCGACGCAGGACATGACGACGTCGAAGGCGGCGTCGCCGAACGGCAGCGCCTCGGCGTCGGCGACGCGCCAGGTGATCGAGTCGGCGCCGGCCTCGGCCGCACGGGACTGGCCGAGCTCGAGCAGCTCGGGCGTCAGGTCACTCGCGGTCACGTCCGCGCCGGCGAGGGCGGCAGGGATGGCGGCGTTCCCGGTGCCGGCGGCGATGTCGTGTACGCGGTCGCCGGGCCCGATCTCGCAGGCCTCGACGAGCACCTGGCCAAGCTCGGGGATGAGCTCGTCGGCGACCCGGGCATAGTTCCCGAGGCCCCACATCACGCGGTGGCGGGCCTTCAGCTCCGGCTGGACGGGTGTTGCGGTCATGTCATCCTCCAAGGACGTTTGACCCGAGAGGAGATCTGGAGCCTCCAGCATCGCGCCGCGCCGCCGCCCCGGATAGTTCCTTATCTGTACTTGCTGCCCGCCGCCGATAGCGGTCTACTGAAAGGACAGGGATCTCGGACTGCACAAGGGGGAGGCGGTTCGATGGCGGGATACGGCCAGTTCTGTCCGATGGCGAAAGCCATGGAGGTGCTCGACGAACGGTGGACGCTGCTCGTCGTACGCGAGCTTCTGCTCGGCAGCACCCACTTCAACGAGCTGCGCCGGGGAGTGCCCAAGATGTCGCCGGCCCTGCTCTCCAAGCGCCTGCGGACGCTGGAGCGCGCGGGCATCATCCAGCGCCGCGGCGAGGGGCAGCGGACGTCCTACCACCTCACCGCCAGCGGCCAGGAGCTCGCCACGGTCGTCACCGCGCTCAACGAGTGGGGTGCGCGCTGGGTCGGCTCGCTGGGCCAGGCCGACCTCGACCCCCATCTGCTCCTGTGGGACATGCGCCGCACGATCCCGATCGACGTGTGGCCGGAGCAGCGCACGGTGGTCGAGTTCCGGCTCACCGATGTCGACCCGAAGGTCGCCCGCTGGTGGCTCATGGTGGCCGCCGACCAGGCCGAGGTCTGCGACTTCGACCCAGGGTTCGAGGTCGACGCGCGCCTCACCGCCAGCCTGCGTACGCTCACCGAGATCTGGCGCGGCGACGTCGCCTGGCCGATGGCGCTCCGCACCGAGAGGGTCACCATCGCAGCCGCCCACGACGTACGCCACGCCCTGCCTTCCTGGCTCGGCCAGTCCTCCGCCGCCCACGTCCCCCGCCCCCGGATCGAGGCGGGACGGGTTCAGCTCCAGTCGTAGGAGAGGACGAAGCCGTACGCCTCTCCGCCGCCCTCCTCGGAGAGGACCATGTCGGCCTCGCCGACGAGGCCTTCGAGGCCGCCGGTCCCGAGGCCGGGGATGACGGTGAGGTGGGAGCGGACGGTGGCGTCGGCGTATGTCCCGCTGATCCGCCACACGCACGAGCCCTCCTGCCCGGCGATGGAGCCGGTGAACTGCTCGTACGCCTCGAAGACCGCGCCGCCGACGGGGTTGCCGTAGGCGCCGATCATCCTCGCGACGCCCGTGCCCTGGATCTCGCCGGCGTAGGTGTAGTCGGTCTCGGCGGTGGTCAGGCCGCGGTGCGGGATGTAGACATCGTCGCCCATCTTGGTGCCCTCGCCGTCGATGTCGACGTAGGCCGCCTCGTGCCAGCGCGCGACGGTCATCGTGGTGCTCGCCTTGTTGCCGTAGGTCTTCTCAGTGGTCTGTTCGGTCATGGCTCCAGCCTGCTCCGGGAACAGGGACGCGGGATTGAAGGAACGCGCCATATCGTTGGCGGCATGGCCGACGACACACAGGGCAGGGGCTATCCCGACGCGATCGTGCGCCCGGTGACGGCGGCCCGGAAGATCACCACCGAGCGGTTCGCAGTTTCACCAGAGCTGGCGGGACACGTGGACTACCACTGGTACGTCGCCTGGGAGCTCGAGCACCCGCACGATCAGCAGGTCATCCCGCAGCCCCGGATCCACGTCGCCGCCGAAGACGGCCGGCTGCTCGTGCACGGGATCGGCCGGCGCCCGTTCATCCGGCATCTGACCGGCCGCGGCCACACGCTCGGCGTCTCGTTCCTGCCCGGTCTGTTCCGCCCGGTGCTCGGCAGCCGGGTCAGCGCGATCGCCGACCAGGTGGTTCCGGCGGAGGAGCTGCTCGGCGTCGACGACCGGCCGGCGGCCGAGCGGATCCTCGCTTCGACGGACCCGGCACAGATGGCCGCCGCGATGGAGTCCTACCTCCTGGAGGTCGGCCTCCCCGCGGACCCGGTCGCCGAGGACGTACGCCGCTGGGCGACCCTCGCCGAGGAAGACCGCTCGATCACTCGCGCCGAGCAGCTCGCCGAGCGTGCCGGCGTGAGCCTGCGGTCGCTGCAGCGTCTGTTCAGCGAGTACGTCGGGATCGGCCCGAAGTGGGTCGTGCAGCGGTTCCGCGTGCTGGAGGTCGCCGCCCGCGCCCACTCCGGTGAGGTCGACTGGGCCGCGGTCGCCGCGGAGCTGGACTTCAGCGACCAGGCCCACCTGGTGCGTACCTTCCGGGACGTCGTCGGCGCTCCCCCGGCGACCTACGCGAAGGACCTCTAGCGCGCCAAGAGCTCGAGGGCGTCGGCGGCAGGGCTGCCGGGCTCGGCGTGGTAGAGGCACATCCGGTGGCTGGTCTCGGGCATCACCGGCGCCTCGTACTCGAGGTCGAAACGCCCGACGAGCGGGTGCTGGAACTTCTTGACGCCGTAGCCGCAGTCGTTGACCGGGTGCTGCGCCCACAGCTCGGCGAACTCGTCGCTCTTCTGGGTCAGCTCGCCCACCAGGCAGCTGAGCAGGTGGTCGTCGGGGTGGAGGCCGGAGGAGTAGCGCATGAACCCGACGTGGGAGTAGGCGGTGGCCGCCTGCTCCACCCACAGGTCGCGACCCCCGGGCTCCAGGAAGAACCGCCGGGTCAGGTTGGGCCGGTTCTCGACGTCCTCGGGCTGCTCGAAGGGCAGCTCGGGAGCGATCAGCAGGTGGCCGAGCCGGTTCCAGGCGAGCACGTCGTTGCGATGGTCGATCAGCAGCGCCGGCCCGGGCGTGGCGTTGATCAGCCGCACCGTGCTCGGCCTCGGCCGCTCGACGCGGTAGCGGGCCGGCGCGGCGGTGCCAGGGCGCGCCAAGCGACGTAGGTGGTCGTGCTCCTCCGCGCTCAGCCGCAGCGCCCGGGCGAGCGAGTCGATCACCGAGTCGGAGGCGTTGTGGTGGTCGGCCTGCTCGAGCCGGGTGTAGTAGGTCGGAGAGACGCCGGCCAGCATCGCCAGCTCTTCACGCCGGAGCCCGGGTACGCGGCGGGCGCCGTAGGACACCAGCCCGGCGTCCTCGGGACTGATCGCCGCCCGGCGGCTGCGCAGGAACTCTCCGAGCTCGGTCGTCATGGTTCCTATAGTGCGGCCGCACGGCGATTTCTTCCTGACCCTGTCAGTGACAGGCATGCGGGTGGGTGGCAGGACAGGTGTCTGGCTGACGTACGCCATCTGCCAGAGCGTTGGTGTCATGACCCTCACTACGCAGGCCGAGCCCGTACGCCCGGCCGCCATGACCCGCGGACAGCTGCTGGTGCTCCTGCTGTTGCTCGCCTCCCAGTTCACCCTCACCGTCGACTTCTCGATCCTCAACGTGGCGCTGCCGACCGTCGGCGCGAGCCTCGGTTTCGCCGAGGCCGACGTGCAGTGGATCGCGACCGCGTTCGCGCTGTGCGCGGCCGGGTTCACGCTGCTCTTCGGCCGGATCGGTGACTACGTCGGCCGGCGGCGGGTCTTCTTGATCGGCATGGTCGCGCTCGGCGCCGCCTCGCTGCTCGGCGGGATCGCCACCTCGCCGGAACTGCTGCTCACGGCCCGGGTCGCCCAGGGGCTCGCGACCGCCGCGGTCACGCCGGCGGCACTCTCCTTGCTCACCGTCTCCTTCCCGGAGGGGCCGCTGCGCCAGCGTGCCCTGGGGTTGAACAGCGTGGTGATGTCAACCGGGTTCACCGCCGGGGCGGTGCTCGGTGGCGTACTCACCGATCTGCTGTCGTGGCGCTGGGCATTCCTGGTCAACGTCCCGATCGCTTTGCTGGTGGTCGCCGTCGCGCCGTTCGTGCTGCGTGACTCCGCCGACCGGGAGCGGTCGCGGCTCGACCTCCCGGGTGCTGTGCTGGTGACGTCCGGGCTGCTCGCACTGGTCTACGGCGCGACCCGGCTGGGCGAGGCCGGCATCGCCGACGGGTGGGGGCTGGCGGCGATCGCCGCCGCGGTGGTGCTGCTGGTCGCGTTCTGGCGGGCCGAGACCAAGCACCCGCACCCGCTGGTGCCGCTGCACATCCTCACCCGACGGACCATCGGCTTCGGCAACATCGCCGGCTTCGCGACCTTCGCCTTCGAGTCGTCGCTGGTCTTCGTGCTGACCATGTACCTCCAGCACGTCCTCGGCCTCGACGCCCTGCAGACCGGGCTGATGCTCGTCGCGATGGGCGCGGGCGCGATCATCGGCGGATCCGTGGGTTCGCGGGTGATCGAGGCCTTCGGCGTACGCAACACCGTGGCGGGCGGACTCGCTCTCCAGGCGGTGACGACCGGCGCACTCGTCCTGATCGGGCCCTCGGTCGGCTGGCTGTGGTTCATCGGCCTGATGAACTTCATCGGCGCCATCGGACACGTCGCCGCGATCGTCGGGTTCATGGTCGCCGCGACCTCCGGACTCCCCGACCACGAGCAGGGTCTGGCCACCGGGCTGGCGATGATGACCCAGCAGGTCGCGATCGCGCTCGGCATCCCGATCATGTCCACCGTCGCCACCGCCGCCGGCGGAGTCGCCTCGCTCGGGGCACTCCAGGTGGCGATCGCGGTCAACGCGGTCCTGGTCCTGGTCGCGGCGCTGCTCGTGGCCGTCGGACTGCCCCGGGCGCCGTCCATCCTCCGAAACTCTCCACACTAAGTTGATGAAGTCAGTAGACTTTTACTCATGAGTGCCCCCATACCTCGTCTTCGACTCGCCGTGGCTCTCGACGGCGCCGGGTGGCACCCGGCCGCCTGGCGGGAGCCGAACGCCCGGCCCGCAGATCTGCTGAAGCCCGGCTACTGGGCCGGTCTGGTCCAGGAGGCCGAGGCCGGCCTGCTGGACTTCGTCACGATCGAGGACTCGCTCTCGATCCAGACCGACTCACCGTTCGGCACCGAGGACGACGAGCGCACCGACCGGGTGCGCGGGCGGCTCGACGCGGTGCTGATCGCATCCCGGATCGCCCCGCTGACCAGGCACATCGGCATCGTGCCGACGGCGATCGTGACCCACACCGAGCCGTTCCATCTCAGCAAGGCGATCGCGACGCTGGACTACGTGAGCCGGGGCCGGGCCGGCGTACGTGTCCAGGTCGCGCCGCGACCGCGGGACGCGGCGCTGTTCGGCCGGCGCGAGTTCCCGGAGATCTCGTACACCGATCTGGAGACGCCCGAGGGGAAGGCACTGATCCGGGATGCCTTCGCCGAGGCGGCCGACTACGTCGAGGTGCTGCGGCGGCTGTGGGACTCCTGGGAGGACGACGCGGAGATCCGCGACGTCGCGACCGGGCGGTTCATCGACCGGGACAAGATCCACTACATCGACTTCGAAGGCCGCTACTTCGACGTGAAGGGGCCCTCGATCACCCCGCGGCCGCCGCAGGGTCAGCCGGTAGTGGCCGCCCTCGCCCACCGCGACCGGCCGTTCGCGCTGGTCGGGACCTCGGCCGACGTCGGGTTCGTGACCCCTCGGACGGCGGCCGACATCGCCTCGATCACCGCCAAGATCCGGACCGCGCAGGACGCCGCCGGACGCGGTGGCGAGACGGTCCACGTCTTCGGCGACATCGTCGTCCTCCTCGACGAGACCGAGCAAGCTGCCCAGGAACGGCTGGCTCGCCTCGATGAGGCGGCCGGGGCTGCGTACGCCTCGGACGCCCTGGTCTTCACCGGCACTCCGGAGGACCTCGCCGACCTGCTCGCGACCTGGCACGCCGCCGGGCTCTCCGGATTTCGGCTGCGGCCGGCGGTGCTCCCCGACGATCTGCAGCAGATCACCCGCCGGCTAGTGCCCGAGCTGCAGAGGCGCGGGCTCTTCCACGATGCGTACGCCGACGCGACCCTGCGGGGCGCGCTCGGTCTGCCGCGTCCCACCAGCCGCTACGCCACCACCGAGGGGACGCCCGCATGAGCACGCCGCGCAGCAACGACAGGCCGAAGAAGCAGATCCACCTCGCCGCCCACTTCCCCGGCGTCAACAACACGACCGTGTGGAGCGACCCGGCGTCGGGCAGCCACATCGAGTTCGACTCGTTCGTGGAGTTCGCCCAGATCGCCGAGCGCGGGTTGTTCGACTTCATGTTCCTCGCCGAGGGGCTGCGGCTGCGTGAGCAGGCCGGGAAGATCTACGACCTCGACGTGGTCGGGCGGCCGGACACGTTCGCGATCCTGGCCGCGCTCGCGGCGGTCACCGACCACCTCGGGCTGACCGGCACGATCAACTCGACCTTCAACGAGCCCTACGAGGTGGCCCGCCAGTTCGCCTCCCTGGACCACCTCTCCGACGGGCGCGCCGCCTGGAACGTGGTCACCTCCTGGGACGCGTTCACCGGCGAGAACTTCCGGCGCGGCGGCTACCTGCCGCAGGGCGAGCGCTACGAGCGGGCCAAGACGTTCCTCGACGCCGCGACCCGGCTGTGGGACACCTGGAAGGGCGACGAGATCCTCACCGACAAGGCCTCCGGTGAGTTCCTTGTGACCCCGACGCCGGGCGCGTTCGAGCACCACGACTCGCAGTTCGACATCAGCGGCCGATTCAACGTGCCACGCAGCCCGCAGGGCCGCCCGGTGATCTTCCAGGCCGGCGACTCCGAGGAGGGTCGCGAATTCGCCGCGCAGAAGGCCGACGCGATCTTCTCCCGGCACAGCCACCTGGAGGACGGCCAGCGGTTCTACGTCGACGTGAAGGGACGCCTGGAGAAGTACGGTCGCCGCCACGAGGACCTGCTGATCCTGCCCGCGGCCACCTTCGTCCTCGCCGACACCGACCCCGAGGCCGTCGAGCTGGCCCGTGAGATCAGGCTGCAGCAGGTCTCCCCGGCGACCGCGATCAAGCTGCTCGAGCAGCTGTGGAACCGCGACCTCTCCGACCACGACCCCGACGGCCCGTTGCCCACGGTCGACCCGAGCGAGGACGAGGACCTGATCGCCAAGGGCCGCGCCAGCGCCCGCAGCCACGGTGACCGGCTCGAGCAGGCCGAGCACTGGCGGGCGGTCTCCCGCGCGAAGGGGCTGAGCACCCGCGAGACGATCGTCGAGGTCACCGGCCGGCAGAGCTTCATCGGCTCGGCGGAGACGATCGCCGACACGATCGACACCTACGTACAGAACGAGGCCGCCGACGGCTACATCCTGGTCTCCCACATCACCCCCGGCGGCCTGGCGCCCTTCGTCGACCACGTCGTCCCGCTGCTCCAGGAGCGCGGCGTCTTCCGCACCGCCTACGAAGGGACCACGCTCCGCCAGAACCTCGGCCTGCGGGAGCCGACCAGATGAGGTTCCTGGCGATCACGCTCATCGTCCATCGGCCCGATCCGGTGACGGGGCAGCAGAAGGCGACGTACGACAGGTTCCAGGAGGTCGTCACCAACGCCGTCCTCGCCGAGGAGCTGGGGTTCGACGGTTTCGGGGTCGGGGAGCGGCACGAGCGGCCGTTCATCTCCTCCTCCCCGACGGTGGTCCTCTCCCACCTCGCCGCCCGTACGCAGCGCATCCGGCTCTTCACCGCGGTGACGACGCTGGCGCTGCTGGACCCGGTGCGGGCCTATGAGGACTACGCCACCCTCGACCACCTCTCCGGCGGCCGGCTCGAGCTGATCATCGGCAAGGGCAACGGCTCCGCCCAGCGCGACCTGTTCCAGGTGACGCCGGAGGATCAGTGGGACCGGAACGCGGAGTCGTACGAGATCTTCCGCAAGCTCTGGCGACAGGATCGGGTGACCGCCTCGCCTCGCTTCCGCCCCGAGCTGGTCGAAGCGGAGGTGTGGCCGCGGCCGCTGCAGCAGCCGGTGCGCGTGTGGCACGGGAGCGCCACTTCGAAGGAGTCCGTCGACCTCGCCGCGCGCTACGGCGACCCGCTGTTCTCGGCCAACGTCACCAACCCGATCGAGCCCTACGGCGAGCTGGTCGACCACTACCGCGAGCGCTGGGTCGCCCACGGCCACGACCCCGCCGACATCGCGATCGGCGCCGGAACGGCAGGGCTGTTCGTCGCTCCGACCAGCCAGGAGGCGTACGCCGCCTATCGGCCGGTCTTCGAGGGCCAGCTCGCCTTCCCGGCGGGCCTCGGGCTCGAGCCGGTCTTCCCGACCCTGGAGGACTTCGTCGAGCGGTCCTCGGCGCTGGTCGGGTCGCCGCAGCAGGTGGTCGAGAAGGTCCACCGCTACCACGAGCGCTTCGGGCACCAGGTCGTCCACGTCCAGGCCGACGCCAGCGGCCTCACCGAGCAGCAGCACCGCGACAGTCTGGAGCTCTTCGCCACCGAGGTCGCCGCACCGCTGCGGACCGCCCTCCCCGACCCGCCCTGGGGCTGGGGCTCCCCGGCCGAGAGCATCGCCACGATCGGAGCACACCGATGAGCCGCACTCCCCTGTCAGTCCTCGATCTCGTGCCGGTCTCCTCCGGGGCCTCCGGCCCCGATGCCGTACGCAACGCCATCGCGCTCGCGCAGGCGACCGAGTCCTTCGGCTACCACCGCTACTGGGTCGCCGAGCACCACCTCAACCCCGGGGTCGCCGGCACCTCACCGGCGGTGGTGCTGGCCCTGCTGGGCGCGGCGACCTCGCGCATCCGGCTGGGCTCCGGGGCGGTGCTGATGGGACACCGGACGGCACTGTCGACGATCGAGGAGTTCGGGCTGCTCGACGCCGCCTTCCCGGGCCGGATCGACCTCGGCCTGGGCCGCTCCGGCGGCAGGCCCGGGTCTGCCGGCGCGGTCGGTGCCCCGGTGGAGCTGGTAGACGGACGCACCCCGGAGGGTCTGCTCGTTCCACCCAAGTTCGATCCGAGCGGGCTGCTCGGGTCGCCGCGGTTCCAGCTCCAGAAGGAGCTCCTGCAGCTTCCCGGAGCGACCTCCGCCGACTACGGCGAGCAGATCGACACGATCCTCGCCTTCATCGAGGGCACCTACCGCGATGCTGCCGGCACCCCGGCACGGGTCGTCCCCGGTGAGGGCGCCGAGCTCGAGCTGTGGGTGCTGGGGAGCAGCGGCGGCGAGAGCGCCGAGGTGGCCGGCAAGCGCGGCCTCCGGTTCGCGACCAACTACCACGTCAACCCATCCGGCGTCCTCGAGGCAGCCCACTCCTACCGCACCGCCTTCGCGCCCTCCGACACCCTGACCGCGCCCCATGTCGCGGTATCCGCCGACGTGGTGGTCGCCGAGACCGAGCAGGAAGCCCGCGAGCTCGCCACGGGCTACGGCCTATGGGTCCGCTCCATCCGCACCGGCGAGGGCGCCATCCCGTTCCCGACCCCCGACGAGGCCCGTGCTTGGGAGTGGACCGAGGAGGACCGGGCCCTGGTCCAGGACCGCCTCGACACCCAGTTCGTCGGCACTGCTGAGCAGGTCGCCGATCAACTCGAGATCCTCCAGCGCGCCGTCGACGCGGATGAGCTGGTCCTCACGACCATCACCCACGACCACGCCGACCGGGTCCGCTCCTACGAGCTGATCGCCGAGGAGTGGGCCCGCCGCGGTCGCTGAGGCCGCGGCGGGCCGCACGCGTCAGGGCTTCTTCTCCCCCGCCTCGACCGCGACCGGAAGCCGGTTGCCGGCCGGAGGGAGCGGGCAGGTGGCGTGGTCGGTGTAGGCGCACGGCAGGTTCGTCGCGCGGTTGAAGTCGATCACCACGTTGCCCTCCGCGTCAGGCTCGCCGACGGAGAGCGAGCGGTTGGCGGCGTACGTCGTCTTCCCCGAGGTCTCGTCCACGAACAGCACGTGCAGAGAGCCGGGCGCGAAGCCGGGGAAGGCGATCAGGCTGTGCACCGCGTCGCCCACCTCGAACTCGATCTCGCCGACGGCCTCGTAGACGTGCTCGAGGCCGTCGACGACCGAGCCGACGGTGGTCGGCACCGGAGTCTCGTACGCGACGAAGCGCCCGGGCACGGCCCAGCTCGGGTCCGGCGCGTACGCCTCGGTCCCCTGGTAGCCGGTCAGGACCGGGTTGTCGGGGTGGCGGGGGCGGATGATGTCGTTGCCGCCGCGCTTGGCGATCTCGACGACCGCGTCGCCGAACTCGGCGGTGATCCCGCCGCGCTCGTCGATGACGCCGAACGAGTGCCGGCCGGTGACCTCGACGCCGTCGACGACCAGCGACTCACCCGGGGCCAGCGAGACCACGATGCCCTCGGGGCCGCTCGACCAGGCGCCCGGCACGTCGTCGTACGTCTCCGGCTCCTCGCCGAGCCAACGGATCGAGGTGATCGCGAGAAACCCGTGGGCCGAGGCGCGCTTCTTCTCGTGCTCCTCGTGCCAGGCGGTCCAGTCCTGGACGAAGGTGTCGGTGTCGGTGACGGTCATGTGTCCTCCCGGAAGGTTCAGAATGCCGGCTTCGGATTGAACTCCGACTTGTCGAGCTTTATGTCCGAAACGTCCCACTTCGTGAAGATCTTGTTGTAAGTCCCGTCGGCGATGAGCGCATTGACGGCGTCGACGAGCAGCGGCGCCAGCGGTGACTTCTTGGCGACGACGAAGCCGACGTCGGTGAGGCTGAGCTCGCCGAGGTACTTCAGACCGGGCTGGTGGGACACCAGATACTTCAGCGACAGCGTCGGTCCGAAGTAGAGGTCGGTCTTGCCGTTCTGCAGACCGAGCAGGATCGCGGCGTTGTCCTTGAAGTATTCGACCTCGTAGGCCTTCTTGCCCGCCTTCTCGCACTCCGCGGCGCCGTCCTCGAGGATCTGCTGGAAGCTCGAGCCGGGCGAGGTCGCGACCGTGTGCCCGCAGATGTCGGTCAGCTTCTCGACCTGATCGAGGTCGCTGTCCTCGCGGGTGACGAACGACTGCCCGTCGAGCAGGTAGGTGGCGTAGTCGACCACCTTGATCCGCTCTGAGGTGACCGCGAAGTTGGCCTGGCCGACGTCGTACTTCCCGCTCTGGGTGCCCGGGACAATCGTCTCGAAGCTGCCGAACTCCGTCTTCCAGGTCACCCCGAGCTTGGCCGCGAGCGCGTTGCGCAGGTCGATGTCGAGACCGATCTGCTCGCCGGACTGGTCCGAGCCGCCGTGCGGGAGCCCCTGCTCACCGGTCGCCTCGGTGGTGCCGAGGACGAGCGTCTTTGACTTACGTACGTCGGCGGGCAGCCGCTCGGTCAGCGCAGGGTCCGCCTCGACGTCCGAGACGACGTCCTGGGTCGGGATCGCGGCCGGCTCGGCGGAGGCCGAACCGTCCGCCCCGATGCCACGCTCGGCGTCGCTGAGCGTGTCGGAGGCGTTGCCGCAACCGGCGAGGGCGAGGGCCGCGACGGCGACCAGGGCGAGCTTGAGCTTCATGGTTCGGTTCCTTGTCTAGGAGGTCACAGTCTGGGTGCTCACAACACAGCGGAGAGGAACGCCCGAGCGCGCTCATGGGTGGGAGAGACGAGTACGTCGCCGGGTGCCCCGGCCTCGACCAGCCGGCCCTCGTCGAGGAAGACGACCTGGTCGGCGACCTCGCGCGCGAAGCCGATCTCGTGGGTGACCACGATCATCGTCATCCCGGTCTGGGCGAGGTCCTTCATCACGCCGAGCACCTCGCCGACCATCTCGGGGTCGAGCGCGGAGGTCGGCTCGTCGAAGAGCATCAGGTCGGGTTCGACCGCGAGCGCACGCGCGATCGCCACGCGCTGCTGCTGACCGCCCGACATCTGCCGCGGGTAGGAGCGCTCCCGGTCGGCGAGGCCGACCCGGTCGAGCAGCTCGCGCCCGCGCGCCTCGGCCGCCCGGCGGCGTACGCCTGCGGCCAGCTGGCCCTCGAGGATGTTCTCCAGCGCGGTCTTGTGCGGGAACAGGTTGAACTGCTGGAAGACCATCCCGATCCGGCTGCGCTGCCGGGTGATCGCCCGGTCGGAGAGCTCCCGCAGCTGGGTCTTCTCGCGCCGGTAGCCGATGACCTCGCCGTCCACCTCGACGAAGCCGGCATCGGGCTTCTCCAGATGATTGACCGTACGCAGCAACGTGGACTTGCCCGAGCCCGACGGCCCCAGGACGACCGCCACCGAGCCCCGCGCGACGTCGAGGTCGATGCCGTCGAGGACCGTGTTGGGGCCGAACCGCTTGGTCAAGCCGCGGACCCGGACGAGAGGATCGCTCATCAGAGCACCTCCAGCTCACGTCGCCGAGGCGAGCGCGGCACGAGCGGGAGCTGACCCCGCCACAGCCGCCAGAAGCCGGTGCGCGCGCCCTTGCCGCGGGCGTAGTAGCGCTCGACGAAGAACTGGATCGTCGACAGGATCGTGACCAGGATCAGGTACCAGATGGTCGCGACCAGAAGCAGCGGGATGACCAGGTAGTTCTGGGCGTAGATCAGCTGGACCGAATAGAGCAGGTCCTGCACCGCGATCACCGAGACGATCGAGGTGCCCTTGAGCAGTCCGATCAGCAGGTTGCCGGAGGCCGGGATGATGGCCGGCATCGCCTGCGGCAGGACGATCCGCCAGAAGATCCGGGCCCTGGACAGGCCGAGCGCCTTGGCCGCCTCGGTCTGGCCCGCCTCGACCGAGACCAGGCCGCCGCGGATGATCTCGGCGGCGAACGCGGCGATGTCGAAGGTGAGTCCGACGAACGCGGCGAGCAGACCGCTGAACAGGTGCGCCGTCTCGATCGTGACGAACGGCTTCAGGAACGGGATCCCCAGGCTGATCTGCGGATACAGCGAGGCCATCTGGAACCAGAAGAGCAGCTGCAGCAGCGGCGGCACGCTCCGGAAAAACCAGATGTACACCGCGCTCACCGAGCTCAGCACCGGGTTCGAGGAGAGCCGCATGACCGCGAGCACGATGCCGAGCAGGTAGGAGCTCACCAGCACCGCGGCGGTCAGCCACAGGGTCAGCACCAGCCCGTCGAGGATCGAGGGGCGCAGGAAGAACGCCCCGACCACGTCCCAGTGGTACCGCGGGTTCGTCACCAGGCTCTTCACGATCCCGGCGACGACCAGCAGCGCGAGCACCGCCGAGATCCACTGTCCCGGTTTGCGGCGCCCGACGAGTCGGGCAGCGAGGAGCTCGTCGTCTCCGTCGCGAGCGAGCAGGGGGTAGCGACGTACGGCCTCATCAACACTCACGCGCGACCACCTCTATATGTCGAGTAACTTGCTCGACATTCTAGCTGTAGTGGGTGTTCCCGGGTGAGGCATCCGAGAAATGGGACGAGCCCCGAACCCAAGGGGTTCGGGGCTCGACGGCGGGGGGCGTAGACCTCGACACGCGGGTCGCGGCTTCGCAAGCTCAGCCGCGCCGCTGCTCGATCTCTTCGGCGACGCGACCGCGAGCAAGCTCGCGGGCGCTGCCTCAGACGTGGTAGTTCGGCGCCTCGGCGGTGACCTGGACGTCGTGGGGGTGCGACTCCTTGAGCGAGGCCGAGGTGATCCGCATGAAGCGGCCCTGGGTCTGGAGCTCGGGGATGGTGCGCGCGCCGACGTAGAACATGGTCTGGTGCAGACCGCCGGTGAGCTGGTGGGCGACGGTGGCCAGCGAGCCCTTGTAGGCAACCTGGCCCTCGACACCCTCGGGGACGATCATGTCGTCGTCGGTGACCTCGGCCTGGAAGTAGCGGTCCTTGGAGAAGGACTTCTTGCCGCGGCTCGACATCGCGCCCATGGAGCCCATGCCGCGGTAGGCCTTGAACTGCTTGCCGTTGATCAGGACCGTGTCACCGGGGGTCTCCTCGGTGCCGGCGAGCATCGAGCCGAGCATCACCGTGTCGGCACCGGCGACGATGGCCTTGCCGATCTCGCCGGAATAGCGCAGACCGCCGTCGGCGATCACCGGGACGCCGGCGGGCTTGCAGGCCAGCGAGGCCTCGTAGACCGCGGAGATCTGCGGTACGCCGACGCCGGTGACGACGCGGGTGGTGCAGATCGAGCCCGGGCCGACGCCGACCTTGACCGCGTCGGCGCCCGCGTCGACGAAGCTCTGCGCGCCTTCCTTCGTCGCGACGTTGCCGCCGATGACCTGGACGTGCTTGGTCGCCGGGTCGGTCTTGAGGCGGTGGACCATGTCGATCAGCATGCGTACGTTGCCGTGGGCCGTGTCCGCGACGAGCACGTCGACACCGGCCTCGATGAGCGTGGTGGCCCGCTCCCAGGCGTCGCCGAAGTAGCCGATCGCCGCACCGACGAGCAGCCGGCCCTGAGCGTCCTTGGAGGCGTCGGGGAACTGCTCGGACTTCACGAAGTCCTTGACGGTGATCAGGCCGGTGATGCGGCCGCCGGTGTCGACCAGCGGAAGCCGCTCGAGCTTGTGCTGACGCAGCAGCTTGGTGGCCTCTTCGCGCGAGATCTCGGCGGGGCCGGTGATCAGGTCCTTGGAGGTCATCACCTCGTTGACCTTCGTGGTCGCCCACTCCGCGACCGGGGTGAACCGGAGGTCGCGGTTGGTGATGATGCCGATCAGCTTCTGGTCGACGTCGACCACGGGGAACCCGGAGATCCGGTACTCACCGGCGAGCTTGTCGAGCTGCTCCAGCGTCGCGTCGGGCCCAATGGTGACCGGGTTGGAGATGATCCCGGTCTGGGTGCGCTTGACCAGGTCGACCTGGTAGGCCTGATCCTCGATGCTCAGATTCCGGTGGAGGACCCCGATCCCACCCTGGCGGGCCATCGCGATCGCCATCCGGGACTCGGTCACGGTGTCCATCGCCGCGGAGATCAGCGGGACCCGCAGGTTGATCTCGCGGGTCAGCCGGGAGGTCGTATCGATGTCAGACGGCGCCAGATCCGAGTATCCAGGCATCAGGAGTACGTCGTCGTAGGTGAGGCCGAGCGTCGCGAACTTCTCCGGGATCTCCATGGAGAAATGTTACGGCCGGGCCCCGGAGATCGCCGAAACGGCGAGACTTCTCTGGCTTTTCCTGCACTTCTCGGGTGTTGCAACGCCAGAGAAGTGCAGGAGTACCCGGTTAACCGGGTATTCCTGCACTACCTGCTCAGCGGCTTGAGGTCCCGCACCGGCACCTTGACGGTCAGCAGGTCGCCGGCCATCCGGATCCGTCCGCGCATCCCGGCGGCGAGGACCATGGGCAGGACGGCCTGGTTGTCCGACTGGGTGGTGAGCAGGATCTCGTCGGCGCCGAGCATGTGCGCGAGCCTGGCGGTGTCGACCAGCAGCCGGGTGCCGATGCCGCGGCGCTGCCAGGCCGGGTCGACGCGCAGGTTGACGATGCGTACGTTCTTCTCCTCCTCGGTCGGCGCCAGGACCTCGCCGATGCCGACGGCGACGCCGTCGATCAGGGCGGTGACGGCCTCGCCGGTGACGACGAGGTCGGGGGTACTCCCGGTGCCCAGGCGGCGTACGGGAGGGGTGGTGCCGATCGCCGCCGACTCGCGGCTGCGGTCGAGGACGTCGTTGACCAGGTCGGCCATCGCGGAGCCGCGGGCGTGCTCGGTCGCGGTGAAGGGGGCGGTGCGGTGCAGCTGGACGTCGACATCGGCGACCCGCAGCTCCATGGTGTCGTGGACGACCCCGGGCGGGGCCTCGGCCTCGGCGTCGAAGAGCTGGGCGACCACCTCCGGGAACGCCATCGGCCGCTCCAGGACGTGGCGGGCCGCCTGCACGTAGCGCGTCGGCTGGTCGGCCAGCGCCGCCTCGGTGGCGGTCTGGATCACGATCGCGCCGCCACCTGCGGAGGAGATCAGGTCACAGATCTCCTTCTCGCCCCAACCCTCGGGCGTACGCAGCACGAACTCGTCGGTCACCTGCGCCAGCCCTGGGAAGATCTGCATCCCCAGGATGTTGACCCCGGCCTCACCGCAGCGCTGTGCCAGCGCCGCCAGTGTGCCTGGTCGGTCCGGCAGCGTCGTACGCACTCTCCACAACATCGTCCCCACCATGAGCCCTAGTCTGCCTGTTTCGCTGTTTCTGGTCCGTTACTCACGGTTAAACCTTCAGTCCGCGGGCGGACGCGGCGGGGTCTGCTCGCCGGCTTCGACGAGCACGTCGATGTGGTTGCTCGCGGGCGGGAGCGGGCAGGTGGCATGGATCGTGTAGGCGCAGGGCATGTTCTTGGCGCGGTTGAAGTCGAGGACGACGGTGCCGTCGACCGGTGGCTCGACGGCGAGCTGGCGGCAGGCCGCGTAGGTCGTCACGCCGCTGGTCTCGTCGGTGAACAGCAGCCACAGCTCGTCGTCGCCGCCATCGAAGGCGATCAGTCGCTGCGGCCGACCACCGACTTCGAACGCAACCTCCCCCACGGCGTCGATGACGCTCGACCGGCCCTCGACCACGGAGCCGACCGAGATCGGACGGCTCGTCTCGTATGCGGTGAAGGTGGCACTGACCTGCCACGACGGGTCCGGAGCGTACGTCGGCGTGCTGGTGTAGTCGCGCAGGAACGGTCCGTCGGGCTGCCGCGGCCGCAGCACCGGGGTGCCGAAGCGGTCGGCGACCTCGACCGTCCCGCCGTCGAAGGTCGCGATCACGCCGACGGGATCCACGTGACCGAAGACGTGTCGACCGGCGAGCTTGGCACCGCCGAGCTCGAGCCACTCACCCTCACCGAGCTCGACGACGGCGCCCTCGGGACCGGTCGACCAGACGCCCGGGATTCCGGGAAACCGAACCGGCCTGCGGCCCAGCCAGTGCAGGCCGGTGATCGCCAGGAAACCTTCGGGGCTTCTCAGCTCGGCTTCCCGCTCATCGCGCCACCGTTGCCAAGCCCGCTCGAAAGTCACGCGCTGCACTCTACAAAGAGTTGCGTTGCCAGGTCTTGCAATGGTCGTCGACTTTTACCCTCGGGTTCACCGTCGGGGCGCCTGACCCTTCCCGCGTGCGAGCCGGGCAAGACGGATCGCGCTGCGCGCCGCGGTGACCAGGACGAGGTACCAGATCGCCGCCACCACCAGCAGCGGGATGATCAGATGGTTGCGCTCCTCGAGCGCCTGGACGACGCCGAGCAGGTCGGTGATCGAGAGCACCGAGACCAGGCTCGTGGCCTGAAGTGTCGTCACCAGGAGATCGCCCAGCGCGGCGAGCCGGTCACCGCTCGGGAGAGCCCTCGCCGCGTACGCTCCCATCGCCAGCGCCAGCCCCGCGATCGCCGCGTAGACCGGCGTGACCAGCCGGACCGCGTCGATGTGCACACCCGGGATCCCGAAGGTGATGTCGGGAAAGATCAGCGCGATGTTGCTCCACAGCAGCAGCTGGACGAGCACCGGGATGCTGCCGAAGACCCAGACGTACGCCGCCGCTATCCCACCCAGCAGCAGGTTGCCCGACCTCTCCATCCAGATCGCGACGAGCCCGATCGCCCAGGCCGCCGCGAAGACCAGCACGGTCAGCCGGATCGTGAGCCAGACCCCGGCGAGGACGTCCGCGTGGAGCAGATAGCCGACCACTGCGTCCGGGAGCAGGTTCTCGTTCCTCATCAGGCTCCACAGGACCCTCAGGAGAAGGAGGGCGAGCACGCCTGCCGCCAGCCACTCGAGCGGACCGCGCCTGGTCAGCCGGGTCACGTGTGCCCAGCCGGTCCGGGCGGCGGCAACGGTCTCGGTCATCGAGGAGAACCATGGCGTCTCCTGGTGGCCAGGAGGTTGCGACCAGCTGGTCATTCGCTGAAATCGCCGAGTCGGCGCATCCGACCCCTCTCGCTCGCTTCGCTTCGCGAGACACGGGGTCAGATGCGCCGACTCAGCTTCCTAGTAGGAGGGCTGAGCCTGGACGTTCAGCTCATCGAACCTGACTCGCTTCGCCGAGGCGACCCGTGGGTCGCGCAGGTCGAAGACGTCGAAGCCGCGCTGGATCTCGTTGGAGTAGATGTAGCCGTTGTAGTAGTAGGTCGACCAGGGACCGGCGATGGTCGTGGTGTCCTCGAACGGACCGCGGTCGAACCAGGCGATCTCCTTCGGGTTGGCCGAGTCGGTGAAGTCGTAGACCGACACACCGCCCTGGTACCAGGCCTGCACCATGATGTCCTTGCCCTTGACCGGGATCAGCGAGCCGTTGTGGGCGACGCAGTTCTCGGTGTTGGACTGGGTGCGCGGGATCTTGTAGTAGGACTTGAAGACGAGCTGTCCGCCCTCGATGTCGTAGATGCCGTTGGCGCCCTTCTCCATCCCGGTCTCCGGGTTGCAGGTCGGCGCACCGCCGCCACCGAGCTCGTCGGTGAAGACGACCTTGGTGCCGGTGTTGTTGAAGGTGGCCGAGTGCCAGAACGCGAAGTTCGCGGTGTCAGTGACCTGCTCGGTCACCACCGGGTTCTCGCGGTCGGAGATGTCCATCAGGATGCCGTCACCCATGCAGGCGCCGGCGGCGATGTCCTTGGACGGGTAGGTGGTGATGTCGTGGCAGCCAGCGGTGTTGGTGTAGCCGCCGTCGGGGAACAGCACCGGCTCGTTGACCACCGCGGCCCGCTCGGGCGCCCGCTTCGGGATCTTCACGATGCTGATCTTGTCGTGCGGGGGCTGGCAGTCGGGGTAGGTCGCGCGGGGACCGTAGGAGGAGACGTACGCGTAGACCGATCGCCCGTCCTTGCTCGGTGCCAGCGAGTGGGTGTGTGAGCCGCACTTGGTCTCGACCGCCGCGACGTACTCCGGGTCTCTCGGGTTGCTGATGTCGAAGACGCGGAGGCCTTCCCACGACTCCTTGATCTCGGCCGACTGGGCCACGTTGTCGCAGGTGTTGTTGCTGCGGCTGGAGTCGACGGAGAGGACCAGCAGGTCGTCATAGACGGAGATGTCGTTCTGGGACCCGGGGCAGACGTACTGCTTCACGAGTCGTGGGCTGGCCGGGTTCCTGATGTCGATGACGTTGAACCCGTTGTAGTTGCCTGCGAAGGCGTAGTTGCCCTGGAAGGCGAGGTCGCTGTTGAGCGCGTTGGTGGGTGTGAAGGCACCCGACTTGGGGATGTTGGCGATCAGGTGCAGGTTGGGTGTGCCGTCGGACTCGCCGGCGGGCACGACCGGATTGTTGGCGCCCAGCTGGGCGAGGTCGTTGCCGGCGACGCAGGCGGAGGCGAAGTTGTCACCGAGCTTGGTGATCGCCTGCTTCTCTTCGGCCGTGCAGCTCGTCTGGGCTTCGGGAGCCTCGGTGGTCTCGGTGCCGTGGGTGTGGGACTCGTCTGCGGAGGACGGGGCGGCGACGGCCAGCCCTCCTGCGACAACCATGACCACCGCGATGGGGGCCAGGTATTGGGTGGGTCGTCTAAGCCTCATGTTCGCAAGCCTTCCGAGTCGGCCGCCGTGGGGTGGCACGGGCAGGACCTCTCAACTTTAGTAAAAGTCGTACACGGGAGGCATGGAATATGAATAAATTGTTCACCTCTGCGGGATCTCGGAAGGAGACACGTGCGCGATAGGCGATTGGGTGTCATCACGGCGGGTGTCGTGTTCGCGGCGATCTCGCTCGGCGGCTGCGGAGGTTCCTCGGACGACGCGCAAGGCGAGCACGGCGGGCACGGCGGGCACTCGCCCAGCCCGGAGGCGGCCACCCAGTCGGCACCCGTGGTCCAGGGCGGAGCGCCGGGTGAGGCCGCGGCGACGATCTCGCCTTCGGCCGCTGCCACGGACCCGTGGACCCAGACCGATGCCGACTTCGTGACGATGATGATCCCGCACCACGCCCAGGCGCTGGAGATGACCCGGCTGGCGCGCGAGCGTGGCGTGCACCCCGAGGTCGTGTCCTTGGCCAAGCGCATCGAGTCGGCCCAGGGCCCCGAGATCGTGGCGATGAGCGGATGGCTCAACACCCGCGGGCTACGGGTGCCGCGCGCCTCTGACCCGGCGCACACCATGGCCGGGATGCTCACCCCGGCTCAGATGAGCGAGCTCGGCGAGGCCCGTGGCGAGGAGTTCGACCGGCTCTTCCTGACCGGGATGATCCAGCACCACCAGGGCGCCCTGGCCATGGCCGAGCCGATGGCCTCCAAGGGCAGCGATGCGCTGGCCATCGAGATGGCGATGGACGTCGAGGCCACACAGTCGGTCGAGATCGACATCATGGAGAAGCTGCTCGCGGAGTTGTGAGAACCGGTACGTTTCGGCGGGTGCCCCTCGCCCCCGCCCGTCGTCGACGCGTGCTGATCGGCTCCGCCGTCGTCGTCTGCCTCGCCCTGATCACGACCGCGCTGGTCTACACCGGCGTCGTGATGCCCACCCGAATGTTCGCGGCCAAGTACGACGTACGCGGCATCGACGTCTCCCACCACAACGGCACCGTCGACTGGCCGCGGGTCGCCGAGCAGGACATCGACTTCGCCTGGATCAAGGCGACCGAGGGCTCCTCGCACGTCGACTCACGCTTCGCCGCCAACTGGGCCGAGTCGCAGCGGGCCGGGATCGCGACGGGTGCCTACCACTTCATGAGCTTCGAGAGCCCCGGCGCCGACCAAGCGCACAACATGATCGCCACGGTGCCGCGCGTGACCGGCACGCTCGCCCCGGTCGTCGACCTGGAGCCGTACGGCTCCTTCAAGGGGGACCTGCCGCCCGCCACCGAGGTCCGCGCGATCCTCGACCCGCTGCTGTCCACGCTCGAGGAGCACTACGGCATCGCGCCGGTCATCTACACCACCCCGTCGGCCTACCGCGCCTATCTGGTCGACCTCTACCCCGACAACCCCATCTGGTTCCGCTCCGTCGCCTGGCCGCCCCGAGTCCCCGACGGACGCGACTGGACCGTCTGGCAGTACTCCAACCGCGACCGGCTCGACGGCGTGGGCAGCGAGGACGAGGCGTACGTCGATATGAACGTGCTCTCCGACGACGTGGACCTCGCCGAGCTCACCCTTCGCTGAAATGGCCGAATCGGCGCATCCCGCCCCTTTCGCTCGCTTCGCTTTCGCGAAGCACGGGGCAAGATGCGCCGACTCGGCTATTCGTCAGTGGCCGTGACCGTGGCCGTGACCGCCCGCGGGCGCCTCGTCCTCTTCCGGCTTGTCGACGACCAGGGTCTCGGTCGTGAGCAGCATGCCCGCGATCGAGGTGGCGTTGATCAGCGCGGAGCGGGTGACCTTGACCGGGTCGATGACGCCCTGGGCGACCAGGTCGCCGTACTCACCCGTGGCGGCGTTGAAGCCCTGGCCGACGCCGAGCTCGCGGACCTTGGTGGTGATGACGTAGCCGTTGTCGCCACCGTTCTCGGCGATCCAGCGCAGCGGCTCGTCGGCGGCCTTGCGGACGACGCGTACGCCGACCGCCTCGTCGCCCTCGAGGCCGAGGTCCTTCTCCAGAACGGAGACGGCGTGGATCAGCGCGGAGCCACCGCCGGCGACGATGCCCTCTTCGATCGCGGCGCGGGTCGCGGAGACAGCGTCCTCGATGCGGTGCTTCTTCTCCTTGAGCTCCACCTCGGTGTGAGCACCGACCTTGATCACGCAGACGCCACCGGCGAGCTTGGCGAGGCGCTCCTGGAGCTTCTCGCGGTCCCAGTCGGAGTCGGTCCGCTCGATCTCGGACTTGATCTCGTTGACGCGACCCTCGACCGCGGCAGCGTCGCCGCCGCCTTCGACGATCGTGGTGTTGTCCTTCGTGACCGTGATCCGGCGAGCGGTGCCGAGCACCTCGAGGCCGACCTGGTCGAGCTTGAGGCCGACCTCCTCGGCAACGACCTGCGCGCCGGTGAGGATCGCGATGTCCTGCAGCATGGCCTTGCGGCGGTCACCGAACGCGGGCGCCTTGACGGCGGTCGCGTTGAAGGTGCCCTTGATCTTGTTCACGACCAGGGTCGAGAGGGCTTCGCCCTCGACGTCCTCGGCGATGATGAACAGCGGCTTGCCGGCGGCGATGACCTTCTCCAGCAGCGGCAGGAGCTCCTGGATGGAGCTGATCTTGCCCTGGACGAGCAGGATCAGCGGCTCGTCGATGACGGCCTCCATCCGCTCCTGGTCGGTCACGAAGTACTGAGAGATGTAGCCCTTGTCGAACTGCATACCCTCGGTGAACTCGAGCTCGGTGCCGGTGGTGTTGGACTCCTCGACGGTGATGACACCGTCCTTGCCCACCTTGGCGAAGGCCTCGGCGAGGATCTCGCCGATCTTCGCGTCGCGGGAGGAGATGGTGGCGACCGAGGCCATGTCGGACTCGTCGACAACCTCACGGGCGGCGGCACGCAGGGCGTCGCCGACGGCGGCCGCGGCGGCGTCCATACCGCGCTTGAGGCTCATCGGGTTCGCGCCGGCGGCAACCGCGCGCAGACCCTCGTGGACCATCGCCTGGGCGAGGACGGTCGCGGTGGTCGTACCGTCACCAGCGATGTCGTTGGTCTTGGTCGCAACCTCCTTGGTGAGCTGAGCACCAAGGTTCTCGAACGGGTCGTCCAGCTCGATCTCACGAGCGACGGTGACACCGTCGTTGGTGATGGTCGGAGCGCCCCACTTCTTGTCGAGGACGACGTAGCGGCCCTTGGGGCCCAGCGTCACCTTGACGGCGTTGGCGAGGGCGTCGACGCCACGCTCGAGGGCGCGGCGGGCGTTCTCGTCGAACTCCAGGATCTTCGGCATTTCACATACTCCCTTGTACGCACGGACGCGGCCGGGCCGGCTGGCCCGGCCGCGTCAGATGTGCGAGACGGATGATCGTCAGGCGATGACCGCGAGGATGTCGCGGGCGGAAAGGATGAGGTACTCCTCGCCGGCGTACTTCACCTCGGTGCCGCCGTACTTGCTGTAGATGACCTTGTCGCCGACGGCGACGTCGAGCGGGACGCGGTTGCCCTTGTCGTCGATGCGACCCGGGCCGAGCGCCAGGACCTCGCCCTCCTGGGGCTTCTCCTTGGCGGTGTCCGGGATGACCAGACCGGAGGCGGTGGTCTGCTCGGCCTCGACGGCCTTGACGACGATCCGGTCCTCAAGAGGCTTGATGTTGACCGACACTGTGTCGACCTCCCCATTTCTTTTCTACGGAGTCAGACTTCGGTGGGTGTTGCTACGTCTGTGCTTGCGATCTGCCACGTACGCCGTCGCGGGGGTCGCACCCGGCTCGCAAGCGCTGGCACACTCAGGGGGAGAGTGCCAGTGCAGACGTTAGCACTCGCCCGCAATGAGTGCCAGCAAGGCCGGTCTATCGCTGCCCCGGGATCCTCACCAGCAGCGCGATCGCTCCCGCGATGAGACCGACGACGATGATCCCGCCGACCACCAGGAACGACCAGCGATCCTCGCTGTCGTCCTTTTCCTCGAAAGTGGTGATCTGGAGCTCCTCCCCGTCGCTCAGCTGGGACGGCAACAGCGTCGTCTCCCCCGGGGCGGCCGACTTCTCGGCAGGGGCCGAGCGGCTCGGTTCCGGCTCCGACTCCTCCGATTTCGGCGTACGTTCCGCCTTCGCCTCTTCCTTCTCCGTCGCCGTCTCCTCGGCCGCTTCGGGCACGCTCGCAACCGGGGCCTGCACGTACGTCACCGAGTAGCTCTCCAGCTGCTTGCCGGAGCTGTGCGCGACGACCGCGGTCCGCTGCGGCGCGGACAGAGTGTGCATCTCCGCGCCCGCGTTGCCGCGGCCCACCACGCAGAAGGAGGCGATCCGGTAGCCCTCGGGGGCAGTCGCGGTGGCCGAGGTGGCGCCCACCGACGAGTAGGTGCGGTCCCCGGAGGAGCACTGGCCCACCGGAGTCGCGGAGTCGGCCGAAGCCGGCGCGGCGAGCAGCAGTGACAGCAGGGTGATGACGGCCGCGGCCGCCGAGAAGGTCAGAGAGGTCATGCGGGGGGATCTACGCACCCGGCGGATCCTAGATCACAAACACCCAGTGGGGTAATGGAGTTTGCCCGGACCGGAAACCGGCCTGAGAGGATCGGTCGCATGGACCTCGACGCCTTCTCCTGGTTGCTGACCGATGACGGGCAGCGGCTGCTGGCGCGGGCCACCGAGATGTCGCTCTCGGCGGAATCAGACGGCAAGGACTCGGACCTGGCGGTGCAGACCGCCCTGCGCAAGGACGAGGCGGCCGAGCGCGTGGCCGCGGCGATGACCCAGGTCGACCTGCGCCGGAAGGCGGCCGCCAAGTTCGGCGACCTGGCGCCGAGGATGTACTTCACCCCCGACGGACTCGAGCAGGCCACCCGCCTCGCCGTCGCCCACCACCGAGCGGCGCGGCTACGTGCCTTCGACGCGGCGAGCGTCATCGACCTGGGCTGCGGGATCGGCGGTGACCTGATCGCCTCCTCACGCGCCGGGCTCACCGCCGCCGGGGTCGACAACGACCCGGAGCGGGTCGCCGTCGCCCAGGCGAACCTCGACGCCCTCGGGCTGCCAGGGGCCGTCACCGTTGCCGACGCGACAGGCGTCGACCATTCCCCCTTCGACGTCGCGTACGCCGATCCGGCACGTCGCGGCGCCAAGGGCCGGGTCTTCTCCGCGGAGGGGTGGACGCCGCCGTGGTCGTGGGTCGAGACCCTCTTCGCGCGCGATGCGTGCGTGAAGGTCGCACCCGGGATCCCGCACGACCTCGTACCCGACAAGGTCGAGGCCGAATGGGTCAGCGACCGCGGCGAGGTCAAGGAGGCCGCGCTGTGGTCGGGCTCGCTGGCCAGCACGCACCGGCGGGCCACCGTGATCGGCGAGCGCGGCCTGGCGACGCTCACCTCCGAGGACGACCCTGGCGCCGAGGTCGGCCCGGTCGCGGACTTCCTCTATGAGCCCGATGGGGCCGTGATCCGTGCCGGGCTGGTCACCGCGGTCGCCGCCGGGGTGCAGGGTCATCTGGTCGACGAGCACATCGCGTACGTCGCCTCCTCCGCCTCCTTCGAGACACCGTTCGCCCGTGGGTATCAGTTGCTCGAGGAGCTCCCCTACCGGGAGAAGCAGCTCAAGGCGGCGTTGCGCGAGCGCGGGATCGGGAAGCTGACGATCAAGAAGCGCGGCGTACAGGTCGTCCCCGAGCAGCTCCGCAAGCGACTCGCGCTGTCCGGCTCCGAGGAGGCCACGATCGTGCTCACCCGGGTTGCCGGCGAGGGGACGTGTCTGTTGGTGCGGCCCTTCTGAGGATCAGACCGAGCTTCAGACCAGAACGGTCGTGATCGGCTGGGAGGAGTCCGCCGGGAGGTCCAGTGCCGAAGGCGTACGTCCCCTGGCCACCATCTCCGCCCCCAGAGCCGCCACCATCGCGCCGTTGTCCGTGCACAGTCCCGGGCGCGGGACCCGGACGCGGATGCCGAGCTTAGTGGCGCGCTCCTCGGCGAGCACCCGGAGCCGGCTGTTGGCCGCGACCCCGCCGCCGATAATGATGTCCTCGATGCCTTCTGAGGACGCCGCGTCGAGGGCCTTTCGCACCAGGATGTCGACCACGGCCTCCTGGAAGCTGGCGGCCACATCGGCAACCGGGACGGGTTCGCCACTGCGCTCCTTGGCCTCGATCCAGCGGGCGACCGCGGTCTTGAGGCCGGAGAAGGAGAAGTCGAACCGGTGTCGCTCCAGATCGCGGCGGCTGCTGAGCCCGCGGGGGAAGTCGATCGCGATCGAGCTCCCCGACGTGGCGGTCCTGTCGATCACCGGACCGCCCGGGAAGCCGAGGCCGAGCAGGCGCGCGACCTTGTCGAAGGCCTCGCCCGCGGCGTCGTCGATGGTCGCGCCCATCGGGTCAACGCCCTCGGTGATGTCGGTGACCTTGAGCAGGCTGGAGTGACCGCCGGAGACGAGCATGGCGACGCAGGGCTCGGGGAGCGGCCCGTGTTGCAGCTGGTCGACCGCGACGTGGGAGGCCAGGTGATTGACCCCGTAGATCGGCTTGTCCAGCCCGAGGGCGAGCGCCTTGGCCGCTGCTACCCCGACCAGCAGGGCACCCGCGAGGCCCGGTCCCGAAGTGACGGCGATCGCGTCGACGTCGTGGAGCTTGATGCCCGACTCCTCGCAGGCACGCTCGATCGTCGGCACCATCGCCTCCAGGTGCGCCCGGCTGGCGACCTCAGGCACGACCCCACCGAACCGGGAATGCTCCTCGACGCTGCTCGCCACCGCATCTGCCAGGAGCGTGTGCCCGCGCACCACCCCGATCCCCGTCTCATCGCAGGACGTCTCGATGCCAAGGACCAAGGGCTCATCAACGAGGGCACCAGCAGTCATGAGCTCATTCTGCCTCCCCGCCGATCCGGGACTCGGTAGCAGCCTGGATTCCGGGCTGCTTGCCGCGCATGGCGTGGGCACGAACCACCGCTGGGCCAACCCTGCCTTTTGGGCGAACGAATTTTCGTTCGCCCGCGAACACCGTGTCCTGGACCACGTCGAGAGGGCACGTTGGCAGGCGAACGAATTTTCGTTCGCCTGGGTCCAAGCCTCCGATGCCGAGACATCAACGCCAGGCGATCGCCCTGGACGAACGAATTTTCGTTCGCCGCTCGCAAGGCCATGCCCGACCGATGCTCCCTCTCGAAGTGTTGGTCAGGCTGCCTGGCCGCTGCCCTGATCGTCGCGCAGCGCTGAGTAGGCGGCGGCCCAGAGTTGCTGCGCAATGCCAGACTCGATCGGATCTGCGGAGCAGAGGCTGTCCCACAGCCCACGAAGCAAGATCACCAGTCCTTCCGAATCGAAGTCGGTGAGATCGCGGCCGATCGAGGAATGGAGCCAGAACCTCACGTCGTGCCACAGGTCTCGGACGGCCTCGCCGACATCGTCGTTCGACCGAGCGAGCTCCTCGATCCCCAACCAGGCCCGGAGAAAGAACAGCTCGTCCTCGGTCGCGGGCAGGTAGCCGGTCCATCCTTGTCCATTCACCCGCTGAGCGACCTGCTCCCAAAAGATGCCGGCGAATCCAGCCGCTGCGTGGGGCACCATGTTCTGCTGCCCAGCGAACCACTGGTGCAGCGTCGACACCCCCATGTTCGCCTCCTCGGCGACCACCTTGAGGGTCGGGGCACGCAAGCCATCGCGACCGATCGTCCTGGCCAGAGCGACGCCGGCAGTCTTGGATTCGAATCTGTTGCGGTTGAAGCCCATGGCGCTCATCGCACCACAGACCACCGACACTTCAGCCGGAAGTCGCGGTCGGCCCGGCGAGCTCCATAGCCAGAACGATCCCCGTCGCCCCATCGCGGTAGTAGCGCTCGCGGCGGTCGATCTCAACGAACCCGGCTTGGCGGTAGAACTCGATGGCCCCGACGTTGCCCTCGCGCACCTCGAGGAGAAGTCGCTCGGCTCCCTCGCTCCGAGCGAGGTCGATCGACGCGGCGAGGAGCGACCCGCCGATCCCGCGGCGGCGCTGCTCCTCGGCAGTCGCGATCCGCTGGAGCTCGGCGATCTCGTAGACGACGCTCACCAGCGCATGGCCGACGATCGTTCCCGCATCATCGACGGCGACGAGGATCCGGACGGTCGGCATCTTCCCGTCGATCGCCACCTGCAGGTACTCGGGCGTCCACGCATCGTCGGGGAACGCCTCGAGCTCGAGGGTGGCGATCGCGTCGACGTCGTCCGGGCCGGCCGGGCGTACGTTCACTGGGAGACCTTCTTCTGGACGTTCTGCTGAACCTTTTTCTGGGCAGCCTGCTCCACCGCATCGGGCCGGCGCAGGTAGAGCGGCTCGGGATCCATCAGCTCGACCTGCTCGTCGGCAACCGCCCGCGCCAGCCAGCCGGCGGACGGCCGCACCGGGCCGAGCGGTGTCGGGAACGCGTCGGGATAGAGCAACGCTCCCTCCCCGACGACCGGCATCGAGGTGGCGACCTCGGCAGGGCGGGCGACGACGGGGCCTTCGAGGCGTACGCCCTCGGGGTCGTAGGAGGCCAGGTAGACCTCCTTGCGCCGCGCATCCGTCGCCACGAAGAACCCGCCCCCGATGTCCTTGGTGGTCGAGCTTGTCGAGACCACGGCCTCAACCGCCAGCACGTCCAGCGTGCAGGCCGCATAGACCGGGATCTCCAGCGCGAAGCCGAGCGTCCGGGCGGTGACCAACCCGACCCGGAGGCCGGTGAACGGCCCGGGGCCGGCGCCTACGGCGATGGCGGTCAGATCCTGGCGTACGATCCCGGCCTCCGCGAGGACGTCAGAGATCAGCGGCGCGAGCTGCTCACCATGCTTCATGGTGCGGTCGGAGACGACCTCGGCGACGACGTCGTCGCCATCGTGGAGCGCCACAGTCACCTGGGGCGTGGCGGTGTCAAAGGCGAGAAGCACAACTCACACCCTAGAGCGCGCTGAGGTCCACGCCGCGCCAGCGGGCCCCGACCGGGACGATCTCCACGCGCCGAGGATCCGCGCCGTCGGGCGCCTCGACCAGATCCAGCGGAGCCTCGTCGGCCTCGGCGCGTACGATCCGGATCTCCAACCGTGACTCGGAGAGACCCTCGGCCAGGCCCTCGCCCCACTCCACGACGGTCACCGCGTCGTCGAGATCGGTGTCCAGGTCGAGGTCGTCGAGCTCCTCGATCCCGCCGAGCCGATAGGCGTCGACGTGGACGAGCTCCGGGCCGCTGACTGTCGAGGGATGCACCCGGGCGATCACGAAGGTCGGCGAGGTGATCTCGCCGCGTACCCCGAGGCCCGCCCCGAGGCCCTTGGTGAAGGTGGTCTTGCCGGCGCCGAGACCGCCGGAGAGGACGAGTACGTCACCGGCGGCGACCAAGCCGGCCACCCGTCGGCCGAGCTCGGACATGGCGTCGGCGTCGAGCGCCTCGACCACATGCTCGTTCAGCGGACGATGGAGCCGCACCGCGGGCGACTCCCGGGAGATCTCCCGAAATCCTTGCCGCTCCCAGAACCGCAACGTCTCCGGGAGCTCCTCGCGAGCGATCACCGCGAGATCGCCGAAACCCTCCGCGCGCGCGACCCCGGCGGCGTACGTCACCATCTTGTGCGCCACCCCATGACCCTGCTGATCAGGCAGAACAGCGAAACGACGTAGCCACAGGGTCGAGTCCGCGGGATCCATCAGGACGGTCCCGACACCGACCCCGTCCAACCGCGCCACCACTCCGCCGAAGCCGCCGAGGCGCTCCTTCATCGACCCCTCGGTCTCGCCGAGCGCATCCGCGGGCGGATCCAGCGGCGGGCGGGCGGAGAAGGCGGCCCGGACGATACCGAGCACCTCGGTCGCGGCCTCCGGCCCGACCCGCTCGAAGACGAGCGTCATGCCGAAGCCGCATCCCGGGTGGCCGAGGCGAGCAGCTGGTCGAGCTCGGCGTTGACCTGACCGTGCCGCTCGAGGATGACCATGTGTCCGGCCTTCTCGCACTCGACCAGCCGGGAGCCCGGGATGTAGGAGTGCAGCTTGCGGCTGTGGCCGATCGAGGTGAGCCGGTCGTCGGTGCCACAGATGATCGTGGTCGGCACCCGTCCGAGCATGGTGATCGACGCGAACTTGTCCAGGCTCCGGAAGCTCGGGAAGAACTCCGCGACCACCTCGAACGGCGTCTGCGAGAGCAGTCCGTCGACGAAGTCGACGTACGCCTCCGGCACCTCGTCCCCGAAGGCGAAAACGTCGGTGAAGACGGTGGCCACCGAGGACCCCATGGCGCGGAACCGGTCGACGATCCCATGCCCCCTGGCCAGCGTCCGCATGGTGCTGTTGGCGATCCCGCCGGACAGCTTGGCCGGAAGCACCGGGATCAACAGCCGGCTCGGGTCGAGACCACCGGCCGTCGTCGAGATCAGTGCAGCGCCGATGATGCGGCCACCCTCGTTGTAGGGCGCGAACAGCTCGGGGTGGTCCTCGGCGAGCGCGGCGATCGTCATCCCGCCCATCGAGTGTCCGACCAGGATCACCGGACCCTCCGGCACGACCGCGTCCAGCACCCGGAGCAGGTCGTCGCCGAGCTGGTCGATGGTGGCGTTGCCGAGCGAGGAGCGGCCGCTGCGGCCATGGCTGCGCTGGTCGTAGAAGACCGACCGCACCAGGCCCCGGTAGGCGGCGCGCTGGAAGTGCCAGCAGTCGAGGTTGAGGCAGTAGCCGTGCACGAAGACGAGCGTCACCCCGCTCGCCCCGCCGGGGTGCGAGTGGGCCGGGTCGACCTCATCGACCTCGACATGAAGAGGTACGCCGTCGGAGGTCACCACGGTGACCGGGCAGGACCGCAGCGTACCGAGCGGGGTCCGGTCCTCGGGGCGCTCCTCTATCGCGCGGCGGCGCTTCCTGACCACCACCGCGCCGCGAGCCGCGGCAGCGACCGCCGCCGCTCCCAGGGTCCCTGCCGCGATCTGGCCGATCCGTGCTGCGATGCTGCTCATGTGTCGTCTCCCTGCTCGGTGTCGACGTCTGTGTCAACATAACGGCGCTTCATCCGTCCTCCGATTCTGGTGACGATCTCGTAGGCGATGGTCTCGCTCGCCTCGGCCCAGTCCTGGGCGGTCGGCTCGCCATCGGCGCCGGTGCCCCACAGGAGCACCTCGGCACCGCGTTCGACCGAGGCGTCCCCGAGATCGACGACGATCTGGTCCATGCAGATGGTGCCGCGCACGGGGTATCGGGCTCCGTCGACCCACACCTCGGCGCGATTCCCGGCACTACGCTGGATCCCCTCGGCGTAGCCGACCGGGATCAGCCCCATCGTCGTCGGCTCCTCGGCCACCCAGGTGTGGTTGTACGAGACGCCCGCACCGGCCTCGATCGGCTTCACCAGCGCCAGCTCGGCCCGCACGGTCATCGCGGGGACGAGTCCGAGCTCGGCCCACGGCGACCCGTCGACGCCGGGCGCCGGGTCGATACCGTACGTCGCGATCCCGACCCGCACCAGGTCGAGCCGTGCGCTGGGGCGCAGCAGCGCTCCGGCGGAGTTGGCGAGATGACGCACCTCGGGCCGGAGCCCGGCGTCCTCGGCGACAGCGAGCGCCTCGCCGAAGACCTTCTCCTGGAGAGCGCTGGCCGGGTCAGCGGTGTTCTCGCTGGCGCTGAAGTGCGACCAGATCCCGGTGACCCGGATCGCTCCCTCGGCCTCCAGGATGCGGGCCAGCGCGACCAGGTTCGACCAGTCCGCGAAGGCCGCGCCGCCCCGGGAGAGTCCGGTGTCGACCTTGAGCTGCACCCGCGGCGTACGGCCCAGGGCATCGCCCGCGGCGGCGAACTTCTCCAGGTCGGACACGGTGTAGGCGGTGATGTCGATGTCCGCGGCCACGAGCTCCTCGACGGGCTCGCTCGGCATGATCAGCCAGGCCAGCAGCCGGCCCTCGTCGCCGGCCGCGCGCAGCGCGAGCGCCTCGTCGACCGACGCCACGCCGAGCCAGTCCGCGCCGCCCTCGCGGGCGGCCCGTCCGGCCTCGACCAGGCCGTGCCCGTAGCCGTCGGCCTTGACCACCGTCATGATCGGCGTACGCAGGTGCTCCCGCAGCCGCGAGACGTTGTGCCGGATCGCGGCGAGGTCGATGACTATCTCGGCTCGCCGAAGCGGAGCCCGAGGCGCTGGGCTCGGTGACATGGTGTCAAGGATAGTTCGTGCTAACTACAGACAGCAGGAAGGGACCGGATAACGGCGGGAATCGCCGCGGCGACCCCGCTCGCGGTGACCGGCCCGCCATCGCTGGCGAGAGTGGCGGCCGCGCCGTGCAACCAGGCGCCGGCCGAGGCGGCGTCGATGGGAGCGAGCCCGGCGGCGAGGAGCGAGCCGATCAGCCCACCCAGCACATCCCCCGAGCCGGCGGTGGCCAGCCAGGAGGTGCCGGTCGTGTTGACCCGTACCGGCGTGTCGGGGTCGGGCGAGGCGATCGTGGTACGCCGCCCCTTGAGCAGCACCACCGCGTCGAACCGCTGGGCCGCGAGCCGTGCGTAGTGCAGCGGACGTGCCTCGACGTCGCCGCGATCCTCCCGGATCAGCGTCGCGAGCTCGCCCGCGTGCGGCGTCAGGATCGCGGGCACCCCGAGCGGCCCGTTCAGCGCGCGCAGGCTGTCGGCGTCAATGACCAGAGGTACGCCGCTCGCTCGGGCGAACGCGAGCGCGCTGTTGGCGCCGTCGGCGCTCCCGGAGCCGACCACCCACGCCTGTGTCTGGCCGTCGCCGACGACCTCCGGGTTGTGCCGCTTGACCCACTCCGAGGCGGTGCCGACGTAGCGGACCATCCCGGCCAGTCCGGTGTTCGCGCCGGCGACGGCCAGCAGCGCGGCACCGGGGTAGGTGGCGCTGCCGACCCGCAGGCCGACCACCCCGCGGCTGTATTTGTGCACGTCGGGCGCAGGTCGCGGCATCAGCGCGGCCACATCAGCGGCCTCGAGGCTCTCGATGACCGGGGCCGGGAGATCGAGGCCGATGTCGACCAGCTCCACCTTCCCGCAGGCCGAAGCGGCCGGATCGAGCAGATGACACGGCTTGTACGTCCCGAAGGTGACCGTCAGGTCGGCGGTCACATGAGCGCCATCGACCTCTCCGGTGTCGACGCAGACCCCGCTCGGCGTATCGACGGAGACGACCGGGATCCCGGCGAGCAGGGCCAGCGCCTCCTCGGCGTCCGGCCTCAGCCCGGGCTTTCCGCCGATCCCGACGATCCCGTCGACGACCACGTCGGCGGCGACATTCGCCGTCAGGCTGGTGGGGCACCCCGAGGACAAGATCCCTCCGGCCGCCCTCAGGGCCGCCAGCCCGCCAACATGCGCCCGATCCGACAGCAACCACGCCTCGACCCGCGCCCCTCGACGCGCGAGCATCGCCCCGGCGTACAACGCGTCTCCGCCGTTGTCCCCGCTGCCGACGAGCAGGACGACTCGTTTCCCGTAAGCCCCGCCGAGACCCCGCCCGCGAAGGTGACCGATGACCGCGTACGCCAGGCCCGCTGCCGCACGCTGCATCAGGGCCCCTTCCGGCAGGCTCGCCATCAGGGCCTTCTCTGCCGCTCTGACCTGCTCAACCGAGTGCGCACGCCGCATGGTCCAAGCCTACGCGCCAATGCGCTGGCTGGGTTGGGCCGAAGGGCTCGAACAAGCCCCGTCAGTCCTCCAGGACGACCATCGCCGAGGCGATGCCGGCGTCGTGGGAGAGCGAGAGGTGGACGGTGACGACGCCGAGCTTCGTGGCCTGCGCCAGCACCGTGCCGCGGAGCTCGAACCGCGGTTGCCCGGAGGACTCCGAGATCACCTCGGCGTCGTGCCACTCCATCCCCTGCGGCGCGCCGAGCGCCTTGGCGAGCGCCTCCTTGGCGGCGAACCGGGCAGCCAGTGAGGCCATCGGCTTCGTCGCCTCGTTGGGCGTGAAGAGGCGCTCCCGCAGCCGCGGCGTACGCTCCAGCGACTCCTCGAAGCGCTCCAGGTCGCAGACGTCGATGCCGACTCCGAGGACGGCCATCACTCGACCGTGACGGACTTGGCGAGGTTGCGCGGCTGGTCGACGTCGTAGCCGAGCTCGGTCGCGAGCTGGCAGGCGAAGAGCTGCATCGGCACGACCGCGACGAGCGGCTGCAGGAGCACCGGCACCTTGGGCAGCCGGATGATCGTGTCGGAGACCGAGTCGACCGAGTCGTCGCCCTCCTCGACCAAGGCGATGGTGCGGGCGCCGCGGGCGCGCACCTCCATGATCCCGGAGCGCATCTTGTCGTGCAGGAAGTCGCGGCCGCGCGGGGGCACGATGCACCAGATCGGCAGGCCCTCCTCGACCAGTGCGATCGGCCCGTGCTTGAGCTCGCCGGCGGCGAACCCCTCGGCGTGCAGGTAGGCGAGCTCCTTGAGCTTGAGCGCACCCTCGAGCGCGACCGGGTAGCCGGCGTGGCGGCCCAGGAACAGGAAGGCGCGGCGGTCGGCGTACTCGCGGGCCAGGTCGTAGACCTGCGGCGCCGTCTCCAGCACCTTCTCGACCGCCGCGGGCATCGCCTCGAGCTGGGTCATCACGCCGTCGATCTCGTCGCCGTACATGGTGCCCTTGACCTGGGCCAGGTAGAGCGCGAGCAGGTAGCAGGCGACCAGCTGGGTGAGGTACCCCTTGGTCGAGGCGACCCCGATCTCCGGGCCGGCGTGGGTGTAGATGACCGCGTCGGACTCGCGCGGGATCGTGGAGCCGTTGGTGTTGCAGATCGCCAGCACCTTCGAGCGCTGCGAGCGCGCGTGCCGGATCGCCTGCAGCGTGTCGGCGGTCTCGCCGGACTGCGAGATCGCCACCACGAGGGTGGAGTTGTCGAGGATCGGGTCGCGGTAGCGGAACTCGGAGGCCAGCTCCACCTCGACCGAGATCCGGCACCAGTGCTCGATGGCGTACTTCGCCACCATGCCCGCGTAGAACGACGTCCCCGCGGCGATGATGATGATCTTGGTGACCTCGCGCAGCTCGTCGTCGTCGAGCCGCATCTCGTCGAGGTGCAGAGACCCCGAAGGCGTACGCCGCCCCAGCAGCGAGTCGGCAACAGCACGAGGCTGCTCGAGGATCTCCTTGCGCATGAACCAGTCGTGGCCGTCCTTCTCGGCGGCGGCGAGGTCCCAGTCGACGTGGAAGCGGCGGCCCTCGGCGGGGGTGCCGTCGAAGTTGGTGACGGTCGCGCCGTCGCGGGTGATGGTGACGACCTGGTCCTGGTCGAGCTCCATCGCCTCGCGGGTGTGCTCGATGAAGGCGGCGACGTCGGAGCCGAGGAACGACTCCCCCTCGCCGAGACCGACCACGAGCGGGCTGTTGCGCCGGGCGGCGACGACCCGGGACGGGTCCTGGGCGTCGATCGCGACGAAGGTGAACGCGCCTTCGAGGATCGAGCAGACCTTCTGCATCGCGATGGTCAGGTCGGCCCCGCCGACGACCTCGCGCTCGAGCAGGTGGGCGGCCACCTCGGTGTCGGTCTGCGAGGTGAACTCGTGTCCGTCGGTCTCCAGCGAGGCCCGCAGCTCGGCGAAGTTCTCGATGATGCCGTTGTGCACGACCGCGACGCGGCCGGTGCGGCCGACATGCGGGTGGGCGTTGCCGTCGGTCGGGCCGCCGTGGGTCGCCCAGCGGGTGTGGCCGATCCCGGTCGTCGACGCCGGCAGCGGCGTGTCCGCGATCGCCTTCTCCAGGTTGGCGAGCTTGCCGGCCCGTTTGTCCACCGCCAGCCCATCGGCAGTGATCAACGCGATCCCCGCCGAGTCATAGCCGCGGTACTCCAACCGCCGCAAGCCATCGATCACGACGTCCTGCGCCGACCGGTCTCCGACGTACCCAACGATGCCGCACATGGCCGATGATCCTACGGCTCTCGTGGACCCCAGCAGGAAGCGGCGGCGCATGTGCGTAACAATCGTTGCCATGTCACACCCCGGGCCACACGGCGATGACCGCGGCTCCTCGCCCTACGTCGAGCTCGACCGTAGCGCGTGGGCCGAGCTCGCGACCGAGACCGAGAGTCCGCTGACCGAGGCAGAGATCGAGTCGCTGCGGGGCCTGGGCGACCAGATCGACCTCAAGGAGGTCGAGGAGGTCTACCTGCCGCTGAGCCGGCTGCTGAGCCTCTACGTGAGCGCCTCGGACAAGCTCCACGACCAGCAGGAGCTGTTCCTGGGCAAGACGATGCCGGAACGTACGCCGTTCGTCATCGGGGTCGCCGGATCCGTCGCCGTCGGCAAGTCGACCACGGCTCGTGTGCTCCAGCAGATGCTCGCCCACTGGCCCGAGCACCCCAACGTCGCCCTGGTCACCACCGACGGGTTCCTCTACCCCAACGCCGAGCTCGAGCGTCGCGGTCTGATGGAGCGCAAGGGCTTCCCGGAGTCGTACGACCGCAAGGCCCTGCTCCGCTTCCTCGTCGACCTCAAGTCGGGTGAGGACGAGGTGCGCGCGCCGATCTACTCACACCTGACCTACGACGTCACCGACCAGACCGTGCTGGTCAAGAAGCCCGACATCGTCATCCTCGAGGGCCTCAACGTCCTGCAGCCCTCGCGGGTCCGCGCCGACGGCACCATCTCCCTCGCCCTCTCGGACTTCTTCGACTTCTCCGTCTTCGTCGACGCCGACTCGCGCGACATCAAGCAGTGGTACGTCGAGCGGTTCCTGCGGCTGCGCGAGACCGCCTTCCGCGACCCCTCGTCCTACTTCACGAAATATGCGGCCCTGAGCCACGACGAGGCCATCACCCGCGCCACCGAGATCTGGAACGAGATCAACGGCCCCAACCTCCGCGAGAACGTCCTCCCCACCCGCTCCCGCGCCACCCTCGTCCTCCGCAAGGACCGCGACCACTCCGTCCGCTATGTACGTCTGCGGAAGATCTAGGGTCGGGGTTGTTGGGATACCCGGTTAACCGGGTATCCCTGCACTTAATGGGTGTTGCATTGCCAGAGAAGTGCAGGAATACCCTGTTAACCGGGTATTCCTGTGGCCAGTGTGACGAATGATCAGAGAGCGAGCCGCACGCGCACGACGTCGGCGAGCCGCTCGGCGCAGGCCTCGGCCTCGTGGTGGGTGGGGGCCTCGACCATGACGCGTACGAGGTTCTCGGTGCCCGACGGGCGCAGCAGGATCCGCCCAGAGCCGCCGAGGGCCTTCTCCTCGGTGGCGACGGCCTCGAGGAGGCCGTCGTCGGTCTTGCAGCGGGCCTTGTCGACGCCCTTGACGTTGAGCAGGACCTGCGGGAGGCGGGTGACCACGGAGGCGAGGTCGGCGAGAGTACGCCCGGTGAGAGACATCCGCTGCAGGACGTGGAGCGCGGTGAGGATGCCGTCACCGGTGGTGGCGTGCTCGCTCATGATGATGTGGCCGGACTGCTCGCCGCCGATGGCGTAACCGCCCCGGCGCATCTCCTCGAGCACGTAGCGGTCGCCCACGGCGGTCTGCTTCACGTGGACGCCCGCGGCGTCCATCGCCTTCACGAAACCGAGGTTGCTCATCACGGTGACGACCACGGTGTCGTCCGGAAGACGACCGGCGTCGTGGAGCCCGAGGGCGAGGATCGCGATGAGCTGGTCGCCGTCGACGAGGTTGCCCTCACCGTCGACGGCCAGACAGCGGTCCGCGTCGCCGTCCCAGGCGAACCCGACGTCGGCGCCATGCTCGACGACCGCCTTCTGGAGCATCTCGGGGTGGGTCGAGCCGACACCGTCGTTGATCGAGAGGCCGTCGTTGACGTCGTTGATCGCGATCACCTTCGCGCCGGCCTGGTCCAGGGCCAGCGGGCCTGCGGCAGCGGCCGCGCCGTTGGCGCAGTCGACGACGACGGTCAGCCCGTCGAGGCGCCGCTCCAGCGTGGAGATCAGATGGGCTGCGTACGTCTCCACGGGGTTCTCGTGGGAGGAGATCCGCCCCACCGACGCGCCGGTCGGGCGGTCCCAGGGCTCGTCGAGGTGGGCCTCGATCCGGTCCTCGAGCACGTCGTCGAGCTTGTGCCCGCCGCGCTGGAGGAACTTGATGCCGTTGTCGGGCATCGGGTTGTGCGAGGCCGAGATGACCACGCCGAGGTCGGCCTGGAGGGCCGCAGTCAGGTAGGCGACGCCGGGCGTCGGCAGCACGCCGACGTCGATCACGTCGCAGCCGGCCGAGGCCAGGCCGCCGGCCACCGTCGCCTGCAGGAACTGCCCGGAGACGCGCGAGTCGTTGCCGACCACCGCCAGCGGCTTGCGTCCGCTGCCGGAGTCACGCAGCTCCTCGGTCAGGACCAGTGCCGCCGAGGTCGCCAGGTTCTGGGCGAGCGAGGCGGTGAGGATCTCGCCGTTCGCGAGACCACGAACTCCGTCAGTGCCGAAAAGGCGTGCCACGTCCGTGTGACCTTCTTTCGTACGTCGGCCCCCGCCCGAAAAATGAGTCGGGGTGCCTCGGCGAGCCGAGGCACCCCAACAATGCTAGGCGATCGCCTGGGCGATCAGCGCTTGCTGAACTGCGAGGCCTTGCGGGCCTTCTTGAGACCGGCCTTCTTCCGCTCCACGACGCGGGCGTCGCGGGTCAGCAGACCGGCCTTCTTCAGGGTCGGGCGGTTGGCCTCTTCGTCAACGATGTTGAGCGAGCGGGCCACGCCGAGACGCAGCGCGCCGGCCTGGCCGGCGATGCCGCCGCCGTCGATGCGGGCGATCACGTCGAAGCGGCCCTCGAGCTGCAGCGCGGCGAACGGCTCGTTCGCGATCTGCTGGTGCAGCTTGTTCGGGAAGTAGTCCTCGATGGTGCGACCGTTGATGGTCCACTCGCCGGTGCCCGGGACGATCCGGACGCGGGCGACGGACTCCTTGCGGCGACCGGTGGCGGCGGCCGGGGCGATGGTCGCCGGACGCTCGGGGGTGTCGGCGGACGGGGAGCTCTCGGAGGTGTACGCGAGGCCCTGCTCGTCGGTCTCGAAGGTCTCCTCGACCTCTACGGTGTTCTCAGTCATGTCCTGGTCCTGGCTCACTGGGCGATCTGCTTGATCTCGAACGGAACGGCCTGCTGCGCGGCGTGCGGGTGCGTCGGACCGGAGTAGACCTTGAGCTTCTTGAGCATCTGGCGGCCGAGCTTGTTCTTCGGCAGCATGCCCCACACAGCGGTCTCGATCGCCTTGCGAGCGTCCTTCTCGAGGATCTCGCCGATCGGGGTCGCGGTCAGACCACCCGGGTAGCCGGAGTGGCGGTAAGCCAGCTTGGTCTTGGCCTTGTTGCCGGAGAGGGAGACCTTCTCGGCGTTGATGATGATGACGAAGTCGCCGGTGTCCGCGTTGGGCGCGAAGATCGCCTTGTGCTTGCCGCGGAGGAGCTCAGCGGCCTGGACAGCGAGGCGGCCGAGACGGACGTCGGCCGCGTCGATCACGAGCCAGGCGCGCTCGATGTCGCCCGGCTTGGGAGCGTAAGTACGCACGTGTGCCTTCTTAGTTCGTTGGACCCGGCGCACGGATGCGCACCGGGATGGTGCTGCGTGGCTTCTGACGAACACGGCCCGGCTTGCCCTGTCCTCTGGTGTGTTCCCAGTGGCAGTCATCCGGATCTGCGTCCCTGACCGTGCGAAATGATCAGGACGCGGCAGGAGTCACGACCTCACAAGGTTACGAGCCCCCGCACGGCAGAGACAAATCAAGACGTACGCCGCCGGGACCGTGCCCGGCGGCGTACGTCTTCTTCTGCTCGATGTCGACTAGTGGTCGACGCCGACCTCACCCTCGGGGGCGTACAGGTCGGTGGCCTCCTCCGGGTCCGCGTGCTTCTCGGGGCCGGGCGGGGTGGACTGCTTCTTCTCGACGACCGGCTGCTTCGGCTCGTCCTCGCCGGTGAGGGCGAGGGCGCCGCCGAACGCGCCGCCGGCCACCAGCACCGCCGCGGCGCCGGCCAGGATCAGCTTGCTCGACATGGTCACGCGAGCACGCGGTACTGGATGCCGACGGAGTACTTCCAGACGTCGTAGCGCGAGCTCGAGTTGAGCCCGGCGGTCCACCACACGGCGGGGCAGTACTGCGTCGAGAAACGGTTCTGGATCAGACTGTTGGGCGTGGAGACGGACGCCATCGTCTTCCACTTGATCGAGTTGCCGAACTGGTGACGCTGGCGCGACGTCCAGTCGGAGGGACGCAGGACGTGGGTGACCAGGTAGACGTCCTTCGTGTAGCCCTTCGGACGGCCGCCGTAGTGCTTGAGGGACAGGTTGCGGTAGTTGCCGTCGACCGACTTCGGCAGGCACTTGACGTTCTCGGTGTGGACGGTCGCCCGGGCGCTGGTGGCGGGGGCCTTGCAGCGTACGTTCGAGCGCAGGCCGCGCGAGCCGGTCCAGTCGCTGCGGGCGGGCGCCTTGAGGGTGGAGCAGGAGCCGACGTACTTGTAGTTCAGGGCGTCGCTGGCCGTGAGGGTCTTGCTGTAGGTCTTCCAGGTCAGCTTCTTGGCCGACGCGCCGACGGAGATCCGGGCGGCGTTGGCGTTGCCGGCCACGTCCTTGGCGTCGACGCGGATGTAGTAGATGCCGGAGACCCGGTTGCCGGCGTTGTTGTACCCGTTCCAGGTGTAGGTCTTGGCGCCCTGGAAGCTCGAGGAGGAGCCGAGCGTACGCACCAGCGTGCCGCCCTCGGTGACCACCTTCGCGGTGTAGCTGACGACCTCGTTGAAGGTCATCTTCACCGACATCGTGTCCCGGTAGCCGTCGGGGTAGGGGTAGAAGGTGGAGAGGCTGCGACTCAGGGTGATGCCCGGCTTGGTGACGTCGTTGGAGCCCAGGTCGGCCGAGTAGGACTCGGTCGCGCCGGTGTCACCCTCGATGTAACCCCAGAAGCGGTACGCCCCGATCGCGGCCGGCATCGTGGCCTGGATCGTCCCGACGCCGTCAGCGTCGAGGGTGATCGGCGTGGTCTGCGGACCGTCCTGCGTGGTGCCGTCCGAGGCGAGGATCCACCAGGTGGCGTTGATGGTGGTGCCGAGGACGGTCGGGTCCTCGACGTCGTACGTCACGGTGAACGTCGTGCCGGGAGCCGGCGTCGGGGTCGGGACGGTGATGACCAGGCCAGTGCGTACGGGCTCGGTCGGCTCCTCGACCAGGGTCTCCGCCTGGGTTTCGGGCTGCGCCTCGGTGTCAGGCTCGGGCTGGGTCTCGGCCGGCGGCCGCTCGTCCGTCTCGCCGGTCTCTACCGTCTCTTCGGCCCCGTCCGGGGTCGGCGCCGGCTCGACGGTGGCCGCCTCCGACGGGTCCGTCGTGGGCGACGGGGTCTCCGTCGCGAAGGCCGGCACTGCCGGCACGATCAGGGCGACGGCAGCAGCCGCCACCAGGGCGCGGATGCGCATCTGTGGTTCCTCCGAGTCTCTTGCCCGAGATGGTGTCTGGGTCGCTTCGCTGCCAGAGAACGCGAGGCGGGGCCGAGATGGCTGACGGAACCTATACCCCCGGGCGCAACGTCGGCATCCGTATTTTCAACCGTGTTCTCTGTCGCGTTGCCGACCGGACGACAACGATGAGACATCTGGCGTAGCCTGATCGTAGGATTGTCTGACAATCAGATGATCTTGGCTCAGATCACCGAGAACGCCCCACAGATGGAGGAGTGCGATGACCCTGCTCAACGAGGCTCAGGCCACCGCTGCGACCAGCTTGACCCCCGCCGCCTTCGCGGCCGCCGAGGCGCACTCCGCGCACAACTACCACCCCCTCGAGGTGGTGATCAGCCACGCCGAGGGCGCCTGGGTGACCGACGTCGACGGTCGCCGCTGCCTCGACATGCTGGCCGGCTACAGCGCGCTGAACTTCGGTCACGGTCACCCCGCGCTGCTGGCCGCGGCCCGTGAGCAGCTCGACAAGGTCACTCTCACCTCGCGTGCGTTCGTCCACGACCAGTTCGCCGAGTTCACCGCCCGCCTCGCCGCGATGTGCGGCAAGGACATGGTGCTGCCGATGAACACCGGCGCCGAGGCGGTCGAGACCGCGATCAAGGTCGCCCGCAAGTGGGGCTACGACGTCAAGGGCGTCCCCGCCGACCAGGCCGAGATCATCGTGATGGCCGGCAACTTCCACGGCCGCACCACCACGATCGTCGGCTTCTCCGACGACGCCGACGCGCGCGACGGCTTCGGCCCGTTCGCCCCCGGCTTCGTGATGGTCCCCTACGCCGACCTCGCCGCGATCGAGGCCGCCATCACCCCCAACACGGTGGCCGTGCTGGTCGAGCCGATCCAGGGCGAGTCCGGCGTCGTCATCCCCGCCGACGACTTCCTGATCGGGCTGCGCGAGGTCTGCACCCGCGAGAACGTGCTCTTCGCCGCCGATGAGATCCAGGCCGGCCTGGGCCGTACGGGCTACACCTTCGCCTGCGACCACGCCGGGGTAAAGCCGGACATGTACATCCTCGGCAAGGCGCTCGGCGGCGGCATCGTCCCGGTCTCGGCCGTCGTCGCCGACCGCGACGTGCTCGGCGTCATCGGTCCCGGCCAGCACGGCTCCACCTTCGGTGGCAACCCGCTCGCCTGCGCCGTCGGCACCGCCGTCATCGACCTGCTCGAGACCGGCGAGTTCCAGGCCCGCGCCGAGGCGCTCGGCCAGGTCCTGCGCGATCGTCTCCTGGCCATGGTCGGCAAGGGCATCGTCGGCTTCCGCTCCCGCGGCCTGTGGGCCGGCGTCGACATCGACCCGGCCGTCGGCACCGGCCGCGAGATCTGCGAGCGCCTCCTGGCCCGCGGCGTACTCGCCAAGGACACCCACGGCTCCACCATCCGCCTCGCGCCGCCCCTGGTGATCGCCGAGGAGGACCTCCACTGGGCCCTCGACCAGCTCGAGGCGGCAGTCTCGGCCTGACCCAAGCGAGCCTGCAGTTCTGGCAGGCCGAATCTGTAGTTGTGGGCGACGAAACTCTACTTTCGTCGCCCACAACTACCATCTCGGCCGTTTCGCCGTGCCGGGCTCAGTCGACCTCGGCGAGGTCGTCGATGAGCTCGTTCGCCGCAGCGACGGCCACGTTCTGCAGCCCGCGGATCAGCTCGGTGCAGGACGCCACATGCTGGTCCGGCGTCATCGTGACCCGGTCCAGGTTGCCGTTGGCCAGGACCTGGTTGACCGCCCGTTGCGCGGGGACCCCGATGGCCCCGTTGGTGGCAGTTTTCTTGGTGATCTCGTCGAGGGAGTCGCGCTGAGGTTCCGAGCTCGACGTGTAGAGCGCCGAGAGCGACAGTCGCCACTCAGCCTCGGCCCGAGCAAGCTCGGCGAACTCCTCCTTGCTGAGAGCATCCGCGCCCGCAGCGCCCGCACTCTGCATGGCCTCACGCTTGGCGAGTGCAGGCATCATGATGTTCCGCTGCGTACCGAGCGACCGGAAGACCGGGCCCAGGTGGCCGAGCGCCTCGATCTCGGCGTCGATCTCGGCGTCACCGACATACGGCACGAGCGTCGAGATCGCGAGGAGGTCGTTGGAGAGTGCCGACAAGGCCAGCGCCCCCTGCAGCCGAGTCTCCTCCGTACGCATCATGGATCGCGTCTCCGGTAAGGCGGCCAACGACTGCTGGATCTCGGAGACGAGGTCAGCGAGCTCCTGGTCCCCGCCGTCGATCTGCTCTGCCTTCGCGGTCCAGGTAACGACGGCCTCGTCGGTCTGCTCCTGGATCGGCTTCATCACCACGTCAGGGACGTCCGCGAGGGCAGCGTCGCGCTCGAAGATCAGGTTGACCGCAAGGCCGAACGTGCTGGGCAGCGCCTGCGCGACCGACTCGGCCCGGCGCACCGACGAGGAAGATGTGGAGGTGGGCGACACGGCCGGGTCGGTGGCCCGATCCGCAACGAGAGGCCGCAGCGCGACCCCGGCGATGGCGATGATCCCGGCCGCCATGATGGTCCCGGCGGCGGTGAGCAGTCGCGCCGAGCGCACGCGGCGGCGGCCGCGGCGTACGTCCTCGGAGGGGTCCGGGAGCGGGACCGGAACCGTGGCGCCGATGCGGTAGAGGCGCTCGCGCAGCAGGGTGTCGTCGTCGAAGGTGTTCATCGCCGGCCTCCTCGGGCAGCGTCGGGGGCAACGTCGGGGACAGCGAGGCCGGGACGGAGGGCGCGGCGCAGGCTGGCCAGGGCGGCCGAGGTCTGGCTCTTGACCGTCCCGGTGCTGATGCCGAGGTCGGCAGCGGTCTCCTCGACCGACAGACCCCAGTAGTGCCGGAGCACGACGACTCGGCGCTGACCTGCGGGAAGCGCACGCAGCGCGGTCCAGAGCTCGTCGAGGTCCTCGGTGTCCGGGCCGCTCGGCGCCGGCCGGTCGACGATCTCGCCGGCCCGCTCACGCCGCCACGGACGACGGCCCTCGTCCAGGTGGCTGTTGACCAGCACCCTGCGCACGTAGGCATCGACGCTGTCGGCCTTCCGCACCTTTCGCCATGCCGCGTACACCTTCGACAGCGTCAGCTGCACGATGTCCTCGGCGCGATGCTCGTCACCGCACAGCAGGTAAGCCGCGCGGTACAGGTGCGCGCGTCTGTCCCTGACGTAGGCGGTGAACTCCTCGTCCCTGCTCAACGTCTCTCCTCCTCCGATTCCAACCCCCGACGCCCTATTGACGTAACCGGTCGCCGATCGGTTGGGGGCGCCTCAGCCCTTCGGCTGCCACCTCTGATCGAGTACGAAGTCGACGGCGCGGTCCACCGGGATCGCGCCGTCGCCGTACACGCTGACGGTGTAGACGGGACCCTGGAAGACGACGAGGTTCACCGGGTCAGCTGGTTTGCCCATCCAGCGACGCTTCTTGCCGAGCCCGATGAAGACCTCGCTGCCATCGACGGTGCGGATGATGCAGCGCTTGTAGACCGCGCGATCGCACGCCTTGTCCATCTGGATCGGGTTGAGCGTCTCCTCCAGCCGCACGTCGACAGTTCCCGGCTCGCCACTGGAGTAGCCGTCCGCCATGTCCTTCTTGACGTCGGTGAGAACGACGTAGGCCTCGTGGTCGAAGCGCGTCGGCATGCCGTCGTACGACTTCGCCGGGGTTCCGGGCGGGACCAGCGCCTTCAGTGCGGCCTTGCCCAGCTCCTTGGCGTCGACCTCAGGCGGCAGATCCAGCTCCGGTACGACCAGCCGGGGGTCGGCTGCGGCCTCCATGACCTCCTTCGCCCCGAGGTCGACACCGGAGACGGGGATCGTCGAGTTGTTGCCGAACAGCGAGTCGAGCGTGATCGCGACGACCGTCCCGTCGGATCGCTCGACGGCATAGGTGCGTGCACCGTCGTGCGTCGCGATTCTCGCCACCTTCGCCCTCGGGTGGTCGACGTCCTCACAGGTCCAACCGGGGTCCTCGCACAGGAGGCCGGCTCCATCCCAACCTGGCCCGACGGCCAGCTGAACCATCCCGAGACCGTCCTCGCCTTCGACGGTCCA
>NZ_JBEZZS010000020.1:0-102195 GCF_040639295.1 Nocardioides sp. NPDC023903 | reverse complement strand
GCGTTTCGGGTCGTAGCCGACGTACGGCCTAAACTCGGCGTGTGGCTTTCGAACTTCCGGAGAACCTTCACCCCGATGCCGGTCCCTGTGCGCCCAGGATCCCTGGGTGGACGAACGGCCCGCGCCCGACTGGCTGGGCGACGTCTCGCTAGGCGTAGAAGCCTGGGCAGGCAAGACCCCGTTGGTTGAGCCGGATTCGCGAGGTACGAGCGAATCCGTGTCGAAACCAACACGTTCCCGTCGGAGCAAACCTCGCCCCGCAGACCCGGCCGACCCGAAGAACGACCCCGAGCCCGACCACGAGGCGATCGCCCGCAAGATCCTCCTCGACGCCCTGACCGGCCAGGCGCGCAGCCGCAAGGAGCTCGCCGACAAGCTGGAGAAGAAGGAGGTCCCCGCAGCCCTGGCGACACGGCTGCTGGACCGCTTCGAAGAGGTCGGCCTGATCGACGACGAGGCCTTCGCCAAGGCCTGGATCGCCAGCCGGCAGCCCGGAAAGGGCCTGGCGCGACGAGCCCTGGCCCAGGAGCTGCGCCGCAAGGGCATCGACGACGAGGTGGCCCGCGACGCGCTCGACGAGATCGACCCCGACGACGAGCGCGAGGCCGGCAGGCGGATGGTCCGGCGCAAGCTGCGCTCCTTGGAGCGCTTCGACGACCAGACCAAGACCCGGCGTCTGGTCGGGATGCTCGCCCGCAAGGGATACGGCGCCGGTGTGGCCTTCAGCATCGTTCGCGAGGAGCTCGCTCTGGCCGATGACGATGGCGCCGACGGTCTCGTGTCAGAATCCGACCTGTGAGTGAGCAGCAAGAGCGCGAGATCCTGACCTACGACCTCTTCGGCACCGCAGTGCGCGACATCGCCCAGAAGGTCGTCGACAGCGGCTACGAGCCCGACATCGTGCTCTCCATCGCCCGAGGCGGTCTCGCCCTCGGGATGGGCCTGGGCTACGCCCTCGACGTGAAGAACCTGTCCGCGATCAACGTGGAGTTCTACACCGGCATCAACGAGCGTCTCGACGTCCCGATCATGCTCCCGCCGACCCCCGCGGCCGTCGACCTGACCGGGATGAAGGTGCTCATCGCCGACGACGTCGCCGACACCGGCAAGACCCTGGAGATCGTCCACGACTTCTGCGAGGGCCACGTGGCCGAGGCCCGCACCGCGGTGATCTTCGAGAAGCCGTGGACGGTGATCAACGCCGACTACGTCTACAAGAAGACCGACCGCTGGATCGACTTCCCGTGGTCCTCCCAGCCGCCGCTCGTCGACCGCCGCGGCGGCCAGGCCCACTGACCCCACACGGTTAACCTGGGTGCATGTTCACTCCGGTTGCGGTCCACACCGGGACACACCGTCTCGGTGGCGTGACGCGCCCGGGGGAGAGCTGGGCAGCGGCGGCGACGAGGATCGCCGGGCGGCCTGCGTACGCTGTGGATCTCTCCGGTGAGGTGAAGGAGTTCTCCTCCGACCCGATGCCGGTGGTGGCGCTGCGACCGATGACCCGCGGAGACCTGCCTCATCTGATCCGTTGGCTCAACGCGGAGCACGTGCACCGCTGGTATGCCGTCGACGGTGAGCCGACGCCCGAGTGGGTGAAGGAGAACTACGGGCCGGACATCGACGGCAAGACCCCGGTGACCTTCTGGGTGATTGAGGTCAACGGGCGCTCGATCGGCTTCTGCCAGGACTACCGGATCAATGATGAGACGACCGGAGTGAGGCCGATCGGCGAGCTTGCTCGTCCGTTCGCGCCGAGCGAGGGAGTAAGCGCGCGAAGCGCGCAGCCCGACTACGCGTTGCTCACCCCCGACCCGGACGCGATCGGCTTCGACTACGCGATCGGGGAGCCGGCCTTCGTGGGTCGTGGGATCGGCCCGCGGATGGCCTGGGTCTGGCTGACCTCGATCCAGCGCCGCTATCCGGGCGCGACGGCCTGCTTCGCGGCCCCTGACCACCGGAACGCCGCCTCGCTGCGGATGCTCGCCAAGGTCGGCTTCGAGCAGGGCACCTGGTTCGACGAGCCCCAGCCCGACGGCTCGACGACCACGATGGTCGGCTGCTCGTTGGATCTGGGGCGCGTTCTCGGCTGACCCGCCCCGGTGGCTCCTCTTCCGGGCCTATCGTCTAGCCATGAGCCTTCTTGACGAGCTGCGGCTGCCGGCCGGACCGGTGGACCTGCGGAAGTACGACACGAACTCCGCGCCCGGCGTCGACGTCGACAAGGAGACCGGCAAGCAGGTGCTCGCCGAGCTCGGTCCGATGCTGCTCGAGCTGCAGACCAAGCTCTTCGCCTCCAAGGAGAGCGACGACCCCAGGCGGGTGCTGCTCGTCCTGCAGGGGATGGACACCTCCGGCAAGGGCGGCGTTCTCAAGCACACCGTCGGGCTGGTCGACCCGGTCGGCGTGAAGATCACCAGCTTCAAGGCACCGACCGACGAGGAGCGGGCTCAGGACTTCCTGTGGCGGATCGAGAAGGCGGTGCCGGAGCCCGGCTACCTCGGCGTCTTCGACCGCTCCCAGTACGAGGATGTGCTGATCGGTCGCGTCCGCGAGCTCGCCCCGCCCCAGGAGATCGAGCGGCGCTACGGCGCGATCAACGACTTCGAGAAGCGGCTGGCCGACGACGGCACCGTCATCCTCAAGTGCATGCTGCACATCTCGCCCAAGGAGCAGAAGAAGCGGCTCATGGCCCGGCTCGAGGACCCGACCAAGCACTGGAAGTACAACCGCGGTGACGTCGACGAGCGCCAGTTGTGGGACAGCTACCGGGAGGCGTACGAGATTGCGCTGGAGCGCACCAACACCGAGTACGCTCCGTGGTACCTCGTGCCGAGCGACAAGAAGTGGTACCGCAACCTGGCCATCGGCGAGCTGCTCCTGGAGACACTGGACCGACTCGATCTGGACTGGCCCGCGCCCCGCTTCGACATCGCCGAGGAGAAGAGACGACTGGAAGAGGACACCATCTCGTGAGTCTTGAGACGGTGCGGGTGACGCGGTATGTCACCCCGCTCCGGGAGGGCGGCAGCCTGCCCGGGATCGTGGAGGCCGATGACCTCGGCACCTATGTCTGCAAGTTCCGTGGCGCCGGGCAGGGGCTGCGGGTGCTGGTCGCGGAGGTGGTCGTCACCGGTCTGTGCCGGGCGCTCGACATCCCCACGCCCGACCAGGTCGTGCTCGACCTGGACCCCGAGATCGCCCGCTACGAGGCCGACGAGGAGGTCCAGGACCTTCTCAACGTGAGCGCCGGGCTCAACCTCGGCATCGACTTCCTGGCGGGTGCGTTCGGCTACGACGCCGCCTACTCGCCGGACCCGTCGCTGGCCGGGCGAATCCTGTGGCTGGATGCGCTGATCGCCAACGTCGACCGCTCCTGGCGCAACCCCAACATGCTGCTGTGGAACGGCGCGCTCTACGTCATCGACCACGGCGCCTCCCTCTACTTCCACCATGTCTGGCCCGGCGGAGGCGGCGACCCGGCGCGCTACGCGGCGCAGCCCTACGACACCTCCGAGCACATCCTGCGGGCCTACGCGGACGAGGCGCTCGCCCAGAACGACGACCTCGCCGCGCGGCTCGACGACGCGGTGCTGGAGAAGGTGCTCGCCGACGTACCCGACGAGTGGCTCGAGCCCGTCCCCGGCTACGACACCCCGGAGTCGCTACGCGAGCGCTACGTCGCGTTCCTGCGGGCGCGCCTCGACGGCGAGCGCCCGTGGCTGCCCGCGGCCGAGCCCGCCCAGGAGGCGTGATGGACGCCTACCAGTACGTCGTGCTCCGCTGCGTACCCCGCCCCGAGCGGGAGGAGTTCCTCAACGTCGGCGTCGTCCTGCATTGCCCCGAGCAGAAGTTCCTCGCCGCCCGGTGGTCGCTCGACGAGCAGCGTCTCGCCGCCTTCGCCCCGGGCCTCGACCTCTCCCTCGTCCGGGCCGCCTTGGAGTCGGTGGACCTGATCTGCGCCGGTGCCGCCCACGCGGGCTTCGGCGCGGGCGTCCGAGCCACGGCGTACGGCCTCCGGTCGCTCTCCGACAACGAGTCCGCCCGCTTCGGTCTCCTCAAGGCCCCGAAGAGCACGGTCCTCCAGCCCGGCCCCGTCCACGGCGGTGTGACGGCCGACGCCGTCGCCGAGCTGGACCGAGTCTTCGCCCACCAGATCACCTGAAACCCCCGCCGAGAATGCAGTTGTGGGCGACGAAACCACAGTTTCGTCGCCCACAATTAACTACTCGGCGGGATCAGACCGGGACGAGCTCGACGGCACCTACGGCGTAGCGAGCCAGGATGGTGCGAGCGACCTCGGGGTGGGCGCCCATCGGGTCGCTGACCGCGACGGCGCCGGCCTCGAGAGCGAGCTCCTTGGCGCGGTCGGGCAGCTGCCCGGGAGCCAGGAAGAGCATGCCGACGGCGATGTGGCGGCGACCCTCGGCCCGGAAGGCACGGACGGCCTCGCCGGTGGCCGGGGGAGCAGCCGAGGCGTACGCAGCCACGACCGGCAGCTTGTGGTGGGCACCCCAGATCCGGGCCAGGCGGGCGACCGACTGGTTGGCCAGCGAGTCCGAGGAGCCGGCGGCGGCCAGGACGAGCGCGTCGAGCTCGCGCACCCGCGCGGCCTTGAGCGACGCCCGCAGGCGCTCGTCGAGCACCTGGAGGAAGACGCTCTCGAGGCCGAGGATCTCGCTGGTGTGGACGCGCAGGCCGGAGTGGCGCGCGGTGGCCTCGGCGATGACCGAGGGTACGTCGACGCGGGCGTGGAACGCCTCGGTCAGGAGCAGGGGCACGACGACGATCTCGTCGTGGCCGGCCTTGACCAGCTTGTCGACGACGGCCTGGAAACGCGGCCGGGAGTGGTCGAGGAAGGCGGCTTCGATACGGAGGTCGGGGCGCAGGGCGCGTACCTCGGCAACGAGGGCGTTGATGGTCGCGGCCGACTGCGGATCGCGGCTGCCGTGAGCCAGGGCTACCAGTGCAGGAGCTGCCATTGTCTTCATCCTTCGGGTGTTGCGGGTCTGTGTTGCCACGCGGGCGGAAAGTCTGTGATGGGGAGGGTCAGGCGTGGATGCCGCACTCGGTCTTGCCGGTGCCGGCCCATCGCCCGCTGCGCGGGTCCTCGCCGGGGGCTACCCGGCGGGTGCACGGCGCGCAGCCGATCGAGGGATAGCCGTCATAGACGAGCGGGTTCACGAGCACTCCGTTGTCCTCGATATATCGCTCGACCTGCTCGTCGGACCATCGCGCCATCGGCGAGACCTTGACCTTCTGGCGCTTGGCGTCCCAGCCGATGACCGGGGCGATGACCCGGTTCTTCGTCTCCGCGCGGCGCAGGCCGGTGGCCCAGGCGTCGTAGGAGGCGAGCGAGTCGGCCAGCGGCTTGACCTTGCGCAGCGCGCAGCACAGGTCGGGGTCGGTCCGGTAGAGGTCCTTGCCGTACTCGGCGTCCTGCTCGGCCACGCTCTGCACGGGCGTGATCGTGAGGAGGTTGACCGGCATCGTCGCCTCGACGGCGTCGCGGGTGCCGATCGTCTCGATGAAGTGGTAGCCGGTGTCGAGGAAGACCACGTCGATCCCGGGTACGACCTTCGAGGCGAGATGAGCCAGGACCGCGTCACCCATGGAGGACGTGATCGCGAACCGCTCGCCGAAGGTGGCGGCGGCCCACTCGATGATCGTCTCGGCCGGGGCGAGCTCGAGCTCGGCTCCCCAGTGGGAGACGATCTCGCGCAGCTCCTCGGGCGTACGTCCCTCGGTGTCGACCGCGCGGTTGGCCCTTGCGGCTGCTGTGCTGACGCTCATCGGTGCGCCTCCTTCGTGGTTGCCCGAGAGATCTGTCCAAGTGACTTCAGCTGGAAGGCGCGCAGGCAGGCGCGGCATTCCCAGGACCCGTGCGTGGCCTCGTGCGGCCACAGGTCGGTCTCGCCACAGAACGGGCAGTGGAACGGGGTGCTTGCGCGCTCGCTCATGCGGTCACCTCGTCCAAGGTCTTCTCGCCGCGCAGCAGTACCTCGTCGGCCCGCGCGGTCCAGGCCGAGAAGGTCTCGGCCTCCTCGCGGTCGGCCAGGTAGTTGACGACCAGCGCGGAGATGTAGTCGTCGAGCCCGGCCGAGGTGACCTTGTGCGCGCGCAGCTTGCGCCCGAAGTTGGCGGTCAGGCCGGTCGCGCCGCCCAGGTGCACCTGGAAGCCCTCGACCTGGTTGCCCTCGTCGTCGAGGACCAGCTGGCCCTTGAGCCCGATGTCGGCGACCTGGGTCCGCGCGCAGGCGTTGGGGCAGCCGTTGACGTTGACGGTGATGGAGGCGTCGAGCTCCGGGAACCGGGACTCGAGCGAGGCGATCAGGTCGCGGGCCCGGTCCTTGGTGTCCACGATCGCGAGCTTGCAGAACTCGATCCCGGTGCAGGCCATCGTGTTCTGGCGCCAGTTGGAGGGCCGGGCCGAGAAGCCGATCGCGTCCAGCGCGGTGACCAGGTCCTCGACGACCGCAGGGTCGACACCGATCAGCACGATCTTCTGGTACGGCGTGAGCCGAGCGCCCTCGACGGCGAACTTCTCCATGACGCCGGCGAGCTCGACCAGATGGGTGCCGGAGATGCGGCCGGCGATCGGCGCCAGGCCGACGTACTTCTTGCCGTCCTTCTGGTCGTGGATGCCGACGTGGTCGCGGTGGCCCAGGGGCGACTCGGGGGAGGGGTTGGAGACGAGCTGGCGGTCGAGGTACTCGTTCTCGAGGACCTCGCGGAACTTCTCCTTGCCCCAGTCGGCGACCAGGAACTTCAGCCGGGCCCGCGAGCGGAGCCGGCGGTAGCCGTAGTCGCGGAAGATGCCGGCGACGCCGGCCCACACGTCGGCGACCTCGTCGATCGGCACCCACACGCCGAGCTTCTCGGCCAGGCGCGGGTTGGTGGAGAGACCGCCGCCGACCCAGACGTCGAAGCCGGGGCCGTGCTCGGGGTGGACGGTGCCGACGAAGGCGATGTCGTTGATCTCGGGTGCCACGTCGTGTGAGGGGTGGCCGGTCAGCGCGGTCTTGAACTTGCGCGGGAAGTTCGAGAAGGCGGGGTCGCCCAGGTAGCGGGACTCGATCTCGCGCAGCGCCGAGGTGCCGTCGATGATCTCGTCGGCGGCGACGCCGGCGACCGGCGAGCCGAGGAACGGACGAGGCGAGTCACCGCAGGCCTCGGTCGAGTGCAGCCCGACCTCCTCGAGGCGCGACCAGATCTCCGGGACGTTCTCGATGTCGATCCAGTGGTACTGGATGTTCTCGCGGTCGGTGATGTCCGCGGTGTCCCGCGCGAAGTCGACGCCGATCTGACCCAGGGTGCGCACCGCGGCGGGGGAGAGGAGCTTGCCGTCGGAGCGTACGCGCATCATGAAGTAGCGGTCGTCGAGCTCCTCCTCGTCGAGGATGGCGGTCTTGCCGCCGTCGATCCCGGGCTTGCGCTGGGTGTAGAGACCGAACCACCGGAAGCGGCCGCGCATGTCGGCCGGGTCGATCGAGTCGAACCCGCGCTTGGAGTAGGTGTAGAGGATCCGGTCGCGAACGTTGAGCGGGTCGTCGTTCTTCTTCGACTCCTCGTTCTTGTTCAGCGGCTCGGTGTAGCCGAGGGCCCACTGACCCTCGCCCTTCTTGGGCCGGGGGATCTCGGTTCGGGTGGCGCGCTTGGCCTGAAACCGGTTGTCGCTCATGTCAGAGAAACCTTTGCGTCGGTCGTGGACGCACGGCGGAGCAGGGACGTGCTCGCGGCGGGCGCCCGGGATGTCTGTCGGGCGGCGGGCCAGCGGCTCGACGCGGTGAAATGCGGAGCGCTGGGCGTCAGTGGCGCCAACAGATCGAGCTGCGGATGCGGCAATAGTCCACGTGGCGTCGAACCACGAGGTGCGCATGTGTTGCAGCAGTGACCATGTCAAGGAGTCTCAGGTAGCGGACGGCTCTCACGCAATCTGGAATCCCGATATATGAGACATCGGTCCGTTATGTGGGACGTTCCCGCTTGTTCACGCGGGCGGTGTGGCCGAGGTCACCATCTGGTCACGGTCTCTCAACCGGGCTGAGCAGTCAGTCATTCCCGCGGGCGGTGATAGAGGACGTACGCAACGCACCGGGCGACCACGATGCTGCTCTCGTCCGCGCGGCTGACTACGCTGTGACCTATGAGCGATCTGTCCGCCTTGACGAGTTCTGCCTACAACCAAGCCCTCGAGGTCATCGCCTCCGTGGAGCCCCGCATCGCCGAGGCGACCAAGCAGGAGCTCGCTGACCAGCGCGCCAGCCTCAAGCTGATCGCGAGCGAGAACTACGCGAGCCCCGCCACGCTGATGACGATGGGCACCTGGTTCTCCGACAAGTACGCCGAGGGCACCGTCGGTCACCGCTTCTACGCCGGCTGCCAGAACGTCGACACGGTCGAGCAGATCGCCGCCGAGCACGCCAAGGAGCTCTTCGGTGCGGAGTACGCCTACGTGCAGCCGCACTCCGGCATCGACGCCAACCTGACGGCGTACTGGGCCATCCTCGCCCACCGGGTCGAGGGCCCGTGGCTGGAGAAGATGGCCGTCAAGAACATGAACGAGCTCTCCGAGGCCGACTGGGAGACGCTGCGCGGCGAGCTCGGCAACCAGCGCCTGCTGGGCATGTCGCTGGACGCCGGCGGCCACCTCACCCACGGCTTCCGCCCGAACATCTCCGGCAAGATGTTCCACCAGAACCAGTACGGCACCGACCCGGAGACCGGGCTGCTCGACTACGACTCGCTGCGCGCCAAGGCCAAGGAGTTCCAGCCGCTGATCATCGTGGCCGGCTACTCCGCCTACCCGCGCCGGGTGAACTTCGCCAAGATGCGCGAGATCGCCGACGAGGTCGGCGCCACCCTGATGGTCGACATGGCCCACTTCGCCGGCCTCGTCGCCGGCAAGGTGTTCCAGGGCGAGGAGAACCCGGTTCCCTACGCCCACGTCGTCACCTCGACCTCCCACAAGTCCCTCCGCGGCCCGCGCGGCGGCTTCATCCTGGCCACCGAGGAGTACGCCCCGAGCGTCGACCGCGGCTGCCCGATGGTCCTCGGCGGCCCGCTCTCTCACGTCATGGCCGCGAAGGCCGTCGCCTTCGCCGAGGCGAAGCAGGAGAGCTTCCAGATCTACGCCCAGGAGGTCGCCGACAACGCCAAGTCGCTCGCCGAGGGCTTCCTCAAGCGTGGCGCCAAGCTCGTCACCGGCGGCACCGACAACCACCTCGTCCTGCTGGACGTGACGAGCTTCGGCCTCACCGGCCGCCAGGCCGAGTCGGCGCTGCTCGACTCCGGCGTGGTCACCAACCGCAACTCGGTCCCGGCCGACCCCAACGGCGCCTGGTACACCTCGGGCGTCCGCCTCGGCACCCCGGCGCTGACAACGCGCGGCTTCGGCGCCGACGAGTTCGACCGCGTCGCCGAGCTCATCGTCGACGTGCTCTCGAAGACGACGCCAGGGACTACCAAGGCCGGCGGCCCGTCCAAGGCGTCCTACGCCATCGAGGACTCGGTCGCCGACAACACGAAGGCCGCCGCGGCGGAGCTGCTCGCGAAGTTCCCGCTGTACCCCGGTCTCGACCTCGCCTGATCCCGTGAGCGTTCCGAAGCGACCCAGCTCGATCCCCGGCGTGGGGGCCCCTGAGAAGGTGGTCCCGACGGCGGCGGTACGTGTCGTCGTCGAGGACGAGTGGCCGGCACTCAAGAAGGTGCGCCTCGCGGCTCTCCAGGACACTCCTCGTGCGTTCTGGGCGTCCTACGACGAGGTCGTCACCTGGCCCGACGAGCGTTGGCGGCTGTGGGCCGCGTCCGGTGCGGCCTACATCGCCTGGCTCGGGGAGAAGCCCTCAGGGCTCGCTGCCGGGATCATCCACGACGGCGAGCACCACCTGATCAACATGTGGCTCGCCCCCGAGGCGCGTGGTCACGGTCTCGCCGAGGGCCTCATCCTGGCCGTCGCGGGCTGGGCGCGTCGTGACGGCGCCTCCGTGCTGACCCTGTGGGTCGTCGACGGCAACGAGTCCGGGCGCCGCCTCTACGAACGCCTCGGCTTCGAGCTCACCGGTGAGACGCAGCCGTTCCCCGAGGGCGACCCGCGCACCGAGTCGAAGATGGCGCTCCGCCTCACCTGACCGCGATGGCCGACCCACGCGAGGGCGTGACCCCCGACGGTCTGATCATCACGGGAGCGCGCCGCGACCGGGTGCCGCCCGCGTATGAGCCGGTCCTTGCGTACGTCCTCGGGCGGACCCCGCCGGAGGTGTCGGTCCACGTCTACGGCTCGGTCGCGAACGGCACGGCCATCGAGCCCACCTCCGACGTCGACCTGCTGACGATCGGACTTCCGGCGGCGGACGCGTCCGCGCTCGGCACCGAAGCTTCGGCGGCGTTCGCCGAGGTCTGCCGTGGCGTCGAGATCGCCGCGGCGTCCGAGGGCGACTACCTCGGCGAGGGCGATGAGGCGTACGGCAACCGGGTCTTCCTGCGGCACTACTGCGCCCATCTCGCGGGCCCCGACCCGGGCGCTGTCCTGCCCGGGTTTCCGGCGGACGCCCGTGCGGCCCGCGGCTTCAACGGCGACATCGAGCGTGCTCTGCGCAGGTGGCGCGCCGCCCTCGGCCGCGACGACCCGAGCGACCTCTCCCGCCGGATCGCGCGCAAGTCACTCCTGGCCCTGGCCGGCCTGGTCAGCGTCCACGACGGCACCTGGACGACCGACCGCTTCGCGGCCGTCGCCCGCTGGAGCGAGATCGAACCGGCCCGGGCGTCCGAGCTGACCAGGCTCCGGACGCTGTGCGACAGCGGCGGCGCCTCCGCGGACGAGACCGAGGCGCTGCTCGCCGCCGGCGGCGTGATCGAGTCCATCGCCGCCCGTTTCGCGGCGGAGATCGGGCTGTGGCAGCCCTAGACTCGGCCCGTGACGAGTGAACAGGTCGAGGTCAGCGCCCTGGCGATCAATGTGGCCATTCCGGAGACCCTTCAGTGGACGGACACCCGCCGCGACGTGGTCTTCCGGCTCAGCACCCTCAACGTACGTCTCCTGCCCGACGGGCGCCTCGCCGCCAAGGCCTACGGCCGCCCAGTCGAGGGCGGCCGCAGCGCCTACACCTCGTTCCCGGTCCCGGACCGCCCCGAGCTGACCGCGCTGATCGGCGAGGCCGCGCAGGTGGCTGCCGAGCGATGGCGGACAGCGTACGCTCCGGAGGCATGACTCCAGACGAGGTCGACGCCTTCGTCTCCTCGCTGGACGGCTGCCGCCACAAACCGCGCGGCTGGTACCTCAACGACCGCCTGGTCGCCAGGCAGGTCGACGCGACCACCCTGCTCGTCCGCGTCCCGATCGATCGCCGCGAGGCGCTGATCGAACGCTGGCCGGACGCCTTCGGCATCCCACCCCGGATGGAGGCCCACCACAAGATCGAGGCCTACCTCGACCGCGCCCCGGCCCGGGCCGTGGAAGCGGCGATCCGCCTCGCCTGGGAGTTCCAGCGCGGCGAGTGACCCGGCTCTGCGTCGGTGTCAGCGGGATCCGTCGGGGTCCTCACCGTGGCCCGGGTCGGCTCGACCCAGCCCGGCATCGCGGCCGACGATGATCGCCTTGCCGCGCTCAGACAGGTTCAGCTTGGCCAGGATCACCGAGACGTTGTTGGCCACCGTCTTGGGGGACAGGAACAATGCCTGGCTGATCTCGACGTTGGTGAGGCCGGCTGCGACCTTGTCGAGGATCACCCTCTCCCGATCGGTGAGCTCCGGGAAGGACTCGGCTGATCTGGTGGGGCCGCCGGCGAAGAACGTGCGCATGCGATGAGCGAGGGCGGCACCGAACACAGCCTGCCCGGCCGCGGCCGAACGCACCGCGGCGAGGATGTCCTCGCCGTCGGCACCCTTGAGCAGGTAGCCGACCGCGCCGGCGGCGATCGCGGCATGCACGGTGGCGTCGTCATCGAACATCGTCAACACCAGCACAGCCAGGTCGGGTCGAGCCTCGAGGATCTCGTGGGTCGCCTCCAGACCTGAGCGCTCCGGCAGCTGCAGGTCCATCAGTACGACGTCTGGCTCGGTCTCGGCGACCACTTCGACCGCGCTTTGCCCATCGGCGGCCTGGCCCACGACGGCGATGTCGTCGACGGAAGCCACCACTGCCTCGAGCCCCTGCCGCACGAGCTGGTGGTCGTCGACGATGACCACCCGGATGACTCCGTCGGCTCTCATCACGGAGGCCCGGTCGCTGCGGGATCCACAAGCGGGAACGACGCCCGGAGGCGTCCGCCGTCGCTCGTGGGACCGATCTCAAGGGTCCCGCCGAGCTCCGAGACCCGCTCACGCATGCCGATGGTGCCGACTCCTGGCGTCCAGACTCGCCTGGATGCTCCGTCGTCCGCGATCTCTAGAAAGGCGTTGCCGTCGACGGTGCCGAGGCGGACTCGGCAGCTGCCTGCCTCGGCATGCCGGACCACGTTGGTCACACCCTCGATGCTGATCCGGTACAGCGCGACCTCGACCGCAGCCGGCAACGCCGGGAGGTCACCGCCCTCGACCGCGATGTCGAGGCCATCGACCTCGCCCATCCGGCGTACCTGGGCGGTGATCGCCCCGACGACACCGAGGTCGTCCAGCGCTGCGGGACGGAGGGAGTAGACGACGGTACGCAGATCCGCGATCGCCTGGCTCGAGGCTTCCTTCGCCCGGGCGAGAAGTTGGAGCGGGTCTCCGCCTGCAGCCAGCCGGCTCCGCATGGCGTCGAGGTTGAGGCCGACACTGGTCAGCAGCGGCCCCAGGCCATCGTGGAGATCGCGGCGCAGCCGGCGCCGTTCTTCCTCCCGCGCCTCGACGATGCGCTGACGCGACATCGCGAGGTCGGTGGTGAGCGCCTCGGCGTGCACGGCTGCACTCGCTTGGCGGGCCAGTTCAGCCAGCACCGCCTGGTCCCGCGTGTCGAGCGCCGACTCGCCTCGCCGCGGCGCGGCAACGAGGCTTCCGACCTGGACGCCCTGGGACACGAGCGGCCAGCGGCCGAGATCGGCCTCCGCCGGCGGTGGGTCGCCGTACTTGGCCAGCAGCTTGCGGTCCCCGGGTCGCTCGATCGCGACGTACGGCAGCCGGAGCGAAGCGGCGACCGTGCTGACCACTGCCGCCAGCGCCGCGCCTGGTGCGGCCGCGGCGTCGAGGCGTTGACCGAGATCGCGCAGCGCACGATAGGGATCCGCCCGATGGCCGTAGAACAGCTCGTCGACCAGGTGCTGACTGAGCCGCAGCGCCGGCCCGAGGACGAGGGCGGCGACGACCGCCGCGGTCACCAGTCCGGCCCGCTCCCGCTGGAACGCAGCGGCGGTGGAGGTGAGCGTTGCGAACACCGCCACGACCAGGACCGTCACCATCAGGTACGCCGCCGACCGCCGGATGATGGTGTCGATGGCCCACAACCGGTAGCGGACGATCGGAATCACCAGTGTGCTGGTGAAGATCAGTCCGTCGGCCGCGTATACCGCCAGCGGAAGCGATTCGGTGATCGCGAAGGGGAACAGTGCCAGCGTGAGGACGACGCCGAACGCACGCCACTTGAGCTGGTCACGCTCGATGCCGGTGGCCCTCCACGCACGTCGGACGACCTCGAGCCCGGCGATGATTCCCAGCAGGATCACCAGTGGGACGGCTGCCGTGAGCCCCAGCCCGATCTCTCCGAGGAGCGTCCCGCTCGTCAGGGGATTGCGGAGCGTCTCGACCGTTCCGTCGGCTCGATCCAGCTCGAGAGTCCAATCACCGATGAGCCCACCGGTCAGGCCCAGCGCGATGCCCACCAGGAGCAGCCGGCTCAGGAAGCGCCCGAACCTCGAGGAGACATTGCCGCTCGGGAAGCGGACGTTCACCAGGCCCTGAACCGCCACCGGCAGGAACTGCACCGTCGCGAGCAGGCACCCGAACCGGAGCAGAGCGTTGTCGGAGCCGGCACTGAGGGCGACGTACGACTGCGAGGCGATCGCGATCCCGACGGCGACGACCGCAGCGCAGCCCGCCAGCAGCCAGCCGAACGGGAGATCTGGACGACGGACCACGAGGAAGGCGCCGACGACCGCGTAGGGCACGACGTAGGCGAGCGTCGTCGCGTACTCCGCGACCTGCCCACGAGGAGCTTCCGTCGGCGTCATCAGCGCGGCGATCGCGACGCCGGCTCCGACCAGGGCGACAGCGAGCAGCACGCCGGCCGCCGGCACCGGGTGGGTGCGGGGTGACCAGGAGCGCTCAGCGATCACGGTGCTCGTCACGATATCCCCACAGTGACCCTGGGGCGCTGCGCGCGCAATGGGGTGGCGTTCCCGGTCATCGGGATGTTCTCCCGAGAACGCGGGAGGGCGCGGTGATTCCCGCCTCTGTGCGCGGGAATCGGCGGGGCAGACGATCAGATCCGTGGCGTCTGCACTCCTCGCCGGCGCCTACCGAGAACATCGACTCAGGAGGACAGCATGAGCTCCACCATCCAACCTGCACCCCCGGACAGCACGGGGCGGACGAAGCGAGTACGCGATCGCCGCGCCTTCTGGCGCATCCTCCTCGCGGTGATCCTGCCGCTGCCGATGCTCGCCAAGGGCATCCACTACATGCTGAGCCCGGTCGGAGGCGACGTCACCTTCACCGAGACGGTGACAGCGCTCGAGGCCCATCCCGACATGCTGGAGACCCTGAAGTGGCTGGACGCGGTCTTCGTCGTCGGGCTCATCCCCGCCACCATCGCCCTGGCCTGGGTCGCCCGCCGTGGCGCCCCCCGACTGACCACGGCCGGCGGGGTCATCGCGCTGACGGGCTTCCTCGTCGGCATGCCCCTGATGGGCGGTGTGATGACACCGGCGCTGGTCACCGTCCAGCACGACCTCGACCCGGCGTCGATGGCAGCCCTGGACGACGCCCTCCACCACGAGCCGCTGCTCGGGATCGCCTCGCTCCTGTTCATCGTGGGCATCGTCTTCGGTCTCGGCCTGCTCGGCGGCGCGCTGATGCGCAGCCGTGCCGTGCCGGTCTGGGTCGGTCTCGCCGTGATGATCGGAGCCGCGACCCACCCGTTCATCCCGAACAACATCGGTCAGGGCGTCGGCCTCATCGTCGCCGCGATCGGGTGCGCCGGTGTCAGCCTCGCCCTGCTGCGGATGACCAACGACGAGTTCGACCTGCCGCCTCAGGCGTGAGCGTCCGGCTTGCGCCAGACGGACACATGACTCGTGGAGTCGTTGGTGAACTCGGAGCGGTCCCAGCCGGCGTACCTCGACTCCAGCGTCATCCCGGCCAACCGCGCCATCAGGTCGAGCTCGGAGGGCCACACGAACCGGAAGTTGTGTGGCCCGTACCTGAAGCGTCCGTCGGCCTCGCGGGTGTAGTGGTGCGAGATCGCCTGCTGGGTGACCAGGTCGTAGGTGTCGAACCCGAGGTGCGCTGCGGAGACGTCGAACGGGATCGCCGGGCTGCCCGGGGGAAGCCGCCTCAGGCCGGGCACGCCGACCTCGACCAGGAAGCGCCCGCCCGGCGCCAGATGACGCGCGGCATTGGCGAAGCAGGCGACCTGCTCCTCCTGCGTACGCAGGTTCCCGATCGTGTTGAAGACCAGATATACCAACGAGTACGTCCCCACCCCAGGCGCCTCGGCAGAGGCCATGTCGCCGACCACGACCGGGATCTGCTCCTCGGTGACCTTGCGCCGCAGGACGTCGGCCATGGGCTCGGACAGCTCGATGCCGGTGACCGGCACGCCCAGCTCCCACAGCGGTACGCCGATCCGCCCCGTCCCGATGGCGAGCTCGAGCGCGGGGCCGCCGTCGGCGACCTCGGCGAGGAAGCGGGCCACCGGCCCGGTCACCTCGGCTGAGTTGACCCAGTCGTCGGGGTCGTCGTAGCGCTCGGCGTCGTCGCGGGTCCACAGGTCGCTGCTGGTCATGGGCATCGACTCTGCCCGGCGGCACACCCCGGGCGCGAACCATTTTAGGCGGCCTGACGTCGGTTCAGAGCCAGGAGTAGCCGACCTCGGGCCGCCCGCCGCTGGGACCGTAACGGACCCCGCGCGCGGCCAGGCCCTTGTCGGCGAGGTGCTCGAGGTAGCGCCGCGCGGTCACCCGCGACGCGCCGACCACCGCGGCGACCTCGCTCGCGGACAGGTCACGCTCGGCCTCGCGCAGCGCGGCCGTCACGGCCCGCAGCGTCTCCGGGCTCATGCCCTTGGGCAGCGGGGTGCTCCCGGTGGGCCGCAGCGACCCCAGGAGCTGGTCGACCTCGTCCTGGACGACCTCCTCGGGGGCTGCATCCAGCCGGGCACGATAGTCGGCGTACTGCTCGAGCTTGTCCCGGAAGGTCGCGAAGGTGAACGGCTTGAGCAGGTAGAGCACGACCCCCTGCACAACGGCCTGCCGCACCACCTTCGTGTCCCGCGCCGCCGTCACCGCGATCACGTCGCACAGATGCCCGGCGGCACGCAGCCTGCTGAGCAGGCCGAGCCCGTGCCCGTCAGGCAGGTTCATGTCGAGCAGGATCAGGTCGACCGGAGCGCCCGCGTCACGGGCGGCGTCGAGCGCGCGGACCGCATCCCGCGCCGACCGCGCGATCCCGGCCAGGGCGAAGCCCGAAACCCGGTCGACGTACGCCGCATGGGCCTCGGCAGCGAGCGCCTCGTCCTCGACGACCAGCACCTTGACACTCATTCGGCCACCTCCGTGCCGAGGGTGACGATGAACTCGGCCCCGCCGAGGTGCGAGCGGCCGATGACGACCTCGCCACCATGACGCCGAGCGATCTGGCCGACCAGCGCCAGGCCCAGGCCGCGGCCCGTGCCGGGCTCGGCCTTCGTGGTCCAGCCGCGGTCGAGGACGCGCGCCGAGTCGGCGTCGTCCAGGCCGGGACCACTGTCGCCCACACGGACCGTGAGGGCGTCGTCGTCACCGGTGAGGTGGACCTCGACCTGGCGGGACTCGAAGCCGGAGACGGCGTCGAAGGCGTTGTCGACGAGGTTGCCCAGCACCGTCACCAGGTCGCGGGGCGGGATGCCCGTGCCGGGTGGCACCTCGCCGACGATGCGGAACTCGACGCCCTGCTCGGCCGCCTCGGCCGACTTGCCGAGCAGCAGCGCGGCTACCACGGGGTCCTCCACCGCGCCGACGACCCGGTCGGTGAGGAGCTGGGCGACCTGGAGCTCCTCGGTGGCGAACTCGACCGCGTCCTGCTCCCGGCCCATCTCGATGAGGGACACCACCGTGTGGAGCCGGTTGGCCGCCTCGTGGTTCTGGGACCGGAGCGACTCGGTGAGGCGGCGTACGACCTCGAGCTCGCCGGTCACCGAGCGCAGCTCGGTGTGGTCGCGCAGCGTCACCACGGCCCCGACCTCGCGACCGTCCCACAGCGCGGGGGCCGAGGAGACGACGAGGATCCGCTCGCCCGCGAGGTAGAGGTCGTCGGACTCGGCTGTGCGGCCGCGGGCGGCGGCGACCAGGCCGGGCGCCAGGTCGAGGTCCTCGATCCGGGTGCCGATGACGTCGTCCGGGAGCGCCAGCAGGCGTCGCGCCTCGTCGTTGACCAGCTGCACGCGCCCCTGCCCATCGAGTAGGAGCAGACCCTCGCGGACCGAGTGGAGGACGGCGGAGTAGTACTCGTACATCCGGGCCAGCTCGCGCTCGCCCATGCCGTGGGTCAGCCGGTGCAGGCGACGGCTCAGCAGCCAGGCACCGGTCAGCCCGGCGGCCAGCACGAGTACGCCGCACAGCAGCACGATCGTGACGTCGCGCTTGAGCCCGCGGTTGATGTCGCTGACCGTGATGCCGACGGACACGAGCGCGACGACCTCGTCGCCGTCCTCGACCGGCACCACCGCGCGGACCGACGGGCCGAGCGTTCCGGTGTACTGCTGGGTGAAGACCTCGCCGTCGGGCGCGCCGCCGAGGTCGCCGACGAACTTTCCGCCGATCTGTTGCGGATCGGTGTGGGTGTAGCGGGTGCGGTCCAGGTCCATCACCACGACGAAGTCGGTGTCGGTGTCGCGGCGTACCTGCTCTGTCCAGGGCTGGAGGGTCGCCGTCGGGTCCTCGCCGCGCAGCGCCGTGCTGACGGTGGGGGAGTCGGCGACGGTCTGGGCGACCGCGACCGCGCGCTGGGTGGCGCGGCTGTAGGAGTCGCGCTGGGCGTCGTAGGACGCCATCAGGATGCCGGTGACGACGAGCAGCAGCACCGTGCCGAACTGGAGGAGCAGCACCTGCTGTGCCACCGGCCGATCGCGCAGAACACGGCGGCGGAACGGGTGGACACGGGGCACCACCTCATTCTGGACCACCTGCGTTGCGTGGATGTGATCGTGGCCACGAACACAACGAACACAACAGTGACGGTCGTCACGTTCTGCCGGAGAGTTGCCCGAGTTGCCCCGGAGGGCAGGACACACCGGACCAGGAGGAACGATGAGTACGACCACCACTGAGACAAGACCCAAGAAGGACCGGACACATTATCTCTACATCGCGGTGATCGCCGCGGTGGTACTTGGCATCCTGGTCGGGTTGATCGCCCCGTCGTTCGCGGTGGAGCTGAAGCCGATCGGCACGGCCTTCGTGAACCTGATCAAGATGATGATCCAGCCGATCATCTTCTGCACCCTGGTCATCGGCGTCGGCTCGGTCGCCAACGCGGCCAAGGTCGGCAAGGTCGGTGGCCTGGCGCTGGTCTACTTCATCGTGATGTCCACGGTCGCCCTGGCGATCGGTGTGATCGTCGGCAACATCATCGACCCGGGCACCGGCCTCCAGTTGAGCTCCGACGCTTCCAGCGCGGGCCAGGAGGCTGCGTCGGAGGGTCACGCGAGCACGACCGACTTCCTCCTCAGCATCATCCCGACCTCGCTCTTCTCGGCTCTCACCTCCGGTGTGGTGCTGCAGACCCTGCTGGTCGCACTGCTGGTCGGCTTCGCGCTGCAGCGGATGGGTGAGTCGGGCAAGCCGATCCTCAACGCGATCACCGTGATCCAGAAGCTGATCTTCCGGGTGCTCGCGATGATCATGTGGGCCGCTCCGGTCGGCGCCTTCGGCGCCATCGCCGGTGTCGTGGGCGAGACCGGCATCGACGCGCTGAAGAGCCTGGCCGTCATCATGATCGCCTTCTACGTCACCTGTGCGATCTTCGTCTTCGGCATCCTGGGCGTGCTCCTCAAGCTGGCGACCGGCGTCAACCTCTTCAAGCTGCTCAAGTACCTCGCCCGCGAGTTCCTGCTCATCCTCTCCACCAGCTCGTCCGAGTCGGCCCTCCCGCGCCTGATCGCGAAGATGGAGCACGCCGGTGTCGAGAAGGCGACCGTCGGCGTCGTGGTCCCCACGGGCTACTCGTTCAACCTGGACGGCACCGCGATCTACCTGACGATGGCCTCGATCTTCATCGCGGACGCGATGGGTGACCCGCTGAGCATCGGTGAGCAGATCGGCCTGCTGCTGTTCATGATGATCGCCTCGAAGGGTGCCGCCGGTGTGACCGGTGCGGGCCTGGCGACCCTCGCCGGCGGGCTCCAGTCCCACCGCCCGGAGATGGTCGACGGGGTCGGGCTCATCGTGGGCATCGACCGGTTCATGTCCGAGGCCCGTGCGTTGACCAACTTCGCCGGCAACTCGGTCGCCACCGTCCTGGTCGGCCACTGGACCAAGACCATCGACCACAGCCAGCTCGATCGTGTCCTGGACGGTCAGGACCCGTTCGACGAGACGACCATGGTCGACGACCACGCGGCTCCGCCCGCTGCCGAGACCGACAAGGCTCTCGTCTAGACCCCCATGGCACCAGGCCGTACGCCGCGCGACACGCGCGACGTACGGCCTGATGTTGTTCTACGCCCTGTCATCGGTTGCGGTAGAGGATCCGGGCCAGCTCGAACGGCGCGGCACGCCACGATCCGATCGGCTCGTCATCGAGCCCGATCCGGCCGAGCGCGGCGACGATCCACGAGAACGCGAAGCAGCCGATACCGGCGATAACCCAGATCCCGACCGTACGCCAGGCCAGGTCACCGCCGAAGGCACGGAAGATGCCGATGACGGCGGCGATCACGGCGATCGCTCCGATCAGCCAGAACACGATCGAGCAGATGGCAGCCGCCAGCCGGCCGGCGACAGCCAGCGGGTCGCGAGGAGGCTGGTGATGGGGCCCTTGACCGGGCCCTTGGTGGGGAGGATGCGGATAGTTCATTTGGGCGCTGATTCTGGCCTAACTCGGCCGCCGGAGCCACACCGGGCTGGCGGGTCTTGGCGGCCCCGGAGTGCGTGACAGGTATCGTCCTGCGCGTTCTCGGGTGAGTGTTCGACAATTTGCCCGGGACATCGATGGACCATAACGACTAATGTTATGGAGATCACATAACGAGGCAGTGCCTCGTGGACCCGACGCGGCCTGCGTGGCACGACTCCGTGGATCAAAACGACGATGGAGGGTGCAATCAGATGCACGTGCGAAAGTGGCAAATCGGAGCAGTAGTCGCAGGTCTGCTCGCCGTGACCGGCTGTGGCGTTCCCGGTGGCGGAGGCAGCAACGATGCCGGCGAGACCGAAGACGGAGACGGCAGCATCCAGATCCTCGGCGCGATCCCCGAGGGCGAGGCAGTGGGGCTCAACGCGGCCCTCGACACGTTCACCAAGGAGACCGGGATCGAGGTGACCTACACCCCCTCCACGGACTTCACCACCGAGATCCGCACCAAGGTCAACGGAAACGACGCGCCCGACATCGCGCTCTTCCCGCAGCCCGGTCTGGTCGCCGACCTGACCGAGTCGGGTGACACGCTTCCGCTCGACGACCTCATCGACGTCGGCTCGCTCGACGACACCATGATCCCGGGCCTGATGGACTCGGTCGAGATCGACGACAAGACCTACGGCGTCCCGATCCGCGTCTCGATGAAGTCGCTGGTCTGGACCCCGAAGAACTTCGAGCAGTCCGGCTACAAGGCGCCTGAGACCTGGGACGAGCTGAGGAGCCTCGAGGACCAGATGATCTCCAAGGGCCAGACCCCGTGGTGCCTCGGCGCCGAGGCCGGTGCCGACACCGGCTGGGTCTACACCGACTGGGTCGAGGAGATCGTCCTGCGCCAGGAGGGCCCGGAGTTCTACGACGACTGGGTCTCCCACGAGGTCCCCTTCAACGACCCGAAGATCGTCGAGGCGATCGAGACCATGGGCGACATCATCAACAAGCCGAAGAACGTACGCGGCGGGGCCGACGGCACCCTGAGCGAGCCCTTCGGTGACTCCCCGCTCCCGCTCTTCGACGCGAAGCCGGGCTGCCAGATGCACCGCCAGGCCAACTTCATCACCACCTTCTTCCCGAAGGATATCCAGCAGGACCTGGCCGGCAACGTCGGCGTCTTCGCGCTGCCCGGCAGCATGGAGGGTGGCTTCGAGGGCAACCCGGTGCTCGGTGCCGGTGACATGGCGACCGCCTTCACCAACGACACCGACGTGGTCGAGCTGATGGAGTTCTTCGCGTCGCCCGACTTCGGTGCCGAGTGGGCCAAGTCCGGTGGCTGGCTCTCGCCGAGCGTCGAGTTCGACAACTCCAACTACGCCGACCCGATGTTCGGTGAGATCGCGACCCTGCTTCAGGACGCCGACACCTTCCGCTTCGACGGTTCGGACCTGATGCCCGCGCAGGTGGGCGCCGGGACGTTCTGGAGCGAGATGAACGCCTACGTCGGAGGTGAGAAGAGCGCTCAGGAGGCTGCCGACGCGATCGAGGAGAGCTGGCGAGGATGAGCGATGATCCGTACCTGAAGATCCTCAACGGCCTGGTCGCGATCGTCCTAGGAGTCGGCGGCACCGCCGCTCTCTACTGGGTGCTCAACTTCCTCTCAGGCCTCCTGCCCGGCAAGTGGGACAGGCGGATCAAGCCGTACGTCTTCATCGGCCCGGCCATCTTGGTGGTCACCGTCTTCCTGGTCTACCCGGCCCTGATGACGGTGATCTACAGCTTCGCCGATGACAGCAGCATCAACTGGGTCGGGTTCGACAACTACACGGCCCTCTTCCGGGACGATGAGTTCATCGGCACGTTGGTCAACAACCTGCTCTGGATCCTCATCGTCCCGGCAGCCAGCGTCATCGTCGGCCTGCTCGTGGCGGTGCTGGCCGACCAGCTCAAGGCGTTCCCGGAGAGGGTCGCGAAGTCGGTCATCTTCATGCCGATGGCGATCAGCTTCGTCGGGGCGAGCACGATCTGGGGCTTCGTCTACGCGACCAGGTTCGCGCAGGGCGACAAGCAGATCGGGCTCCTCTCGGCGATCTCGACCAGTCTCGGGTTCGAGCCGGTCGCCTGGCTTCGCATCCAGACCGGCAACCTCAACGACCTGCTCCTGATCGTCATCATGATCTGGCTGCAGGCGGGGTTCGCGATGGTGCTGCTCTCCTCGGCGATCAAGGGCGTCCCCGAGGACACCGTGGAGGCGGCGCGCATCGACGGGGCCAGCGAGCTCCAGATCTTCTTCAAGGTCGTCGTGCCGCAGATCTGGCCGACGGTGATCGTCGTCTTCGTGACGATCCTCATCCTCGTGATGAAGGTCTTCGACATCGTCTACGTGATGACCGGTGGCCGGTCCGGCACCTCGGTGCTGGCCAACACCTTCGTCCTCGAGCTCTTCGAGTTCGGTGACGCCGGTCGCGCGGCCGCGGTGGTCGTGATCCTGATGATCGCCGTGATCCCGGTGATGATCTACCAGATGCGCCAGTTCAAGAAGCAGGAGGCCGGTCGATGAGGAGCTTCACCCTCGGCAGCGTCGCTGTCCGTGTCGGCATCGTCTTGCTGTGCGTGCTCTGGTTCATCCCGACGCTGGGTCTGCTGATCTCGTCGTTCCGCAACGAGGCCGACGTGAAGTCGTCGGGCTGGTGGACGGTCATCACCGACCCGTTCTCCCAGTGGACCGTCGACAGCTACTCGCAGGTCCTCGAGAGCGGGATGGCGAACGCCTTCGTGAACTCGATCGTCGTCTCCGTCCCCGCGACGGTGCTGCCGATCATGATCGCCGCATTCGCTGCGTACGCGTTCACGTTCATGCGGTTCCCAGGGCGCAACGTGCTGTTCATGCTGATCGTCGGGTTGCTGGTGGTCCCGCTGCAGGTGGCCTTCGTGCCGCTGCTCAACCTGTTCGGGAGCTACGACCTCAACGGCACCTTCCTCGCGGTGTGGCTGGCCCACACCGCGTTCGGGATGCCGTTGGCGGTCTTCATCCTGCGCAACTACATGGCGACCCTGCCGCAGGAGATCATCGAGTCCGCCGAGATCGACGGGGCCTCCCACTTCCAGACCTTCTGGAGGCTGATCGTGCCGATGTCGGTGCCCGCGCTGGCAGCGTTCGCGATCTTCCAGTTCCTCTGGGTCTGGAACGACCTTCTCGTCGCGCTCATCTTCCTCGGGGCAGGTGACAACGAGGTCGTCACGATCACGTTGCGCGACCTGATCGGCGACCGTGGCCAGGAATGGCACCTGCTCACCGCGGGTGCGTTCATCACCATGACGGTGCCGCTGCTGGTGTTCTTCTCGCTGCAGCGTTACTTCGTCCGTGGGCTCACGGCCGGGTCCGTCAAGGGCTGAGGTTCGGTCCGCAAGCGGCGGGCGTCATGTCTCCTTCGGGGGCGTGGCGCCCGTTGCGCGTCCAGGGCCCCTACAGGGTCAGCGTCGCTCGCCGCATGACCGCCAACTGGTCGCCGCCGGCGAGCATGCCGTACGTCCCGCTGTGACCCTCCAGGCGGCTGGCGCAGAAGATGTCGGCCACCTCGTCGGCGCCGTGCTGGACCAGGAGGCTTCCCTGGAGGAGGGCGGCCATGCTGCCGGCCAGACGCCTGGCGGAGCGCTCCAGCTCCTCGGGACTGGTCATGGACTCGCCCAGGAGGGAGAGGGTGGCGTCGACGGCTCGGTCGTAGCGCCGGTCGGCGCCCTTGGCCCTGCCGACCTCGGTGATCCACGCGTCGAGGACCTCGGGTTCGCGCTGGATGGCACGCAGGACGTCGAGGGCGTTGACGTTGCCGGAGCCCTCCCAGACCGAGTTGAGCGGGGACTCGCGGAAGAGCAGCGGCATCACCGACTCCTCCACGTAGCCGTTGCCGCCCAGGCACTCCAGCGCCTCGGCGACCATCGCCGGGGTGCGCTTGCAGACCCAGAACTTCGCCAGCGGCAGGCCGATGCGGCGCAGGGCCCGCTCGTGCTCGTCGTCGGGCCGGTCGACGGCGGCGGCCAGGCGCATCGCCAGTGTGGTGGCCGCCTCGGACTCGATGGCCAGGTCGGCGATCACGTTCTGCATCAACGGCTTGTCGGCCAGGACGCCACCGAACGCGGAGCGGTGGGCAACGTGCCAGCTGGCCTCGGCCACGGCCCGGCGCATCAGGGCGGCCGAGCCCAGCACGCAGTCGAGGCGGGTGGCGGCGACCATCTCGATGATGGTGCGTACGCCTCGCCCTTCCTCGCCCAGCCGGTAGGCGGTCGTGCCGCGGAACTCGAGCTCGGAGCTGGCGTTGGAGCGGTTGCCGAGCTTGTCCTTGAGCCGCACCACGTCGAGGCGGTTCCGCTCTCCCGAGGCAAGGACGCGGGGGAGGAGGAAGCAGGTGAGGCCTCCTGGCGCTTGGGCCAGCACCAGGAAGACGTCGTTCATCGGGGCGGACGTGAACCACTTGTGCCCGTGCAGTTCGTAGACGTCGTCGCCGACGGGACGCGCCTCGGTGATGTTCTGGCGTACGTCCGAGCCGCCCTGCTTCTCGGTCATCCCCATGCCCGCGAGAGCACCGAGCTTCTCGACAGGGTCGCGGAGGCCGAAGTCGTAGGTCGTGGAGGCGAGCCTCGGCACCCACTCCGCGGCGAGGGACTCGTCGGCGCGCAGCGCGGGGACCGCGGCGTACGTCATGGAGATCGGGCACAGGTGGCCGGGCTCGGTCTGGGACCAGGCCAGGAACCCGGCGGCACGGCGTACGTGGGCGTGCTCCTCGCCCTTCTCGGCCAGCGCCCAGGGCGCGGCGGCCAGGCCGTGGCCGACGGCCCTGTCCATCAGCCAGTGCCAGGACGGGTGGAAGGCGACCTCGTCGATGCGGTTGCCGTAGCGGTCGTAGGGGACCAGCTCGGGGTGGAAGCGGTTGGCGAGGCGGCCGTGCTCCTGCGCCTCGGCGGTGCCGGCCTCGGCGCCCAGGGAGACGAGCGAGTCGAGAGTCTCCTCGCCCGCATGGCGCAGGACCGCCGCGGAGAGCGCGGCATCGCCGGTGACCACGTTGTGACCGGCGAGCTCCGGCGCCTGGTTGGTGACACGGCGGATGTCGGAGGCACTCATGCAACAGACGATAGAGCGCGGCGGATAGGGTCGGTGATGTGTCCGAGACATCTGCGTACGCCCCGAAGTGGGCCGGGGTCGAGCAGATCGCTCTTCCCGAGACGGTGCGGTCGCCGTGGTGGCAGCTCGGACGGCGACTGCTAGCCGCGCTGGCGATCCTGATCGGGACGGTCCTGCTGGTCTACCTCGACCGCGACGCGTACGCCGACAACAACGATCCCACGGGGCAGATCAGCCTGATCGACGCGATCTACTACACGACGGTGACGCTGAGCACGACCGGCTATGGCGACATCGCCCCGGTCGAGGCGCATGCGCGGATGATCAACGCGTTCATCATCACGCCGGCCCGCATCGCCTTCCTGGTACTGCTGATCGGCACCACTCTCGAGGTCCTCACTAAGCAGGGCCGTGACCTCATCCGAGTCGCTCGCTGGAGGAAGAAGATGTCCCAGCACATCGTCGTCGTGGGCTACGGCACCAAGGGCCGCAGCGCCGTGGAGACACTGCTCACCAACGGAGCGGATCCGGAGGAGTTCGTCGTGGTCGATCCGGACCCGGTGGCGCGCTCGGACGCCCATTCCGACGGGATCGCAGTGGTCACCGGCGACGCGACCCGGCGCGAGGTGCTGATGCGGGCGGGCGTCAAGGACGCGGAGCAGGTCATCATCACCACCAACCGTGACGACTCCAACGTGCTCACGATCCTGACGGTGCGACAGATCAACCCCGAGGCGTGGATCGTCGCTGCCGCGCGCGAGCGCGAGAACGCGCCGTTGATGAAGCAGTCCGGAGCCGACTCGGTGATCACGTCCGCCGACGCGGTCGGCCGCCTGATGGGTCTGTCCACCATCTCGCCGACCCTGGGCTCGGTCATGGAGGACCTGCTCAACTCCGGCACCGGCCTGGAGGTCGCCGAGCGCGACCTGCTGGTCAACGAGGTCGGCAAGCAGCCGCAGCTGCTGGCCGACCAGGTGATCGCGGTCGTACGCGACGAGAAGGTCTTCCGTTACTTCGACCCGGTCGTCGGCACCCTGTCGCGCGGGGACCGGCTGGTCGTCGTGCGGGCCGCGAGGGAGCTGCCCTGGGCGCCGCGTCCGGGGACGCACGGCGAGGACACCGCGGACGCGTAGTCGCGTCGTCGCCCGACCTCCGAAATAGAAGTCAGCCGCTGGCGTCTCGGGTCACCAGCGGCTGACATGGAAGAGATTAGCGGACGCTCCGGCGACCTTCAAAGAGTTGATCTGCACTTTTATGAAGATGGCCCGGATGGGCTATGCCGGGTAGTTCGAGGCGGTGGGCGCGTGGCGGATTCGAGGGCGCCCGTCGCGCCTGGGATGATGTACGCATGACCGAGGCGCCCCACAGCCCCGGGTCTGCCGACGGGCAGCCGGGTCTTTCCGAGAACGAGAAGCGACTGCTCGACTTCGAGCGCTCCTGGTGGTCGGCCGGCACGGGTCGCGACGACGCGGTGCGGGAGCAGCTGGAGATGAGCGCGGCCGACTACCACCGAGCCGTCAACGACCTGATCGACAAGCCCGAGGCACTCGCCTACGACGGCGTCCTGGTGCGCCGGCTGCGGCGGCAGCGCGACGCGCGGCGTACGCAGCGCTCGAAGAACCCCCGCTCATAGCCCTCTCGGGTGGTCCGAGTAGCCCGGTCGGGTCATTTGCAGTCTTATGCATTGCAGGTGCTTGCACGTGTTCGGGATCGTCGGCTAACGTTCATCTTGTCAGCCGCTGGTGACCCGAGACGCCAGCGGCTGACTTCTATTTTGCCGCCTTGTGCCGAGACGGCAGCCGCGCAGGCCGAGACGGCACGCCGCTGCCAAGTCGGCCGACGGCAGTGACGCCTCGGCCGACGTACCTGACGCCTCGGCAGAGGTTGGTCAGTCGCGAGCGGTCAGGATGAGCGGGCCGTCCTCGGTGATCGCGACGGTGTGCTCCATGTGGGCGCCGCGGGAGCCGTCGGCGCTGCGCAGGGTCCAGCCGTCGGGGTCGGTGAAGATCTCGTCGGTGGTGTGCAGGAACCACGGCTCGATCGCGATGACCAGACCGGGCTGCAGCTTGAAGCCGCGGCCGGGGCGACCGTCGTTGGCGATGTGCGGGTCGCCGTGCATCGTGCGGCCGACGCCGTGGCCGCCGAACTGGGTGTTGATCTTGAGGCCCTTCGCGCGGGCGACGCCGGCGATCGCGTGGGAGATGTCGCCGACCTTGTTGCCCACGCGCGCGGCGTCGATGCCCGCGGCGAGCGCCTGGGTGGTGGTCTCGATCAGGTCGAGGTCCTCCTGGCGGGGCGTGCCGACGACGACGGAGAGGGCCGAGTCGGAGACCCAGCCGTCGACGCTCGCGGCGAAGTCGACGCTGAGCAGGTCGCCGTCCTGGAGCTTGTAGTCGAAGGGCAGGCCGTGCAGCACGCCGTCGTTGACCGAGGTGCAGAGCACCTTGCCGAACGGCATCGCGCCGAAGCTCGGGTGGTAGTCGATGTAGCAGGACTCCGCGCCGCGGTCCTTGATCATCTTGTGCGCCAGCTCGTCGAGCTCGAGCAGGTTCACACCCACGGCAGCGTGCTCGCGGAGTGCGGTCAGGACATCGGCCACGAATCGGCCGGCGGGCTTCATCTGCTCGATCTGGGTCGGGGTGCGCAGTTCGATCACAGGCACAGCGTAGCCTGAGAACGGTTCTCAGTAGAACTCAGCGGTACGCGTTCCGCTTCAGCAGCGAGCATCGCGAAGCGCAGCCGCCTTCGAGGTCAGGAATCGGCGCTCGGCGAGGTTGGTGGCCCGCACCGAGGCGAGATCGTACGCAGCGGCAGCACCGTCCAGGTCGCCGGCGAGCTCCAGCAGGTGAGCGCGCACCGCCGGCACCCGCGGATGATCGACGAAGCCGCCGGCGCCGTTCTGAGCACAGTCGCGCAGGAGCTCGTCGAGCAGCGCGAGCGCGGGGCCGGGGCCGTCGGCGTACCCGACCGCGACCGCCTTGTTGAGCGTCACGATCGGCCCGGGCGCGACCTTCTCCAGCAACCCGTAGAGCGCGGTGATCTGCAGCCAGTCGGTCTCCTCCGCGGTGGGTGCGCGATTGTGGAGCGCGGCGATGGCCGCCTGGATCTGGTAGGTCCCCGGCCGCCCGGTGCCGATGACGGAGTCGATCAGCGCTATCCCTTCGCGGGTGGACTCATGGCGCCACCGGCTCCGATCCTGGTCGGCCAGCGGCACCACGGCGCCGTGCGCGTCGATCCGGGCGGGGCGGCGAGCATCGAGCAGCAGCATCAGCGCGAGCAGCCCGCCGAGCTCGCCGTGGGCGCTTCCCGTCATCCGGGCGAGCGCGGTGCGGGCGAGGCGGGTCAGCCGGATCGCCTCGGCACACAGGTCGACCCGCTGCAGCTGGTCGCCCTCGGTCGCGACGTACCCCTCGTTGAAGAGCAGGTAGAGCACCTTCAGCATCGCCGGGATCCGCGCGGCGAGGTCGGCGGCGCCGTCGATCCCGAGCGAGCGCCCCTTGATCGTGGCCTTCGCCCGGGAGATCCGCTGCGCCATCGTCTTCTCCGGGACGAGGTAGGCGCTCGCGATCTCCCGGGTGGTGAGCCCGCCGACCGCCCGCAGGGTCAGCGCCACCGCCGAGGCCGGAGTCAGGCTGGGATGACAACAGAGCAGGAGTACGTCGAGGGAGTCGTCCCCCTCGTACGTCTCCTGCCCCTCCGGCTCTGCCGGCTGGTCGGCCTGCTCGCGGTCGCGGCGACGCGACTCGCTGCGCTTGGCGTCGACGAGACGGTGCATCGCGGTGGTGACCAGCCAGCCGCGAGGCTGCTCCGGAATGCCTCGTTCCGGCCAGGTGCGTACGGCCTCGACCAACGCCTCCTGCACCGCGTCCTCGGCCGCGTAGAAGTCGCCGCTGCGGCGGGTGACGATGGCGACGACCTGGGGTGTGAGATCACGCAGTAGATCAGCCGGCAGCGCCTCGGTCACTCGATGCTCGCCTCGCCGAAGGCGATGGTGTCGTCGACCGAGGAGCCGTCGGTGCCGTGGTACATCCGGCGCACCTGGATCGGCTGCTCGATCGGCCGCCCGCCCGGGCCGGGCGCGGCGGAGTAGAGCCCGGCGATCTCCAGGGCGCGCTCCTGGGTCTCGGCGTCGATGATCATGTAGCCGGCGACCCACTCCTTGAACTCCTGGAACGGTCCGTCGGTGACGGTCTTGTCGGTGCCGTCCGAGGTCACCACGAACGCCTGGTCCGGCGGTGTCAGCGCCTCGACGTGCACCAGCTCGCCGGACTCGGTCAGGGCCTTGTTGAGCGCTTCGTAGTAGCTCATGTGGCCCTGCACCTCCTCCGGCTTCCACCCGGCCAGACCGCCGGGAGTCTCGTCGTTGCCGGCTTGGTAGTCGAGGATCATCAGGTAGCGAGGCATGTCCTCACCCTTCCACTTCTAGCGCTCCTTGTGAGCGCCATTCACGAGGGGAACGGAGCCGGCGGCCGAATAACTACATGCTTCGGCGTACGACTTCGGCGTAGGTTTCTCGCCGTGCTGAAGGCCTATGACGAACAGTTGCGAACCGATGCCGAGACCTCCGGGGCGGTGTCGGTGACCCGGCACGGGCCGCTGCGCCTCGCGACCTTCGGTGGCGGACGAGGATTCATCTCCTACCAGGACCTCGACGGGGCCGACGCAGCCGGCGTCGAGGAGCTGGTCGCCGCAGCGGTGGCGCACTTCGACGCCGACGCGGCCGTCGAGGAGGTCGAGTGGAAGACCCGCGGCCACGACCACGCCCCGGGGCTCCACGAGACGCTGCTGCGGCACGGGTTCGAGCCCGAGGATCCCGAGTCGATCATGGTCGGCGAGGCCCGGCTGCTGGCCATCGACGTCCCGCTGCCCGAGGGGGTCGGTCTGCGCACGATCACCAGCGAGGAGGACATTCGCGCCGCCAGCGCCATGCAGGACGGTGTCTTCGGGTCTCCGGTCCTGGAGGCACGCGTGGAGACCCTGCTGCGCGGGCTCGCGGCGGGGGAGTCCGAGATGTGGGTCGCCGAGGCGGCCGGAGAGATCGTCAGTGCCGGCCGGATCGACATGGCGCCGGACACGGACTTCGCCGGCATCTGGGGCGGAGCGACGCTGGAGAAGTGGCGCGGCCGCGGCATCTACCGCGCCCTCACCGCCGCTCGCGCCCGCACCGCCATCGCCCGGGGCAAGCGCTACATCCACAGCGACTCCACCGAGTTCTCCCGGCCGATCCTCGAACGCTCGGGGCTGGCGAAGGTCGGCACCACCACGCCCTACGTCCGGCGCAGCCCTCGGTGATCAGGGAGCGACCGTAGCGTCCTGCCCCGAGCTGGCCAGCGACTCGGCGATCCGGCCGCTGGCCTTCAGGTCCTCGACCAGCTCGTGCAGGAAGGTCACGGTGGCTGGACGATGGTCCCGCGCGATCGCCACGGCCTGGCGGATCCGCATGAAACGCGGCTCGACCAGTCGCAGACCAGGGTCGGCGGCGACGTGCCGGGTGAGGGGCTGCCGGATCCCGGCGGCGACGTCGAGCCCGAGCTCGCGGAAGGCGTCGATCCCGTCGGCGCCGCGTACGACCTCGGCGTTCTCCAGCGTGCGGGTCAGGAAGAGGTCGTAGGCCGAGCCCTCCTTCACGCCGACCCGAACGCCTGGGCGGTCCACGTCGTCCGCGGTCCGGATGGGGGAGTCGGCCGCGACGGCGTAGACGCCCTCGATGAGGACGTACGGCGCGGTGAACGCGACCTCGGCGGCGCGAGCGGGCTCGACCGCGAGGAAGGCGACGTCGGCGGCCCCGGTCCGCAGCGCCTCGAAGGACTTGCGGGCGGCGTCGAAGCACTGGAGGGAGACCGGTACGCCGAGCCGGCGCGCCAGCTCCCGGGCGATGTCCACGGTGACCCCGCTCGGCGCCTCGGGGGTGCCCTGGGCGAGGACCGGGTTGCCGAGGTTGATCGAGGCGCGCAGGGTTCCGGTCGGTGCCAGATCTGCGGCGTGCTGGATCGGGTCAGGCATCAGGGTCCTTCGGCAGGAGAGTACGGATCGGGTCACCGGCCAGCCAGGCGGCGATGTCATCGACGGCGCCACCGTAGAAGCGGCGGTAGTTGTCCTCGGTGACGTAGCCGAGGTGCGGGGTCGCGACCACGTTCGGAAGATGGCGCAGCACGTCGTCGGCGGGCAGCGGCTCGACGTCGAAGACGTCCAGGCCAGCTCCGGCGATCGTGCCGGAGCCGAGGTGGGCGACCAGTGCCTCGGTGTCGACCAGCCCGGCGCGCGAGGTGTTGACCAGGTGGGCGGTCGGCTTCATCGAGGCCAGCTCGGCAGGTCCGACGATGTGTCGCGTGGTCTCCGACAGGACCAGATGGATCGAGACGATGTCGCTGGTCTCGAACAGCGTGGCCTTGTCGACCGCGCGTACCCCGAGCGGCTCGGCGCGCTCGGCGGTGAGGTGGGGGCTCCAGGCGATCACGTCCATCCCGAACGCCTGCGCCACGGCCGCGACGCGGGCCCCGATCTTGCCGAGCCCCAGCAGGCCGAGGGTCCGGCCGTGAAGGTCGCTCCCGACGGTCCGTTGCCAGGTCTGTCCGGTCGCCTCGGTCACGATGTGGCGGGTCAGCGCGTGGATCAGCGCCCAGGTCAGCTCGACGGGAGGATGCGGGCTCGACGGGGTGCCACACACGGTGATTCCCAGCCGGGCCGCCGCCGCGAGATCGATCGAGGCGTTGCGCATCCCGGTCGTGACCAGCAGCTTCAGGTCTGTGAGCCGTTCCAGGACGGCGGCCGGGAACGGCGTACGCTCTCGCATCGCCACCACGATCTCGGCGCCCTCGAGCGCCCGGACCAGGGCGTCCGGCCCGAGGTGCCCGGTCAGCGCCGTCACCTCGATGCCGTCCAGAGAGTCCCATGCGGCGTACGTCCTCGCCACGTCCTGATAGTCGTCGAGAATCAAGCAGCGCACGACCTAAACCTATCGGTTGGCTGGTGTTCTGCTGTGGGCAGATCTGCCTGCGGCAGATTCGCTGGTGTGCGGCGGGGGAGTCCTTCAGAGTCGAAGACATGACCCAGACACCCATCACGGCCGGGCCGCTCGACGAGCAGCTCACGGCACGACTGCAGAACCAGAGGATCATCGTGCTCGGCCAGGAGGTGGACGACGCGATCGCGAACCGGATCTGCGCCCAGCTGCTCCTGCTCAGCGCGGAGGATCCGCACCGCGACATCTCCCTCTACATCAACTCGCCCGGCGGCTCGGTGACGGCCGGGATGGCGATCTACGACGTGATGCACCTGATCCCCAACGACGTCTCCACGCTGGGAATGGGGATGGCGGCCAGCATGGGGCAGTTCCTGCTCACCGCGGGCACGCCGGGCAAGCGCTACGTCCTCCCGCACACCGAGGTGCTGCTGCACAAGGGATCCGCCGGGATCGGCGGCTCCGCGGCTGACATCGAGGTGCAGGCCGCGCGGCTGGCGCGGATGACCGAGCAGATGCTCCGGATCACCGCCGCCCACACCGGTCAGAGCGTCGAGCAGATCGACCACGACTCGCTGCGCGACCGGTGGTTCACCGCCGAGGAGGCGCGCGAGTACGGGTTCGTGGACGAGGTGCTCAACGACGTGCAGTCGGTGACGCCGGTGCAGCAGCGCAGCGCCGCCTTCGGTCTCTCCTCGGCTGGGGGTGCCCGATGAGTTCGTACACGATTCCCTCGGTCATCGAGAAGACCCCACGTGGCGAGCGGGCGCTCGATGTCTACAGTCGCCTGCTCTCGGACCGGATCGTCTATCTCGGTACGCCGATCGACGACGGGGTCGCCAACGTGGTCATCGCGCAGCTGATCCACCTGGAGTCGGACGCGCCCGACACGCAGATCGAGCTCTATCTCAATTCTCCCGGCGGCGACCCGACCGCGATGCTGGGCATCTACGACACGATGCAGTTTCTGCGTTCTCCGGTGGCGACCACCTGCGTGGGCCAGGCGGCGGGCTCCGCTGCCGTGCTGCTGGCCGCGGGGGAGCCGGGGCGGCGTACGGTCCTCCCGCACGCGCGGGTCGTGCTGCAGCAGCCGGGCCAGGACGGTCAGCGGGGCGATGTCACCGACCTGCAGGTCGCGGCGAAGGAGATCGGCCGGGTGCGAGCCGAGATGGACGCGCTGCTGGCGCGCCACACCGGCCTCGGCACCGACCAGATCCACGCCGACACCGAGCGCGACCTCGTCCTCGGTGCCGAGGAAGCGGTGGCGTACGGCCTGGTTGATGCGGTGCTGGAGAGCCGCAAGCTCACCTCGGTGTGACCCGGGGTGACCTGGCCGGCGGAGGTCAGGCGGCGAGAGCCATGGGGCCGGCCGGGCGGGCGCCCGCGCGCAGCGTGCGCGTGACCCGCTCGGTGAGGTCGACGAGGCCGAGACCCAGCGCACCACCGACCGCCTCGAGCACCTCGGAGCTGGGCTCCTTGCGGCCGCGCTCGATCTCGGAGAGATACTGCGTCGAGACACCGGCATCGCCGGCGACGTCGGAGAGCGTGCGCTCCTGGCGGGACCGCTCGTCGCGGATCACCTGGCCGGCGGCTTCACGCCACAGCGGCGCCGGCTTGTCGTGGTCCGGCAGCGGATGGCCGGGAAACCTGATCACTTCGCCCATGCCAACACACTAGCGCCCCACACGAGGCTCGGACGGGCCGTTCGCGCCGGGCGAACAGACCTCTTACCAGGGGTTATATCGGTCGAACGATAGATGACAAGGACTTGCCAGCAAGGCCCGACACCCCGATAGTGGTCGCACAGTTTGGATCTTTGTAGGTCTACTGTGCACGACCAGAGAACTTGTCGAGTCGTTGGTATCACGGGGGAATCGTGTTGCATCGCAAGCAGATCGCCTTGGCTGGAATGGCAACGGGGCTGGCCATGACGAGCATCGGGATTGGTGGCCTGATCGTCGGCAACGCCGGAGCGGAAGAGCCAGGACACAACTACGCCACGGACGAGTCCGGGATCAGCCTGATCTCGCCGGTCTCGCCGGTGGCGCCGCTGGAGAAGTCGTCCTCGACGCCTTCGCAGGCTGGTCCACCCAGCCAGATGGGTCCCGGGAGCGAGGTTCCCGAGGTCGCTGAGCCGGTCCCGGCGAGCCCGCGGTCGGTCGAGGAGTCGGCAGGCGGCTCGATGTCCCCGCTCCCGGCGCGCCCCACTCAGGTGCCGTCGGAGCCGAGGCCGTCGGGTAGGCCGACCGAGTCGCCGAGCGAGCCCAGCCAGTCGCCGAGCGAGAGCCCGAGCGACCCGAGCGAGTCGCCGAGCGAGCCCAGCGAGTCGCCGAGCGAGCCGACCGAGTCGCCGAGCGAGCCCAGCGAGTCGCCGAGCGAGAGCCCCAGCGAGTGACCGAGGCTCCCGGGTGCGGTGCCGCGATGCCCCGGGGTGGGTAACGCTCGAGGCATCGCTGCCCTACGCTGTGCGCCACACCAGGCGCGGGGCGGGTACAGGGAGTCGAGTTGCAGAGCAAGCAGGTCGCCGTGGCAGGCATCCTGACCGGCGGAGTCATCACCGGTCTCGGGGTGGTCGTCCTCATCGCCGGCCTGGCGCAGGCCGAGCGACCCGATCGTGACCCGGTCACGGGTTATGAGGACGTCGGGAACGTCTATCCCGATGTGGATCCGCTGCCGCCGCCCGGATCGAAGCCGTCCGAGGAGCCCTCGGACGGCTCGTCGGTGCGTCCGCGTGGTTCGGCGGCCGATCGTGACGGCGCGACACATCAACCGGAGGCCGACCCGTCGGTGACTGGCGGCCCGAACCGGCCGACGCCTTCGCGTGAGCCGGACGAGCCCGCCGAGACCGGTGGCTCGACGCCCACCTCCGGGCCCACGCGTACGGCGGAGCCGGAGCCGTCCGTCGAGCCGACCGAGTCGGCCGACCCGACCACGGATCCGACGCCGACGGAGACCGCGACCCCGACTACGGAGCCGTAGTCACCAGCCTCGCTCGCGCCACTCGGCGAGATGGGGACGCTCGGCGCCGAGCGTGGAGTCGTCGCCATGGCCCGGGTAGAACCAGGTCTCGTCGGGGAGGGTGCCGAAGATGCGCTCCTCGACATCGTCGAGCAACTGGGTGAAACGTACGGGATCCTGCTGGGTGTTTCCGACGCCTCCCGGGAAGAGGCTGTCGCCGGTCCACAGATGGGGAGTGCCCTCGGGGTCGCGGTAGACGAGTGCGACCGACCCGGGGGTGTGCCCACGCAGCGCGATGACCTCGAGGGTGCAGTCCCCGACGGTGACGGTGTCACCGTGGGAGAGCGCGCGAGAGATGGGTACGCCGGTGGCCTCCGTGATCGCGGCGGCATCGGGCTCTCCGGCGAGGGTGGCGGCGCCGGTCGCGGCGGTGACGTCGGCCAGGGCCCGGTGGTGGTCCCAGTGCTGGTGGGTGGTGACGACGGTGGCCAGCTCCTCGCCGATGAGCGGGAGCAGGGTCTCCGGCTCGGCAGCGGCGTCGATGAGAAGCTGCTCGCCGGTCGTCCGGCACCGCAGCAGGTAGCAGTTGTTGGACATCTGGGCGTCGACGGCGACCTTCGTGATGGTCAGCCGGCCGAGCTCGCGTACGTCGGCCGGGCCGCCCGGTTTCACCGCGCCTGTATAAGTGGTAGGGGCATCGCTCATGCGTCTATGCAAGCACGTCGGACACGACCAGAAGTAAAATGTCGGTGCTCCGTGAGAGGGTGCCATCTGGGAGTCTTCCCGGCGTCGTATGATGCGAACATCTGTTCGACGCAGTAGCGCGATGCGATAAGCACTGGACGAGGAAAGAACGTGGCGGAGCAGCAGCTGATCATCCGGGGAGCCCGGGAGCATAACCTGAAGGATGTCTCCCTCGACCTGCCTCGGGACTCGATGATCGTGTTCACCGGCCTGTCCGGAAGCGGGAAGTCGAGCCTCGCGTTCGACACCATCTTCGCGGAGGGCCAGCGTCGCTACGTCGAGTCGCTGTCGGCCTACGCTCGGCAGTTCCTTGGTCAGATGGACAAGCCCGACGTCGACTTCATCGAGGGGCTCTCCCCGGCGGTGTCGATCGACCAGAAGTCGACCTCGAAGAACCCGCGCTCGACGGTCGGCACGATCACCGAGGTCTACGACTACCTGCGTCTGCTCTACGCACGCGCGGGCCGTCCGCACTGCCCGACCTGCGGTGCGCCGATCGAGCGGCAGACGCCGCAGCAGATCGTGGACCACGTGCTCACGCTGGAGGAGGGGCGCCGCTTCCAGGTGCTGAGCCCGGTGATCCGGGCCCGCAAGGGGGAGTACGTCGAGCTCTTCAGCCAGCTGCAGCAGCAGGGCTACTCCCGGGTGCGGGTGGACGGCGAGACCCACCAGCTCGACGCGCCGCCCAAGCTGGAGAAGCAGAAGAAGCACACCATCGAGGTGGTCATCGACCGGCTCGCGGTCAAGGAATCCTCCAAGCGGCGGCTGACCGACTCGGTCGAGACCGCGCTGGAGCTGGCCGGCGGCCTGGTCGTCTTCGACTTCGTCGACACCGGCGAGCAGATGAAGTTCTCCGAGCGGATGTCGTGTCCCAACGACCACCTGCTCGACACCGATGAGCTCGAGCCGCGGTCGTTCTCGTTCAACTCGCCCTTCGGTGCCTGCCCGGCCTGCACCGGCCTCGGCACCCGGATGGAGGTCGACCCCGAGCTGGTGGTCCCCAACCCGGCAGCCACGCTCGCCGAGGGCGCGCTGCAGCCCTGGTCCCAGGCCCACGTCGCCGAATACTTCCTGCGCCTGCTCGAGGCGCTCGGCGGTGAGCTCGGCTTCGACCTGGACACCCCCTGGGACGACATCCCGGCTGCAGGCCAGAAGGCGATCCTCGACGGTCACGGACACAAGGTGCACGTGGTCTCGGTCAACCGCTACGGCCGCCGCCGTTCCTACGACGCCGAGTTCGAGGGCGTACGCCGCTGGGTGGAGCGGCGCCACAAGGAGGCCGAGTCCGACACCACCCGGGAGCGCTTCGAGGGCTACATGCGCCAGGTGCCGTGCCCGACCTGCAAGGGCACCCGGCTCAAGCCCGTCTCGACGTCGGTGACGCTGGGCGAGCGAAGCGAGGGCGGTCTCAACATCGCCGAGCTGTGCGCCCTCCCGATCAACGAGGCCGCGGAGTGGCTCGACCAGGTCGAGCTCAGCGGCCGGGAGCGGCAGATCGCCGAGCAGGTGCTCAAGGAGATCCAGGCGCGGCTGCGCTTCCTCCTCGACGTCGGCCTCGACTACCTCTCCCTGGAGCGACCCTCGGGATCGCTCTCCGGCGGTGAAGCCCAGCGGATCCGGCTGGCGACCCAGATCGGGTCCGGCCTGGTCGGCGTCCTCTACGTGCTGGACGAGCCCTCCATCGGCCTCCACCAGCGCGACAACCACCGGCTGATCGAGACCCTCGAGCGGCTCAAGCGACTCGGCAACACCCTGATCGTCGTCGAGCACGACGAGGACACGATCAAGGTCGCCGACTGGGTCGTCGACATCGGCCCGGGCGCCGGTGAGCACGGCGGCCAGGTGATCCACTCCGGCACGGTCAAGGACCTGCTCGCCAACGAGCAGTCCGTGACCGGTCAGTATCTGGCGGGTCGTCGCGAGATCGCCGTCCCGGCCGTACGCCGCCCCCGCACCGCCGGGCGCGAGCTGACCGTCCACGGCGCCAAGGAGAACAACCTCAAGGACATCGACGTCACCTTCCCGCTGGGACTCTTCCTCGCGGTCACCGGCGTCTCCGGCTCGGGCAAGTCGACGCTCGTCAACGACATCCTCTACACCGCCCTGGCCAAGGAGTTCTACCGCGCCCGCACCGTTCCGGGGCGGCACACCAAGATCTCCGGCCTGGACAACGTCGACAAGGTGATCCACGTCGACCAGTCCCCGATCGGGCGTACGCCGCGGTCCAACCCGGCCACCTACACCGGCGTCTTCGACCACATCCGCAAGCTCTTCGCCTCCACCCCGGAGGCCAAGATGCGGGGCTACCTGCAGGGCCGGTTCTCGTTCAACGTCAAGGGCGGTCGCTGCGAGGCCTGCTCAGGTGACGGCACGATCAAGATCGAGATGAACTTCCTGCCCGACGTGTACGTCCCGTGCGAGGTCTGCCACGGCGCGCGCTACAACCGCGAGACGCTCGAGGTCCACTACAAGGGCAAGTCGATCGCCGAGGTGCTCGACATGCCGATCGAGGAGGCGGTGGAGTTCTTCGCCGCGGTGCCCGCGATCGCGCGTCACATGAAGACCCTGGTCGAGGTCGGCCTGGGCTATGTGCGGCTGGGGCAGCCCGCGACCACCCTGTCGGGTGGTGAGGCACAGCGGGTCAAGCTCTCCGCCGAGCTGCAGAAGCGCTCGACGGGCAAGACGCTCTATGTGCTCGATGAGCCGACGACGGGTCTCCACTTCGAGGACATCCGCAAGCTCATCGGTGTGCTCTCCTCGCTGGTCGACAAGGGCAACACCGTGCTCGTCATCGAGCACAACCTCGACGTGATCAAGACCGCCGACTGGATCATCGACATGGGTCCGGAGGGCGGCAACCGCGGCGGCATGGTGATCGCCGAGGGCACTCCCGAGACCGTCGCCGAGACCCCTGGCAGCCACACCGGTGGATTCCTCGCCCCACTGCTCGACGGCAAAGCCGCCGAGCAGCCGCCGGACAAGCCGGTGAAGGCGAAGGAGGAGCCGGTCAAGGCCCCAGCCAAGAAGACGGCGGCCAAGAAGAAGCCGGCGACGCGGAAGAAGGTCAGCGCCTCCTGACCCGAGATCGAGATTTGCCCGACGGTTTGCGCTCAGCGGGGGACGCGCACGCCTATTCTGGGCGGCATGAGTGAATCTCGAATCACCCGGCGGAAGGTCGTCACCGGCACCGCGATGACCGCGGTCGGCGTGCCTCTCCTGGCAGCATGCGGCAGCGGTGACGACTCGGGCACCGGCTCCTCGGGTGACAACGGATCAGGTGGCAGCGGTCCGCTGGTCGCGACCAGCGAGGTCCCGGTCGGCGGGGGAGTGATCGTCGCCGACCGCAACCTGGTGGCCACCCAGCCGACCGAGGGCACGTTCAAGGTCTTCTCCTCGATCTGCACTCATCGGAGCTGCCCGGTCACGAAGGTCGCCGGCGGCACCATCGACTGCCCGTGCCACGGCAGCCGATTCTCGATCGAGGACGGCTCGGTGACGCAGGGTCCGGCGACGAGTGCCCTGGAGGAGGTCGCCTTCGAGGTCACCGACGGCGAGATCGTCCCCAGCTGAGCCAACCTCGTCGAGGCGTCGCCCCCGCAGGCCGAGGCGTCACGCGCACAGATCGAGGCGTCAGCTCTGCAGCCCGACACGTCACGCCGCTGCCAACTCGACCTGCAGAAGTGACGTTTCGGCAGGATTGGCTCAGGCGCGCGCCAGGGCCTGTGCCCGCCACAGCTCGTCGCGTGGCGAGCGGCGGCGGTCGAGACGGGCATCGAGCAGCACCCGGGCCTCGTCCCAGCGGTCGGCGCGGAGCAGGGCGGCGATGCGGGCCTCCTCGATGATCTCCCGCTGCGCGTCGGAGCCCCCGAGACGGCGGATCGACGGCGCGAGCACGGCAAGGCGGTCGGCGGCAGCCGAGTTCTCGTCGCGGGCCATCAGCCCCAGCGCCTCGGCGAGCGGGGAGACGACGGTCGCCATGGTCGGGTGTACGTGCCCGGCGGCCCACGACCTCAGCTCGTCGAGCGCACCCGCGTCACCGGTGGCGAGGTGAGTGACCGCCGTGTGCATCGCCAGGAACGGCGTGGCCGGCCGGATCATGGTCTCGCGGCCGGTGACGCGTACGACCTCGGCGATGTCGGGGACGTCGCGAGCACCCGGCGTGAGCGCCCAGCGGAAGAGCAGCGAGCCGGAGTCGACCAGCGCCCGGCAGCCCAGCGCGTGGCCGGGCTGGAGCTGGGTCTCGTAGCGGCGGCGTACGGCATCCAGGTTGCCCAGCGAGAGCTCGTGCAGCGCGGCGTGCCAGGAGAAGTGAGAGAGCGAGTCGATCTGGGCGCCATCCCCGAGCACCCAGCCCGACATCCACGCCAGTCCGGCCTCGTGGTCGCCGGTCTCGTAGTGGGCGTGCGCTCGGGCGTGAGCGGAGTGGCCGGCGCCGGGCTCCACCGCCAGCGAGGCGCAGGAGAGCGACATCGCGTCGTCGAAGCGGCGCTGCTCCTGGCGTACGAAGGCGAGCAGGCCGGTGAACCACCAGTCGTCGCCGTAGGCGGGCGCGGCACGTTCGACGATCGCCCACGCCTCCTCGGGCACCTCGGTGGCCCCGGCGAACGCGATGGTCGGCACCGCGGTCGAGAGCAGCAGCGAGTCTCGCGGGAAGGCCGCGAGGTGGTCGATCAGCGGCCGCGGGTTGCCGCCGATGTGGGCGTCGACCGCGTGAACGTGGCTGCGTTCGCGCTCGGTTGCCCGCCGGGCGTGCAGCCGAGCCTGCTTCAGGCGAGCGCCGACGTCGACGGGGGCGCACATCTCGTGGCCGAGCAGTGCCAGTGCGGCGTGTCCGAGCGCGAACGTCGGGTCGAGGACGATCGAGGCCGCGAACGAGGCGAGGGCGCCGTCCCGTAGACGAAGCACGTCGAGCAGCCCCTGGGAGTAGGCCCGGGCAGCTTCGTCGCTGGTAGTCAGCGCATATCCGTAGCGGTCACGACAAGGCACATAACCATACTAGGCCACTAGACTTTAAAACCCAGGCATGCGCGGCGGATTTCCCCAGACTCAGGGAGCCCGGAGCTCGCCGGAACCCCGGGGAATCAGCCGAGCGCCGATGGTGACGGTCTGCGGCGGGCCCGCGGTGTCGCCGGCGATTCGCTGGAAGAGGAGTCGCGCGGCGGCGGCCCCCATGGCGCCAGGATCCTGGGCGACCACGGTGAGCCCGGGCTGGAGAAGGTCGCCGAGCTCGACGTCGTCGAACCCGACCAGGGCCAGTCGCGTCGAGCGCCGGGCGAGCTCGCGGAGCATGCTGACGGTGGTGCGGCTGTTGCCGCACAGCAGTGCGGTCGCCGGTGACGGCCCGTCGAGCAGCCGGTCCAGCGCGTCGGCGGTCGACGCGGGGGACGGCGGCGCCTGCGTGACGAGATCCTCGGAGTAGGGCACCCCTGCCGACTCGAGCGCTTCGCGATAGCCGCGCAGGCGCTCGCCGGCCGTGTAGATCTCCGGTGCGTCGCCGATGAAGCCGATGCGGCGATGTCCATGGGAGAGCAGATGCTCCACGCCGCGCCGGCTGCCGCCACGGTTGTCGGTGAGGATCATGTCGGCCTCGATGTCGCCGGGCGGGCGGTCGACGAACACGACCGGGATGCCGGCCCGCATCTCGGGGAGGAGGTAGGAGTGGCTGGTGCCGGCCGGCACGACGATCAGGCCGTCGACGCGCCGCTCGCAGAACGCCAGGGCGAGCTCGCGCTCCCGGTCGGCGTCCTCGGCGGAGGAGCCGGCGAAGACCATCGTCCCGTGCTCCCGGGCGACCTCCTCGACCGCGCGGGACAGGATCGAGTAGAACGGGTCGGCGACGTCCTCGAGCAGCAGCCCGACGGTGCCCGACCGTCCCTGCCGCAGATCACGAGCGCTGGCGTTGCGCCGGAACCCGAGCTGGGCGATCGACTCGAGCACGGCCGCGCGCAGGTCGTCGTTGACGTTCGACTCGCCGTTGACCACCCGGGAGACGGTCTTCAGGCTCACCCCGGCCGACGCCGCGACGTCCTTCATGGTCGGGCGGCGCTGCTGACGGGTCTGCTCGGACGGGGGTGATGCCACGTGCTCAGCGTAGACGTCGATCCGAGCGCGACAACGATGTCTCGATTCTTCCCGTGTGTCGGCACAAATCACCCGGCATCCGCAGCGCGCCCGCGTAAATCCTTCTCAAACCACGTTGACAACGTTGTCATCCCACGGTTCCATCTGGAGTGGCCCCCATGTGAAGGAGATCACACCGATGCATCGTTGGGACGCACCACGCAGAACGAGAGGCCGGGCCCGCCTGGCCGCGATGATCGCCGCGACGGCGACGCTGATGGTCGCGATGAGCGGCACCGCGCCCGCGCTCGCGACGCCGGAGGCACCTGAGCCCTCGGCCCCCAAGAGCGACACCGCCGATCCCCAGCAGGCCGCGGAGGGCGGTGACTGGGAGACCTCCTTCGAGGAGGACGACCCCCAGCCCAGCTGGGCCGACCTCGTCGACACCGACGACGACGGCAACCCCCGCACCGCGGGCGTCACCGGACCCGACCCCTTCGGCATCCCCGGCGACATCTCCGAGCACATCACCGGCGTCACCGCCAGCGGAGAGAATTCCGGCTCAGGCGAGGGGGCCGCCGAGCTCGTCGACGGCGACATCAACACCAAGTGGCTCACCTTCGCGACCACCGGCTGGGTGCAGATCGAGCTCGACCAGCCCGTCAGCGTCGTCAGGTACGCCCTCACCTCGGCCAACGACGCCGCCGAGCGTGACCCCAAGAACTGGGTGGTCCAGGGCTCCACCGACGGCCAGGCCTGGACGACCGTCGACACCCGCACCGGCCAGTCCTGGGACGAGCGCTTCCAGACCCGAGGGTTCGAGATCGCCTCCCCGCAGGCGTACTCCCACTACCGCATCGACATCTCCGCCAACCAGAGCGGCGGCATCATCCAGCTCGCCGAGTGGCAGCTCTCCGACGGCGCCGAGCCCCCGCCGCCGCTGAAGAACATGACCAGCCACCCCGACGACGGCCCCGCCTCGGCGTACGCCGCGAAGTCGAAGGTCGGCTTCACCGGAGTGCACGCCTTCGAGTACGCCGGCAAGATCACCGCCGACAAGGGCCACTCCTACAACCGCGTCTTCGACGTCGACATCCCGGTCGGCACCGAGACCGAGCTGTCCTACCTGGTCTTCCCGGAGTTCATCGAGGGCGACCTGAGCTACCCGAGCACCTACACGGCCGTCGACCTGGCCTTCACCGACGGAACCCTGCTCTCGGAGCTGGGCGCGCTCGACGAGCAGGGCTACGTACTGTCCCCGAAGGGCCAGGGCGAGTCGAAGTCGCTCTACACCAACCAGTGGAACAAGAAGACCTCCGTCATCGGCGAGGTCGCCGCGGGCAGGACGATCGACCGCATCCTGGTCGCCGTCGACGCCCCGAGCGGCCCGACGAAGTTCCGTGGCTGGTACGACGACATCGCGATCACCGCCTCCCCGGACGAACCACAGATCACCAGCAGCGTCGACTACGCCGTCACGACCCGTGGCACGCAGTCCAGCGGCAGCTTCTCGCGCGGCAACAACATCCCCGCGACCGCGATCCCGCACGGCTTCAACTTCTGGGCGCCGATGACCAACGCCGGCTCGCTGTCGTGGTTCTACCGCTACCACCAGGACAACGACGCCCAGAACCGGACCAGCCTGCAGGCGCTGACGCTGAGCCACGAGACCAGCCCGTGGATGGGCGACCGGCAGACCTTCCAGGTGATGCCGTCGGCCGCCGAGGGCACCCCTGACCCGGGCCGCAACGCGCGCGAGCTCACCTTCGAGCACGAGAACGAGACCGCCCGGCCCCACTACTACAAGGTCGACTTCGACAACGGGCAGAGCGCCGAGATCGCGCCGACCGACCATGCGGCCGTGTTCCGGTTCACCTACCCCGGCGACTCCGCGCGGCTGGTGTTCGACAACGTCAACAACGACGGCGGGCTGACCCTCGACCCGGCTGCAGGGACGCTGACCGGCTTCACCGACACCCGCAGCGGCCTGTCCAACGGCGCCACCCGGATGTACGTCTACGCGACGTTCGACCAGCCGGTCACCGGCGGTGGGAAGTACGCCACCGGCGAGCGCCCGAACGTACAGGGCCACCTCGAGTTCGACGCCGGCGCGGACAGGACCGTGACGATGCGCATCGCCACCAGCCTGATCGGCATCGACCAGGCCAAGCGCAACCTCGAGCTCGAGGTCGCCGACGACTCCTTCGACACGGTCAAGGAGAAGGCGAAGGAGCTGTGGCAGGACAAGCTCGACGTCCTCGACATCCAGGGCGCGACCAAGGACCAGAAGACGACCGTCTACTCCAACCTCGCCCGGCTCTTCCTCTACCCCAACTCGGGCCACGAGAACACCGGCTCCGAGGACGAGCCGGTCTGGAAGCACGCCGTGCAGTCGACCTCCGGTGACACCAACCCGCCGGGCACCACGCCCACCCACACCGGGGCCGAGATCAAGGACGGCAAGGTCTATGTGAACAACGGCTTCTGGGACACCTACCGCACCACCTGGGCGGCCTACTCGCTCCTGGAGCCGAGCCAGGCGGCCGAGATGGTCAACGGGTTCGTGCAGCAGTACAAGGACAACGGCTGGATCTCGCGCTGGTCCTCGCCGGGCTACGCCAACCTGATGACCGGGACCAGCTCGGACGTCTCCTTCGCCGACGCGTACGTCAAGGGGGTCGAGGGGATCGACGCCGAGGCCGCGTATGCGGCCGCGATGAAGAACGCCACCGTCCGGCCGCCGGGCTCCGCGACCAACTCCAACGTCGGTCGCAAGGGCATGCAGACCTCGGTGTTCCTCGGTTACACGCCCGCGGCGGTGAGCGAGGGCGTCTCCTGGGGGCTCGAGGGCTACATCAACGACTACGGCATCGGGAACATGGCCGCGAAGCTCGCCGAGCGTGACGGGATCTCCTCGGCCGAGCGGAAGCGCCTGCGGGAGGAGTCGGAGTACTTCCTCGGCCGGGCCCGCAACTACGTCAACACCTTCGACACCAAGGTCGGCTTCTTCCAGGGCCGCAACGCCGACGGCACCTTCAAGAAGTCGCCGGCCGACTACAACCCGCTGATCTGGGGGAGCGACCACGACTACACCGAGACCAACGGTTGGAACTTCGCGTTCCACACCCCGCAGGACGGCCAGGGCCTGGCCAACCTCTACGGCGGTCGCGGCGGGCTCGCGAAGAAGCTGGACACCTTCTTCTCCACACCGGAGACGGGGGAGTACCCCGGCTCCTACGGCGGCATCATCCACGAGATCCGTGAGGCTCGTGACGTACGCATGGGGCAGTGGGGCTTCTCCAACCAGGTCAGCCACCACATCCCGTGGATGTACAGCTACACCGGCCAGCCGTGGAAGACGCAGGAGATCGTCCGGGAGACCCTGCGCCGGATGTACACCGGCTCCGAGATCGGGCAGGGCTACGCCGGCGACGAGGACAACGGCGAAACCTCGGCGTGGCATCTCTTCGCCTCCCTCGGCCTCTACCCGCTCCAGATGGGCAGCGAGAACCTCGTGCTCGGCTCGCCGCTGTTCACCAAGGCCACCCTCCACCTCGAGGGCGGCAAGGACCTGGTGATCAAGGCACCCGAGAACAGCAACGAGAACATCTACGTCCAGGGCGTCACGATCGACGGCAAGACCTGGGACAAGACCTACGTCTCCCACCAGGAGCTCGCCGACGGAGGCACCATCGAGTTCGACATGGGCTCGAAGCCGTCACGCTGGGGCACCTCGCCCAGCGCCGTCCCGCCGTCGCTGACCACCGGCTCGGAGCCGGCGAGGCCGATCGCCGACAAGTCCGGTGCCGGCAAGGGCACGGTCTCGGCCAGCGGAAGCGACGGCGAGAGGCTGGTCGACAACGACTCCGGGACGCAGACGACCGTGGCCGGTGACGGCTGGGTGGAGTACCGCTTCTCCGGGACCAGGGTGCCGGTGTCCTTCTACACGCTCACCAACGGCGCCGACGGTGGCTCGCCGAGCGGCTGGGTCGTCAAGGGGTCCAACGACGGCACCGACTGGAAGGTCCTCGACCGGCGCTCGGGTGAGAAGTTCTCGTGGCAACAGGCCACCCGGCCGTACAAGCTCGAGTCGGAGTCGAGGTTCAACCGGATCAGGATCGAGTTCACCGGGCCGGCCGCGCAGCAGATCACGCTCTCGGAGGTGGAGCTGCTCGGCTAGCTGATCCGGGCACCCCCTGCGTACCGCCAGCCTGTCGGTCCTCGCCGATAGGCTGGCGGACGTGCCCGATCCGCAGAGCTATCGCCCGAAAGCTGGGAGCATCCCCACCCAGCCGGGGGTCTACCGGTTCCGCGATCCCAAGGGGCGGGTGATCTACGTCGGCAAGGCGATCAACCTGCGTCAACGGCTCGCGAACTACTTCCAGCCGATCCCCAGTCTTCACCCCCGCACGGCCACGATGGTGACCACCGCGGCCAGCGTCGAGTGGACGACGGTCAACAACGACATCGAAGCGCTCCAGCTCGAATACACCTGGATCAAGGAGTTCGACCCGCGGTTCAACGTCAAGTACCGCGACGACAAGTCCTACCCCTGGCTCGCGGTCACCGTCGGCGAGGAGTTCCCGCGGGTCATGGTCGGTCGCGGGGCCAAGCGCAAGGGCACCCGATACTTCGGCCCCTACGGCCACGCCTGGGCGATCCGCGAGACCGTCGACATCCTGCTGCGGGTCTTCCCGATGCGCTCGTGCAGCAACGGCGTCTTCAAGCGCTCGCAGCAGATCGGCCGCCCGTGCCTGCTCGGCTACATCGACAAGTGCACCGCCCCGTGCGTCGGCAACATCTCGCCCGAGGAGCACCGCGAGATCGTCGACGACTTCTGCGACTTCATGGCCGGCCACACCACGACCTTCACCAAGCGGATCGAGAAGGAGATGTACGCCGCATCCGAGGCCCTCGACTTCGAGAAGGCCGCGCGGCTGCGTGACGACCTCGCCGCGATGCACCGTGCCCTCGAGAAGCAGGCGGTCGTGCTCGGCGACGGTGCCGACGCCGACGTGATCGCTCTGGCCGAGGACCCGCTCGAGGCCGGCGTGCAGATCTTCTACGTACGCGGCGGCCGCATCAAGGGCCAGCGCGGCTGGGTCGCGGACCGGATGGACGACGCCGACACCGCCGGCCTGGTCGAGCACTTCCTGCTCCAGCTCTACGCCGGCGAGGACGCTGAGGCGATCCCGCGCGAGATCCTGGTGCCGGCGCTGCCGCCCGACCACGAGACCCTCGAGGAGCTGCTCTCGGACGTACGCAAGGCGAAGGTCAGGATCCGGGTCCCGCAGCGCGGCGACAAGAAGACGCTCCAGGAGACCGTCGCCAACAACGCCAAGCAGGCCCTCGCGCTCCACAAGACCAAGCGCGCCAGCGACCTCACCATCCGCAACCGGGCGCTCGAGGAGATCCAGGAGGCGCTCGAGCTCGACGAGGTGCCGCTGCGGATCGAGTGTTACGACATCTCCCACCTGCAGGGCACCGAGATCGTGGCCAGCATGGTGGTCTTCGAGGACGGGCTCGCCCGCAAGTCGGAGTATCGCCGGTTCATCATCAAGGGCCAGGACGGCTCCGACGACGTCCGGGCGATGCACGAGGTGATCACCAGGCGGTTCAAGCGGCTCCTCGACGAGCAGTCGACGTCGATCGTGTCGACCGAGGTCGAGGGGGCCAGTGGTCCGATGCTGGTCGACCCGGAGACCGGCCGGCCCCGCAAGTTCGCCTATGCCCCCGGCCTGGTCGTCGTCGACGGCGGCGCGCCTCAAGTGGCGGCCGCGCAGCGGGCCCTGACCGAGCTCGGCATCAATGACATCCCGGTCGTCGGCCTGGCCAAGCGGCTGGAGGAGGTCTGGGTCCCCGACGAGGAGGACCCGGTGATCCTGCCGCGCAGCTCCGAGGGGCTCTACCTGCTGCAGCGGGTCCGTGACGAGGCGCACCGGTTCGCCATCACCCACCACCGCGGCCGCCGGTCGAAGTCCATGGTGGAGAGCTTGCTCGACGACGTACCCGGGCTCGGCGAGGTGCGTCGTCGGACGCTGATGAAGCACTTCGGCTCGCTCAAGAAGCTCAAGGCGGCGACCGTCGAGGAGATCGCCCAGGTGCCCGGCATCGGCCCCGGCACCGCGACAGCGATCAAGACCGCTGTGGAGCAGACGGCGAAGAATGGCAAGGTTAGCGCCATCAACGTCACCACCGGAGAGATCATCGAGGAGTAGGGCATGCACAAGGGGGAGGTCGTCGTCATCACCGGCATGACCGGTGCCGGGCGGAGCACCGCCGCCAAGGAGCTGGAGGACCTCGGCTACTACGTCGTCGACAACCTGCCGCCGAGCCTGCTCCCGCAGGTGGTCGAGCGGGTCGACGCGGCCCGCGGCCCGGAGCAGCCGGTGGCGGTCGTGACCGACGTACGTTCCGGGTCCTTCTTCGCCGAGCTCGAGGAGATCGTGGCGAAGGGAGCCACCGGGCGGCGTACGACCCTGGTCTTCCTCGACGCCGCCGACGACACGCTGGTACGCCGTCAGGAGGCCGCGCGGCGGCCCCACCCGATGCAGCGGGGCAACGAGCGGCTGCTGGACGCGCTCGAGCGGGAGCGGGTGGTGCTGGCCAACCTGCGTGGCGCTGCCGACCTGGTCATCGACACGACCCAGCTCAACGTGCACCAGCTCACCGCGAGGATCGCCGAGGCGTTCGGCACCCCGGAGCGGACCACCCTGAAGGTGTCGGTGGTCAGCTTCGGGTTCAAGTACGGGATCCCGGTCGACGCCGACTTCATGGCCGACATGCGTTTCCTGCCCAACCCGCACTGGGTGCCCGAGCTGAAGGACGGCAACGGACGTGACAACCCCGACGTCGCCGCCTACGTCTACTCACGCCCTGGTGCGGAGGAGTTCCTGAGCGGGTATGTTCCGGTGCTCATCGGAGTGACCAAGGGCTATCTCCACGAAGGAAAGAGGTTCATGCGCGTGGCAATCGGGTGCACGGGTGGCAAGCACCGCAGCGTGGCGATGGCGGAGGAGATCTCCAGGCGGCTGCGAGATGCCGGCCTGGATGCGAAGGCGATCCACCGAGACCTCGGGCGGGAGTGAGAGTGGCCGGGGCCGACCGACCTGGGGCAGATGCCCAGGCCGTCGTCGCCCTGGGGGGAGGGCACGGACTGCATGCGTCGTTGAGCGCGCTGCGGCTGCTCGTCGACGACCTGACCGTCGACCAGCTCACCGCGATCGTCACGGTCGCCGACAACGGCGGCTCCAGCGGCCGGCTCCGAAGGGAGTTCGGCGTGCTCCCGCCGGGCGACCTGCGGATGGCGCTCGCCGCCCTGTGCGGCGCGGACCGCTGGGACGACACCTGGGCGCAGGTGCTGCAGCACCGCTTCGCCGGCGAGGGCGAGATGCGCGGCCACAACCTCGGCAACCTGCTGATCGTGGGCCTGTGGGAGCAGCTCGGCGACCACGTCGAGGCCCTCGACTGGGTCGGGCGCCTGCTGGGCGCCAAGGGCCGGGTCCTGCCGATGGCGCTGGTGCCGATGGACATCGTCGCCGAGGTGAGTGGGCTCGTCCCCGACGACCCGGAGGCCAGGCTGGAAATCAGCGGGCAGGTCGAGGTCGCCACCACCGACGGCCGGATCGAGTCGATCCAGCTGGTCCCCGACAACCCGCCGGCCGCCCCCGACGCCGTCAAGGCGATCTGCGACGCCGAGTGGGTGTTCCTGGGCCCCGGCTCCTGGTTCACCTCGGTCCTTCCGCACCTGATGGTCCGCGCCCTTCGCGAGGCCCTGGTCGCGACCTCCGCGAAGATCGTCGTCGTGCTCAACCTCGGCGAGCAGCCGGGGGAGACGACCGGCTTCGGCCCCGCCGAGCACCTCTCGGTCCTCCTCGAGCACGCCCCCGACCTCCGCATCCACACCGTCCTCGTCGACTCCTCCCTCGACGGTCTCGACGACCTGTCGCGGGTGGCGGAGAAGTGCGGTGCGCAGGTCGAGGTCGCCGACGTCGCCGTCGGCGACGGGACCCCTCGCCACGACCCGGAGCGGCTGGCCGCGGCGTATGCGCGGGTGATCGGGGCGGGTTAGCGCCGGCTCTGACGTGGAACCGATTCGAGGGTCGTTGACAACAATGAAAGACTCTCCGACATGGCGATGACGGGACAGGTGAAGGCCGAGCTGGCCTCCACTCAGATCACCAAGACATGCTGCCGGAAGGCAGAGGTTGCCTCGACGTTGAGGTTCGCTGGGGGGATCCACATCGTGGCAGGCAGGATCGTGGTCGAGGCTGAGCTCGACACGGGTCTGGCCGCCAGGAGATTGAAGCGAGACATCGCCGACGTCTTCGGTCACGAGGCAGAGGTGGCTCTCATCCAGGCGAGCGGGCTTCGTAAGGGCAGCCGCTACATCGTGCGCGTGGTCAAGGACGGTGAGGCGCTGGCGCGCCAGACCGGCCTTCTCGACCAGCGTGGCCGGCCGGTGCGGGGTCTTCCGCCTGCCGTCGTCTCGGGCGGGGCCTGCGACGCCGTGGCGGCCTGGCGCGGTGCCTTCCTGGCCCACGGCTCGCTCACCGAGCCGGGCCGCTCCTCCTCGATGGAGGTGACCTGCCCGGGCTCGGAGTCTGCTCTTGCCCTCGTCGGCGTCGCCCGTCGCATCGGCATCTCGGCGAAGCCGAGGGAGGTACGCGGCGTGGACCGTGTCGTCATCCGCGACGGTGACGCGATCGGCCAACTGCTGACCCGCCTGGGCGCCCACGAGTCATTGATGGCCTGGGAGGAGCGCCGGATGCGCCGCGAGGTCCGCGCCACCGCCAACCGGCTCGCCAACTTCGACGACGCCAACCTGCGCCGTTCGGCCCGTGCGGCCGTCGCCGCCGGTGCCCGCGTCGAGCGCGCCTTGGAGATCCTCGGCGAGGACATCCCCGACCACCTGCGCCAGGCCGGCAAGCTCCGCCTGGAGCACAAGCAGGCCTCGCTCGAGGAGCTCGGACAGCTCCACGACCCGGTGCTGACCAAGGACGCCATCGCCGGCCGCATCCGCCGCCTGCTCGCCATGGCCGACAAGCGTGCCGAGGAGCTCGGCATCCCCGACACCGAGGCGTCACTGACCGCGGAGATGCTCGCCGAGGACGCCTGAGAGCAACATCCACGACCTGAAACCGGCCCGAGCCCCTCGACTGATCGAGGGGCTCGGGCCGTTTGCTACTCGTCCGTCTTTTGGAACGATCCAACCCACTCTCCCGCTGTTCAGAGGCGCTGGGTAGTGTCGGCGTCAGCGGGTGACCCCGCGCACAATCTTTTCGACGCGAACCAGGAGTCCACGTGACAGTTCGAGTAGGCATCAACGGATTCGGCCGGATCGGCCGCAACTTCTTCCGCGCGGTGCGCGCCTCCGACCTCGACATCGAGATCGTGGGGGTGAACGACCTCAGCGACAACGCAACCCTCGCGACACTGCTGAAGTTCGACTCGATCCTCGGCCCCCTCGACGCCGACGTGTCCGCCACCGAGGACGCGATCGTCGTCGACGGCAAGGAGATCAAGGCGTACGCAGAGCGCGACCCGGCCAACATCCCCTGGAAGGACCTCGACGTCGACGTCGTGATCGAGTCGACCGGCTTCTTCACCGACGCGACCAAGGCACGCGCCCACATCGACTCCGGCGGCGCGAAGAAGGTGATCATCTCCGCGCCGGCGAAGAACGAGGACGCCACCATCGTGATGGGCGTCAACGAGTCGATCTACGACCCCGAGGCCCACACGGTGATCTCCAACGCCTCGTGCACCACCAACTGCCTGGCGCCGCTGGCGAAGGCGCTCAACGACGGCGTCGGCATCAACCAGGGCCTGATGACGACCATTCACGCCTACACCGCCGACCAGAACCTTCAGGACAACATCCACAAGGACATGCGTCGCGCCCGCGCGGCCGCCCTCAACGTCGTGCCCACCTCGACCGGCGCCGCCAAGGCGATCGGTCTGGTGCTGCCGGAGCTGAAGGGCAAGCTCGACGGCTACGCCCTGCGGGTGCCAGTGCCGACCGGCTCGATCGTCGACCTCTCCTTCGAGGCCTCGCGCGAGACCTCGGTCGAGGAGATCAACTCGATCATGGAGAAGGCCGCCGACGGGAAGTACCTCGTCTACTCGACCGACCCGATCGTCTCCTCCGACATCGTCACCAACCCGGCGTCCTCGATCTTCGACGCTCCGCTGACCAAGGTGATCGGCAACCAGGTCAAGGTGGCGGCGTGGTACGACAACGAGTGGGGCTACTCCAACCGGCTCGGCGACCTGGTGGCGTACGTTGGCGCGAGCCTGTGACCCAGCGACCTGCCTCACAGGTTAGGGTCTAGCCCGTTATGTCTCTGAATCTCACGCAGCTCATCGAGCAGGGTGTCGCGGGCAAGCGAGTTCTCGTGCGCTCCGACCTCAATGTCCCGTTGGAAGGCACCACGATCACCGACGACGGTCGCATCCGTGCCTCGGTGCCCACGATCAAGACGCTGGCGGATGCCGGCGCCCGGGTCGTGGTGGTCGCCCACCTCGGTCGGCCGAAGGGGGAGCCGGACCCGGCCTACTCGCTGGCCCCTGTGGCGACCCGCCTCGGTGAGCTGCTCGGTGCCGAGGTCGCCTTCGCGACCGACACCGTCGGCGACTCCGCCAGCTCGGTCGTCGGCGGCCTCGCCGACGGCCAGGTCGCGCTGCTGGAGAACGTACGCTTCAACGCCGGTGAGACGAGCAAGGACGACATCGAGCGGGCGACCTTCGCCGCCGAGCTCGCCGCGCTCGTCGACGCCTTCGTCTCCGACGGCTTCGGTGTGGTTCACCGCAAGCAGGCCTCGGTCTACGACGTCGCCAAGCTGCTCCCGAGCGCGCAGGGCGACCTAGTGGCCACCGAGATCGACGTGCTCAAGCGGCTCACTGAGACCCCCGAGCGGCCCTATGTGGTCGTCCTCGGCGGGTCGAAGGTCTCCGACAAGCTCGGCGTGATCGACAACCTGCTCGGCAAGGCGGACAAGCTGCTCATCGGCGGCGGCATGGTCTTCACCTTCCTCAAGGCCCAGGGCTACGAGGTCGGCCAGTCGCTCCTCGAAGAGGACCAGATCCTCACCGTGCTCGGCTACCTCGAGCGCGCCGAGGAGATCGGCGTCGAGATCCTGCTGCCGACCGACGTCGTGGTCGCCGACTCCTTCGGCGACGAGGCATCCGCCCGCGTGGTCGCGGCCAACGCGATCCCGTCCGACTCGCTCGGGCTCGATATCGGTCCGGAGTCGGGCCAGACCTACGCCGCCGCGCTCGAGGGCGCCAAGACGGTCTTCTGGAACGGCCCCATGGGTGTCTTCGAGCAGGCCGCCTTCGCCGAGGGCACCCGCGCGGTCGCCCAGGCGCTCACCACGATCGACGGCCTCTCAGTCGTCGGCGGTGGCGACTCCGCCGCGGCAATCCGCCAGCTCGGGTTCGCCGATGACCAGTTCGGTCACATCTCGACCGGCGGCGGCGCCTCGCTCGAATACCTGGAGGGCAAGACGCTTCCGGGCATCGCCGTGCTGGACGAGGCGACCGTGGTCGGAGGACTGGGCTGATGGCGGCCAAGAAGCCGGCCGCGGGGCGCACCCCGCTCATCGCCGGCAACTGGAAGATGAACCTCAACCACCAAGAAGCGGTGGTCCTGGTCCAGAAGCTCGCCTGGACGCTCTCCGACAAGCGCCACGACTTCGCTGCCGTGGAGGTGGCGGTCTTCCCGCCGTTCACCGACATCCGTTCGGTGCAGACGCTGGTCGACGGCGACAAGATGCGCATCACCTACGGTGCTCAGAACGTCTCCACCCAGGAGTCCGGCGCCTACACCGGCGAGGTCTCGGCCGCGATGCTGGCCAAGCTCGGCTGCTCCTACGTGATCGTGGGTCACTCCGAGCGTCGTGAGCACTATGGCGAGACCGACGAGATCGTCGCGCTCAAGGCCAAGATCGCGCTCAAGCACAACATCGTCCCGATCGTCTGCGTCGGCGAGGGCCTCGAGGTCCGCCAGGCCGGCAATCACCTCGACCACTGCACCGCGCAGGTCGAGGGCTCGCTGGCCGGGCTCACCGACGCCGAGGTCGGCCAGATCGTGATCGCCTACGAGCCGGTCTGGGCGATCGGCACGGGGGAGACCGCCACCGCGCAGGACGCCCAAGAGGTCTGCGCCGGCATCCGTGACCAGCTCGAGAAGAGCTATGGCGCGGAGATCGCCGACGGCGTACGCATCCTCTACGGCGGCTCGGTGAAGCCCAACAACGTGGCCGCGCTGATGCAGGAAGCCGACGTCGACGGGGCGCTGGTCGGCGGGGCGAGCCTCTCGGTCGAGGACTTCGCGGCCATCTCGCGCTACTACGACCTGCCAGTTCTCTAGGCCAGTGCTGTAGGTTTCGGGCTCTCCAGATAGGATTTCAACGTGGAACTTCTCTTCACCATCATCCTGGTCATCGCGAGTGCGCTGATGATCCTGCTCGTGCTGCTTCACAAGGGCCGCGGTGGCGGACTCTCCGACATGTTCGGTGGCGGTGTCTCGAGCTCGCTGGGTGGATCCTCGGTCGTCGAGCGCAACCTCGACCGGCTCACCATCGGCATCGGTGTGATCTGGTTCGCCACTGTGATCGCGCTCGGCCTGCTGATGGCCTACTGAAACATTCCCCTTCAGCGCACGCGCGATAGCGTCTAAACTCATCGACGCTGGACGGAGATTTTGCCGTCCGATTCCCCCAAAGTGGCCTCTCGGGGCTGCGAACTTTAAGTTGAGAGAGGACACCGCAGCACCATGGCAGGTGGAGGGAACGCGATTCGGGGCTCCCGAGTCGGTGCTGGGCCGATGGGTGAGGCGGAGCGCGGCGAAGCCGCGCCACGGAAGGCCGTCACCTACTTCTGCACCAACGCACATCGCTCGGTCATCACCTTCGCCGTCGAGGCGACGCCGCCGGACTCCTGGGACTGCCCCAAGTGTGGTCTCCCGGCCGGTCTCGACGCGGAGAACGCGCCCCCGGCGCCGAAGATCGAGCCTTACAAGACCCACCTCGCCTACGTGAAGGAGCGCCGCTCCGACGCCGAGGCCGAGGACATCCTGGAGGAGGCAATCGCCCTCCTCCGCTCCCGCCGCAAGTCCGGCGAGATCATCTTCTGAAACACCCACCGAGTCGGCGCATCTGCTCCAAGCAGAGGCGCCGACTCGGCGCATTTGTCCCGCCTGAGGACGTTGAATCGACGCAACTGTCCCGGTGTCAGCTCGCGAGCCTTCGGCCGCGCCGCCGGAGCGCCTGATGGTGCAGTCGTCGGATGCGTACGTCCGCGTCTCCGGTTCGTGTGAAGAGGTCGCTCTTCGTGAACGCCTCGACCAGCCACCCCTCGCGGCATGCGTCCAGCCGCCTCTCCCGGTCATGTGCCTGTTGGGCAGGGGAGGAGTGCCACTCGGCCCCGTCGTACTCGACCGCGGCGAGCAGATCCTCGTTGGCCAGGTCGAGGCGTGCGACGAACTCCCCGGTCACTGTCGAGACCTCGACCTGGGGTGTCATCGGGAAACGGGCTTGGTGACAGTGCAGACCGAGCACCGCCTCTGGCGGTGACTCGAACCGGCCGTCGGCGAGCGGGCCGATCCCGCGGAGGGTGGTGACCCACCTGTGACCGCGGAACTGCTCGATTCCCGCGAGGAACTCCTCAGGCTCGTACGCTCCGAGTCGGTGCATCATCGAGACTCCGGCGATCGCCTCGTCGGGCCAACGGACGCGACCGAGGTCCCAGGCCGTACGTATCGGGGTGGTGACCCGCAGACCACCGATCTCGTCGGTCTCACTGTCCTTCACATCGCGTTCTCCGCTCCTGGCGATGTCGTTGCGCAGTCGGCCGTGGCCGGTTGGGCGGAAGAGTGAGAGCGGGCGAAGGCTGAGGTGCTCGCCGGGGGCGAGGATCATCTCGGCCCCGAGGAGCCACCCGGCATGTCGGTCGACAACGATGCAGTCTGCCGGTGCGACAAGCCTCAAGCAGGCCGCCCGTGTGGAGAGTGAGTCGCCGACTTCGGTGGCTAGGTAGACGCCTTTGATGGGCCGGCGCACGAGGCCTGTGTCTAGTAGCGCGCCGAGCCGCCTCCGTGAGATGCCCGCTTCACGGGCCATCTTGAAGGTGAACGGCTCGTTGATCGGCAATGGGAAGGCGCTACCGAGGCTTCCGTTGAACAGCATCTCGTACATGTCCATGCCGCGAGTCTGTGGGTCTTGGTCCGGTGTCGCCACCCGGATCCGGCGCGGCTGTGGGTAACCCTGTGGATTATCTGGGACTGACGCGCCGAGTCGGCGCATCTGCGCGAGACAGATGCGCCGACTCGGCGGTTAGCAGGTTGCGCCGAAGATGGACTCGGCGTACTCCGGGTGGTCGACGAAGGGGTTTCGGTTGCGCTGGTAGGTCGTGTAGACCGTGTTGTTGCGGGTGCGTTCGGCGGCGGTGACCGGGTCGGCGTTGTGCCAGCCGAGCAGTACGCAGACCTTGCCGAGGTAGTTGGTCGAGCCGTTGATGGAGTTGTTGACCTCCAGGTCGGCGAAGCCGTCGTCGCCGTTGTAGCGCACGGCCATGTAGAGGATGCCGCGGGCGAGGTCGCCCTTGACGCTGTCGCGCGGTTCGAAGGAGTCGGAGTCGGTCCAGCAGTCGCTGCACTCCGAGACCGCGGACCCGCCGAGGTCGAAGTCCTTGCTGCCGCGGGTGGAGTTGACCGTGACGTCCTCGGGCCGCAGGTGGTGTACGTCGGTGCCGGGCCCGTTGCTCGTGCCGAAGTCCCCGTGGCTCTGCGGCCAGGTGTGCTCGCGGTTCCAGTTGTTGGCGTCGCCGCCGTTGTTGGTCTTCGGTGTGGAGACTCCTGAGTAGAACTCGATCACGTTCGAGGAGTTGTTCGGGTCCTGGTCGAGGACCTTCAGCGCTTCCCAGACCGCGCTGTAGGACAGCGTGGTGTGGCCGTCGATGATGTTGTGCAGCGCCGACTTCAGCGACGAGCCGGACAGGCCGGCGGCCGAGTCGTAGTAGCCCGCCGGGATGTTCGGATCCGCGGTCGGGGTGGCCGTCGGAGTGGGAGTCGGAGTTGGGGTGGAGCCGGCGAACGCGAAGGCGGTGGCGTTCTTGTGGCCGGGGTGGGAGAAGTACGCCGTCAGGGTGCCGGTCACATCGATCTGACGCCCCTTGAGGCTCGGGTTGGACCGGAGGCCCCAGGCGCTGCGGAACGCGTCGGGGATCTGCACGTAGAGCATCTTGGACGTGCTGGTCTCCGAGGCCGAGTCAGCGATCGCGAGAGCGTAGTCGCTGGGGTAGTTGCTGGTCACGACCGTGCTGGTCGCTGTGGGCTGGCCGACGACGTAGCCGCGTACGGTGGCCGTCGAGCCGTTCTGGGTGGCGATCGCCGTGGTGACGTTGATCGTGGCCGCCTGGGCCGGGGAGGTCGTGATCACGACCGCCATGAAGCTCGCCAGAGCGAGGGCAACGAGGCTGGCCAGGGTGAGGCCGAGCCGCCGAGAGGGGCTGAGGGACATGCTCGGATGGTGGCAGGTCCGCAGGGGTGCGCGGCACCCGTAGTGGGAAAGATTTACCCGGCGTTAGCATGCTGGGTAACTGAGTTTCCGAGACATTCGCGCCGACTCGGCGCGCCTGAGCGGGACAGTCGCGCCGAGTCGGCGTGGTCAGAGCTTGGAGGCGGCGGCGCGATCCAGGAACCAGGTCGTCTCGGTGGTGCCAGTGACGCCGGTGGCCGGGATCTCGGCGACCGTGGCGCCGCCGTGGGCCTTGGCCACCGCTTCGGCCTTACCCTCGCCGCTGACCAGGAACCAGACGGTCGTGGACCGGCGCAGCGCCTCGAAGGTGAAGGTGATGCGCTCAGGCGGCGGCTTGGGGGAGTCGGTGACGCCGACGGCGATCGCGTCCTTCGCCTCGAGTTGCGGGTAGCCGGGGAAGAGGGAGGCGATGTGGCCGTCGGGGCCGACGCCGAGCATCAGGATGTCGAAGCCGCCGGAGCCGTGGCTGCGTACGTCCTCGGAGAACTGTGCCGCGGCGTCGTCGACGCTCAGTCCGGAGTCGGTGGCGGGCATCTCGTGGATGCGGTGGTCCGGGACGCCGACCTCGGTCAGGAAGGCGGCGCGGGCCTGGCCGGCGTTGCGGTCGGGGGAGTCGGCGGCGACGTAGCGCTCGTCGCCGAAGAAGAACTCGACCGCGCCCCAGTCGACACCCGACTCGGGTGCGAGGCGGGCGATCTCGCGATGGATCGCCTCGGCGATCGTCCCACCGGTGAGGCCGATGGTGGGGACGTCGCCGGCCGCCTGCAGGTCGGCAACGCGGCTGAGGAACTCCCCGGCGACCGCCGAGGCCAGGGCCTCAGCGGTGTCGTGGACCTCGATGAGTGACTCGGGATGACCGTCGCTGGTCACGTGCGCTTCTCTCTGTAGTAGGCGATGAGGGATTGGGTGGAGGCGTCCTGCTTCTTGGCGGTGTCCGCGTCACCGGAGACCGCCGGGCTGATCTGGACGGCGAGCTGCTTGCCGAGCTCGACGCCCCATTGGTCGAAGGAGTCGATGCCCCACACCACGCCCTGGGTGAAGGTGATGTGCTCGTAGAGGGCGATCAGCTGCCCCAGGACCCCTGGGGTCAGCGACGGCGCCATGATCGAGGTGGTCGGCCGGTTGCCGGAGAAGACCCGTGCGTTGACGATGTCCTCCGCGGTGCCCTCGGCGCGCACCTGCTCGGCAGTCTTGCCGAAGGCGAGCGCCTGGGTCTGGGCGAAGAAGTTGGCCAGGAACAGCTCGTGCACGTCGATGTTGCCGTCCGCGAGCGGATAGGCCGGGTTGGCGAACGCGATGAAGTCGGCCGGGATCACCCGGGTGCCCTGGTGGATCAGCTGGTAGAACGCGTGCTGCCCGTTGGTGCCGGGCTCGCCCCAGAACACCTCGCCGGTGTCGGTGGTGACCGCGGTGCCGTCCCAGCGCACCGACTTGCCGTTGGACTCCATGGTCAGCTGCTGAAGGTACGCAGGGAACCGATGCAGCAGCTGGGAGTAGGGCAGCACGGCGTGGGTCTGAGCGTCGAGGAAGTTGACGTACCAGACGTTCAGGAGGCCCATCAGGGCCGGCACGTTCTGCGCGAGCGGCGTCTTCGCGAAGTGCTCGTCGATGGCGTGGAAACCGCCGAGGAACTCGGCGAACCCCTCCGGTCCGATGGCGATCGCCAGGGAGGTGCCGATCGCGGAGTCGACGGAATAGCGGCCGCCGACCCAGTCCCAGAAGCCGAAGGCGTTCTCCGGGTCGATCCCGAAGTCGGCGACCCTGTCCAGCGCGGTGGAGACCGCGACAAAGTGCTTCTTCACAGCATCGGCGGAGTCGACCTCGTCACCAAGCGCGTCGAGCAACCAGGTGCGCGCCAGGCGGGCGTTGGTCAGCGTCTCCAGCGTCGAGAACGTCTTCGAGGAGACGACGAACAGGGTGGAGGCGGGGTCGAGGCCCTTCAGCTTCTGGCCGGCGTCGGTGGGATCGATGTTGGAGATGAACCGGCACTCGATCTCGGGGTGATGGAACGGCTCCAGCGCCTCGTAGGCCATCACCGGGCCCAGGTCGGAGCCGCCGATGCCGATGTTGACCACGGTGCGGATCCGCTCACCGGTGACGCCCTTCCACTCACCGGACCGGACCCGGTCGGCGAAGGCGTACATCTTCGCCAGGGTCTCGTGGACGGCGGGCACGACGTCGGTGCCGTCGGCCTCGAGGGAGGCGTCGGCGGGAAGACGCAGGGCGGTGTGGAGCACCGCGCGGTCCTCGGTGACGTTGATGTGCTCGCCGGCGAGCATCGCGTCCCGCCGCGCCTCCAGGCCGACCTGCTCGGCAAGCGCGAGCAAGGTGGCCAGGAGGTCGTCGGTGATGAGGTCCTTGGAGAGGTCGACGAAGAGGTCGGCCGCCTCGAAGGTGAAGCGTGAGGCCCGGCCGGGATCATCGGCGAACCACGAGCGCAGATCGGGCTCGAAGCCGGCCCGCAGCTCGGTGAGTGCCTTCCAAGCGTCCGTCGTCGTCGCGTCGACCGGGCCTTCGCTCACTGCTTGACCGCCTCGATCTGGGCGACGACGGTGTCGACGAGTTCGGTCCAGGAGACCTTGAACTTGTCCACGCCCTCGGTCTCCAGCACGAGGAAGACGTCGTCGAGGTCGACTCCGACAGAGCGGAGCGACTCGAAGACCGTAGCGGCCTCGGCGCCCTTGCCGGTGACGACATCGCCCTTGACCTCGCCGTGGTCGGCGAAGGCCTCCATGGTCTTCTCCGGCATGGTGTTGACCGTGTCGGCGACGACCAGGTCGGTGACGTAGAGGGTGTCGGGGTAGGCCGGGTTCTTGACCCCGGTCGAGGCCCACAACGGCCGCTGGGCGTTGGCGCCCTCACTGGCCAGCGCGGTCCAGCGCTCGCTGGCGTGGACCTCCTCGAAGGCGGCGTAGGCGGCGATGGCGTTGGCCACCGCGGCCTTGCCGAGCAGCGCGCTGGCCTCGGGGGTGCCGATCGCCTCGAGCCGCTTGTCGATCTCGCTGTCTACACGTGAGACGAAGAACGACGCCACGCTGCGGATCGTGGACAGGTCCTTGCCGGCCGCCTTGGCCTGCTCCAGACCGGTCAGGTAGGCGTCCATCACCGCGCGGTAGCGCTCGACCGAGAAGATCAGGGTCACGTTGACCGAGATGCCCTCGGCGATCGCGGCGGTGATCGCAGGGAGACCCTCGAGGGTCGCCGGGATCTTGATCAGCACGTTGGGACGGTCGACCGCGGCCCACAGCGCCTTCGCGGAGGCGATGGTCGCGTCGGTGTCGTTGGCCAGGGTGGGCTCGACCTCGATCGAGACCCGGCCGTCGTCCTTGGTGGACTCGGCGACCGGCGCGAAGATGTCGCAGGCGTTGCGTACGTCCCGGGTGGTCAGGCCGAAGATGACCTCGTCGACGTTCTTGCCCTCGGCCACCAGCGAGCGGAGCTGCTCGTCGTAGCGCTCGCCGTTGGCGATCGCGGCGGCGAAGATGGTCGGGTTGGTGGTCACCCCGACGACGGACTTCTCCTTGACGAGGTCGGCGAGGTTGCCGGTCTCGATCCGCTCGCGGGAGAGGTCGTCGAGCCAGATGGATACGCCGGCCTCGGCCAGCGCCTTGAGACGGTCAGACATATTTCATGCTCCCTTGTTGATGGCGGCGAGGCTCTCCTTGGCGGCCGTGACGACCGCCTCGGGGGTGAAGCCGTACTCCTTGAACAGCAGCGCTCCGGACGCCGAGGCGCCGAAGTGCTCGAGCGAGACGATCCGGCCGGCGTCGCCGACGTACTCCCGCCAGCCCTGCTTCACGCCGGCCTCGACGCTGACGCGCGCCTTGACGCTGGGCGGGATCACCGAGTCGCGGTAGTCCTGATCCTGGCCCTCGAACCACTCCAGGCACGGCAGCGAGACGACGCGGGCACCGATGCCCTCCTTCGCCAGCTCCTCGCGGGCGGCGACTGCGTACTGCACCTCGGAGCCGGTGCCGAGGAGCACGACGTCGACGGTCCCGGTGGGGGAGTCGAGGAGTACGTAGCCACCCTTCGCGACGCCGCTGGTGTCGGCGTAGCCGTCCTTCCCGCGGGGGAAGGTCGGCAGCGCCTGACGGGTCAGGATGAGCGCCGAGGGGCGGTCGTGGTGCTTGAGCACCTCGAGCCATGCGGCGGCGGTCTCGTTGGCGTCGGCGGGGCGGACCACGTCGAGGCCCGGGATGGCCCGGACCGCGGCGAGGTGCTCGACCGGCTGGTGGGTCGGGCCGTCCTCGCCCAGACCGACGGAGTCGTGGGTCCAGACGTGGATCACCGGCAGCTTGGACAGCGCCCCGACGCGTACGGCGCCTCGCATGTAGTCGGAGAACTGGAAGAACGTGCCGCCGAAAGCCTTGGTCGGCGAGTGGGCCACTATGCCGTTGAGGATCGCGCCCATGGCGTGCTCGCGGATGCCGAAGTGGAGCACGCGGCCGGCGTACGGGTCGCCCTTCCACTCGTGGGTGGAGCGGTCCTCGGGGACGAAGCTGGGCGCACCGGAGATGGTGGTGTTGTTGGAGCCGGCGAGGTCGGCCGAGCCACCCCACAGCTCGGGCAGCACCGGCGCCAGCGCGTTGATCACCTTGCCGGAGGCGGCACGGGTGGCGATGCCCTTGGCGTCGGCCTCGAAGAACGGCAGCGCGTCGGCGATGTCGGCGGGAAGCTCCCCGGCCTGCAGCCGCTCGAGCAGCTTGGCGCCCTCGGGGTTGGCCTCGGCCCAGGCGGCCTCCTCGGCGCGCCAGGCCTCCTCGGCCTTCTCGCCGCGCTCGATGAGCTGGCGGGTGTGGGCGAGCACCTCGGGGTCGACGTCGAAGGACTTGGCCGGGTCGAAGCCCAGGATCTCCTTGGTCGCCGCGACCTCCTCGGTGCCGAGCGCCGAACCGTGGGCGGCCTCGGTGTTCTGCGCGTTCGGGGCGGGCCAGGCGATGACGGTGCGCAGCACGATCAGCGACGGCTGGTCGGTGACCTCGCCGGCGGCGTTGATCGCGTCGAACAGCGCCGGGACGTCCTCCTGGTAGCCGGTGCCGTCGTGGGTCCAGTCGACCTCCTGGACGTGCCAGCCGTAGGCCCGGTAGCGAGCGGCGACGTCCTCGGTGAAGGCGACGTTGGTGTCACCCTCGATCGAGATCCGGTTGGCGTCGTAGATCATCGTGAGGTTGCCGAGCTTCTGCGTGCCGGCGATCGAGCTCGCCTCGCTGCTGACGCCCTCCTGCAGGTCGCCGTCGCCGGCCATGACGTACGTCTTGTGGTCGAACGGGCTCGGCTGGTCGACCGGGGTGTCCGGGTCGAGCAGGCCGCGCAGCCGGCGCTGGGCCATCGCGATGCCGACGGCGTTGGCGACACCCTGGCCGAGCGGGCCGGTGGTCACCTCCACGCCGCGGGTGTGGCCGCGCTCGGGGTGACCCGGGGTCAGCGAGCCCCAGGTGCGCAGGCTCTCCAGGTCGCCGAGCTCGAGGCCGAAGCCGCCGAGGTAGAGCTGGATGTAGAGGGTGACGCTGGAGTGGCCGACGGAGAGCACGAACCGGTCACGACCGAGCCAGTCGGTGTCGGCCGGGTTGTGCTTCATCACCTTCTGGAAGAGCAGATAAGCAGCCGGGGCCAGGCTCATCGCGGTGCCAGGGTGGCCGTTGCCGACCTTCTGCACGGAGTCCATGGCGAGTACGCGGACGGTGTCCACGGCCTTGCTGTCCAGATCGGTCCACTCGAGTACAGGTTTGGTGCTCACGAGGTGCCTTTTCAAATTCGTAGAGTCCACTTGGAAAGTTCTTGGGCTGGCCGTGGGGGCTGCCGAATCCGAGCCTACTCACGCCCCGGGTTAGACTGCGAGCCGCATGCTGTGAACTGCCTGTATGAGCCGCATGTGAAGCCTCAACCCGATCGAGAAGGATCTTCTCAGTGACGCACGTCGAACAGCCGGTCCCCGACCTCGACCAGCGTAGCGACCGCGCGTCAATGCGCGATGTCATCTCGGCGTACGTCTCTTTGACGAAGCCCCGCGTGATCGAGCTGCTGCTGCTCACCACCGTGCCGGTGATGTTCTTCGCCGCCCAGGGTGTCCCGGGCGTCGGCCTGGTCGCGGCCACGGTCGTCGGCGGGATCTTCTCGGCCGGCTCGGCCTCGGTCTTCAACTGCGTCTACGACCGCGACATCGACGAGCAGATGAGGCGTACGCGGCGCCGGGCTCTGCCCCGTCACGTGGTCACCCCGCGGGCGGCCCTGATCTTCGGGTCGGTGCTCGCCGTGCTGTCGGTGCTGGTGCTCGGGTTCTTCGTGAACTGGCTCTCCGCGGGCCTATCGCTGGCCGCCAACGCGTTCTACGTCTTCGTCTACACGATGCTGCTCAAGCGGCGCACCACGCAGAACATCGTCTGGGGCGGCATCGCGGGCTGCTTCCCGACCCTGATCGGCTGGACCGCGGTCACCAACTCGGTGAACTGGGAGCCGCTGATCCTGTTCATGGTCGTCTTCTTCTGGACCCCGCCGCACACCTGGGCCCTGGCGCTGCGCTACCGCGAGGACTACGCCCAGGTCGACGTGCCGATGCTGCCGGTGGTCAAGTCCGCCCGTCACGTGGGCGGTCAGATCGTGGCGTACTCCTGGGTCATGGTCGCCACCTCCCTGCTGCTGTGGCCCCTCGCCTCCACCGGCTGGCTCTACCCGGTCGCCGCCCTCGGCCTCGGCGCCGTCTTCCTCGTCCAGGCCCACCAGCTGCACGCTCGCGCCAAGGGCACCGAGGACCTCACCAAGATCCGCCCGATGCAGCTCTTCCACTCGAGCAACCTCTACCTGAGCCTGCTCTTCGTCGCCCTCGCGGTCGACCCGCTCATCGGCTGACCGCCTCAGCCGAGGCGTCAACTACGTCGGCCGAGAGGTCAGGTACGTCGTCCGAGGCGTCACTTCCGTCCGCCTAAGCGTCAGGTGCGTCGGCCGAGCCGGCAGCACACTGCCCACTCGACCGACGTACCTGACGTTTCGGCCTGCAGGAGTGACTTCTCGACCGACGCGCCTGACGCCTCGGCCAGCGGGAGCGACGCCTCGGACGAGCGGGGTGACGCGTCGGCGAGGGTGTGAGTCAGGCGGTGTGGGCGCGGGTGGAGACCAGGACGCGGGCGAGGCCGGCGGAGATGAGGGCGGCGCCGAGCATGTGGAAGCCGACGAGGAGGACGGGGAGGTCGGTGAGGTACTGGACCCAGCCGATCAGGCCCTGGGCGAGCTCGATGACCAGCAGGACGATGGTGACCCGGAGGACGTACGCGTTCTTGCGGCCGAGCCACAGCGTGACCAGGGTCGCGGCGATGAGCGCGTAGACGGCGTAGGCGTGGATGTGGGACATCAGGGCTGGGTCGAGGCCGGTGCGGCGGGACTCGAGGTCGCCGGAGTGGGGGCCGGAGCCGGTCACGACCGTGCCGAGCCAGAGCGTGAGCCAGCCGACGACGAAGGTGATCACCGAGGCGATGCGTACGTTGCGCGGCGCGGCCTCACGCACCGGCGAACGGATCTCGTCGAGGAGCCAGACGCACAGTCCGACCATCGCCATCGACAGCAGCAGGTGGAGGGCGACGACGTACGGGTTGAGGTCGGTGAGCACCGTGATTCCGCCGATGACGCCCTGGAACGGGACGCCGAGGGCGATGACGACCGCCAGGTTGCGTACGACTCCTCGGCGCCTCCACACCGCGATGACGACCGTGATCGCGATGGCGGCCAGGACGTAGGTCAGCAGCCGGTTGCCGAACTCGATGACGCCGTTGATCCCGAGGGCCTCGTGGGCCACGTAGGACTCCTCGGTGCACTTGGGCCAGGTCGGGCAGCCGAGGCCGGAACCCGTCAACCGGACCACTGCACCGGTCACCACGATCCCGATGTTGGCGATCAGGTTGGCGATGGCCAGACCGAACGCGTGGGCGCGGAGCCAGCCGAGGACCTTGTCCTTGGCCGAGGTAGCCGGGCCGGTGGCGGGTTCGGTGGACGTCATTCCCACTTGAAGGTCCTAGCTGTGAGGGTGGAGCCGAGAACGGCCCAGATCAGGAGTACGCCGAGGTCTCGCCAGGCCGGGACGCCGTCGAGGAACGCGGTGCGCACTGCCTCTCCCAAAGCGCCAGAGGGGAGCCAGCGGGCGACGTCGCCGTAGGCGCCGTAGGCCGTCAGCGGCAGCACCACGGCACCGCCGGCCAGGAGAAGCAGGTAGATGAGGTTGGCCGCGGCCAGGGTCGCCTCGGCGCGCAGCACGCCGGCGACGAAGAGCCCGAGCGAGGCGAAGGCCAGCGTGCCCATCGCGATGGCGAGGAAGAAGGCGAGGACGGTGCCGAACCCCGCGGCGGGGGTCCAGCCGAGGATCTGGCCGACGCCGCCGATGACGAAGAGCTGCACGAGCTGTACGCAGCCGAGCGCGAGCACCTTGCCGGCGAGCAGGCCGATCCGGGGGAGCGGTGAGGCGCCGAGGCGCTTGATGACGCCGTAGCGCCGCTCGAACCCGGTCGCGATCGCGAGGCTCGTGAATGATGTCGACATGATCGCCAGGGCGAGGACGCCCGGGGTGAGGAGGTCGACCAGGGGTTGTTCGGTGCCGAGGTCGAGGTCGATCGCGTTGCCCGCGGTGACGCCGCCGATCAGCACCATCACCGGGATGACGACGGCGAGGAGGAGCTGCTCGCCGTTGCGGAGCATCAGCTTGGCCTCCATCAGCGCCTGGGCGACCACCTGCCGGGTGATCGGTGCGCCGCCGGGCCGAGGGGTGAAGGTCCCCGTTGCAACCTCAGACATGCTCGACCCCTTCGCTGAGACGGAGCCCTCCGGTGAGGTCGAGGAAGACGTCCTCGAGGCTCCTGCGACCCAGGGTCAGCGACTCGGGGAGGACGTCGTTCTCCTCGCACCAGCGGCTCACCTTGGAGAGCGTGGTCGGGTCGGCCTTGCCGGTGACCCGCATCGAGCGCTCGTCGAGCAGGGTCACCTCGGTGTCCTCACCGAGCGCCTTGCGTAGGGACTCGCGGGCGCCGGGAGGGAACGGCTTGGTCACGACCAGCCTCACGGTGGCGGTCGCGCTCATCCCATTTCCTGGGCCGCGGGTGAGCTCGAGCGGACTGCCCGAGGCGATCATCCGGCCGCGGTCGATGATGTGCACCTGGTCGGCCAGCTCCTCGGCCTCCTCCAGGTAGTGCGTGGTCAGCACGACGGTGACGCCGTCGGCGCGCAGCTCGCGCAGCAGGTCCCAGGTCGTACGCCGCCCCTGCGGGTCCATCCCCGCCGTCGGCTCGTCCACGAACACCAGCTCCGGACGGCCCACGAGCGCCATCGCCAGGCCGAGCCGCTGCTGCTGCCCGCCCGAGAGCCGCCGGTAGGGGGTGCGACCGCACTCGCTCAGCCCCAGGCGCTCGGCGAGGTAGTCGACGTCGAGCGGATGCGCGTGCAACCGCGCGATGTGCTTGAGCATCTCCATGGCGCGTACGCCGCTCCAGGCGCCCTGGCCCTGCAGCATCACCCCGATCCGGGGGAGCAGCTGCTTGCGGTCGGCGATGGGATCGAGCCCGAGGACGCGTACCGTCCCCTGCTGGGGCTTGCGGTAGCCCTCGCAGGTCTCCAGCGTGGTCGTCTTGCCGGCACCGTTGGGCCCGAGCACGGCCGTGATCGAACCCTCCGCGACGCTCAGCGAGAGTCCGTCGACGGCCGTCTTGTCGCCATAGGTCATGCGCAGGTCGCGTACCTCGACAGCAGGCCTGGCGACGGAAGAGTCCACGGCGGCAGTCTAAGAAGGCGCACGCCACCGGCCCAATCGCGTAGGGGCGATCCTATGGATTCTTAGGTGCCTGTAAGGACGTTGGCCGCCCAACTCCCACCGAAGGACGGCCAACGCGGGGATGAGACGCGATGCCCCCAGGCCTATGACGCGGTGTCTCAGACACAATTTCTGCTCAGGAGATCAACAGGCAAGGCGGTCAGGAATCGAGAAGCCCCCAAGGCCCCCGGATTCCTAAGGTCAAGACATGTTCACTCTTCAGACCATCACCCTCGACGCAGCAGACCCCACGGACGCCCAGGCGTTCTACGAGAAGGCCTTCGGCCTGACCGACCAGATCTCCGTACGCCAGGGCCCAGGCACCGGCACCGGCCGGCCGTTCACGACCTCCCTGGTCGTCGGCCAGCCCTCGACCGTTGACAGCCTCGTCGACTCCGCACTCACGGCCGGCGCCACCTCCCTCAAGCCGGTCGAGAAGTCGTTCTGGGGCTACGGCGGCATCGTCCAAGCCCCCGACGGCTCGATCTGGAAGATCGCCACCTCGGCGAAGAAGGACAACGGCCCCGCCACCCGCGAGATCGACGACATCGTCCTGCTCCTCGGCGTCGCCGACGTCAAGGCGAGCAAGCGGTTCTACGCCGAGCGCGGGCTAGGCGTGAAGCGGAGCTTCGGCGGCAAGTACGCCGAGTTCGAGGCCGCTCCCGGTGCCGTTCAGCTCGCGATCTACCCCCTGCGCGCCCTGGAGAAGGAGACCGGTGTCGCGGTCGACCCGGCCGCTGCGTACGGAATCGTCCTGGGTGGCGGCAGCGAGGCCTTCACCGACCCGGACGGGTTCACCTGGCAGGCTGGGGACCATGGCACGCACGATCGCGACGAACACGACCGTTGATCTCGAGGGACTCCTGGAGTTCGTACGTCCCCGCCACCAGATGATCCTGGTGACCAGCCGAGCTGACGGGTCACCCCAGCTCTCGCCGGTCACCGGCGGCGTCGACGACGACGGGCGGATCGTGATCGCGACCTACCCCGAGCGGGCTAAGACCCGCAACGCCCGCAGCCGTCCGCAGGTGAGCGTCATGGTCCTCTCCGAGGAGTGGAACGGCGCCTGGGTCCAGGTCGACGGCGACGCGGAGGTCCTCGACGCGGCGAGCGGCGGGGCAGCGCTGGACGCGTTCGTCACCTACTTCCGCAACATCTCCGGCGAGCACTCCGACTGGGACGAGTACCGCCAGGCGATGGTCGACCAGGGCAAGTCCCTCCTCCGGATCACCCCCAAGCGCTGGGGCCCGGTCGCCACCGGCGGCTTCCCCTCCCGTTTGGCCTGAGACCGAGCGGCCGCTCGTATCTGCTGGCGGGTTCAGCGGCGCTGCCAGATCCCGAGGCGGTGGCTCCACGGCAGTCGCGGGTTCAGCCGGCGCGGCTCGGAGAGGTGGACCAGGTCGAAGTCGGGGCCGAGGACGCGGGTCATGTCCTCGGGGACGTACGTCCATGGCGGGCCCGGCTCCTCGCTCGGCCGGTCGATCGGGAAGACCCCCGACGCGACCCGCCCGCCGGGGCGTACGACCGCGCGGCCCAGGTCACCGACGCGGCCGCGCCAGGCGGGCGGCAGCGCGCAGAAGAAGGTGTGGTCCCACATCAGGTCGACCGGTCCGCCGGTCGCGGCCAGGACGACGTCGACGTCGAATGCGTCGCCGACCACGTAGGTGAGGTCCGGGTATTGCTCTCCTGCGTAGGCGGCCGCCGTGGGCGAGACGTCCACAACGGTCGTACGCCATCCGGCAGCCGCCAACCCCGCCGCATCGTGTCCCCGACCGGCGCCGGGGGCGAAGGCGGTGCCGGGCTCGCCGAACAGCGCCGCGTCCTCCTCGATGTAGGCCAGGGGAGCGCCTAGGTCCCAGGCGGTCGTGCCCCGGACGTACGCGGTTTCCCAGTCCGTGGGGTCATTGACGGTCATGGGCCACATTCTCTCGGACCGGCGCAGGGGAAGCAGGGCGCCCGAGCGAATCTGCGATTCCAGAGCGGTTCCGTGTGCCGTCGTCGACCGGTACGCTTTCGAACATGAGATCGACTGGCGGCGCGTCCCGGCGCGACGTACCGCTGCCGTTCGACATCGCTCCTGATGCGTTGCCCGCGCCCACCAAGCGATCATCGGCGCCTGCGCCCGAAGAGGGGGCGCAGGTCTACCGTCTTGTCGGCGCCCACCTCACCTCTCGCGGCCTCCCGCCGGGCTCCGACCTGATGATCAACCCCCGCCGACCCAAGCGCGGCGAGGTGGCGGTCGTACGCTTCGGCGGCCGCACCAGAGTCGGTGTCTTCGACCTCGAACGCGGTCGTGCGGTCCTGCGTTCAGACCGCGGCACCCGCTGGCTGCCGCCCGATGCCGTCTACATCGGCGTCGCCGCCCTCGCCTCCCCGACCCTTGACGGGATGCCGACAGGCTGACCAATGATTCGCTGCTGTGCGGGATGCGGTGGTGACGTACGACACGTTGTCGCTGCCCAATGAGCAAGTAAGGGTTGCCTTCGTTGAATCGCCTGGGGGAATAACGTCACAATGGTGTTGTGAAATTCGACGAGAGCACTCTGCAGCCCGCAGAGAACAGCGAGGAGAGCACCCGCCAGCGGGTCGCTCGCTCGCTGCTCGTCGACGGTCCGCAGACGGCTGCGACGCTGGCCAAGCGGCTCGATCTCACGCCGGCCGCGGTCAGGCGCCACCTGGACGCCCTGGCCGAGGAGGAGGCGGTGGAGCAGCGCGAGCCGCGCACCGCGTCCACGCGTGGGCGGGGCCGGCCGGCCAAGCTCTTCGCGCTCACCGACCAGGGTAGGGACGGCTTCGAGAAGAAGTACGACGACCTGGCGGTCGAGGCGCTGCGGTTCCTCTCCGAGGTGGCCGGCGAGGAGGCCGTGCGGGAATTCGCGGAGCGCCGCGCGGCGTTCATCAAGCAGGGACTGGACCGGATCGCCGCCAGCGAGACGGACCTCAGCCCCGCGCAGGTGCTCGCAAATGTGTTCACGGCCAACGGCTACGCGGCCTCCGTCAGGGAGCTGCCGCTGATCAACGGTCATGACGCAGGTGAGCAGCTGTGCCAGCAGCACTGCCCGGTCGCCCACGTCGCCCAGGAGTTCCCCGAGCTCTGCGAGGCGGAGACAGAGGCGATCGCAAAGCTGCTCGGCACCCACGTACAACGCTTGGCCACCATCGCCCACGGCGACGGAGTCTGCACGACGCACATCCCTCCTGGATCCTCCGGTCCCGGCGAAGTTTCGAAGAAGAAGGAGCAGGTCACGACATGACCTCCATCGAGGAGCTCAACCCCGAGCTGAAGGGCATCGGCAAGTACGAGTTCGGCTGGTCCGACTCGGACGTCGCCGGTGCCGCGGCACAGCGCGGTCTCAACGACGCCATCGTCCGCGACATCTCCGGCAAGAAGTCTGAGCCGCAGTGGATGCTCGACCTGCGCCTGAAGGGCCTCAAGCTCTTCGGCCGCAAGCCGATGCCCACCTGGGGCTCCGACCTCTCGGACATCGACTTCGACAACATCAAGTACTTCGTGCGTTCGTCGGAGAAGCAGGCCACCTCGTGGGAGGACCTGCCCGAGGACATCAAGAACACCTACGACCGGCTCGGCATCCCGGAGGCGGAGAAGCAGCGCCTGGTCGCCGGTGTCGCCGCGCAGTACGAGTCGGAGGTCGTCTACCACTCGATCCGCGAGGACCTCGAGGCCCAGGGCGTGCTCTTCCTCGACACCGACACCGCGCTCAAGGAGCACCCGGAGATCTTCCAGGAGTACTTCGGCACGGTGATCCCGGTCGGCGACAACAAGTTCGCCGCGCTGAACACCGCTGTGTGGTCGGGTGGCTCCTTCATCTACGTGCCCAAGGGTGTCCACGTCGACATCCCGCTGCAGGCCTACTTCCGGATCAACACCGAGAACATGGGCCAGTTCGAGCGCACCCTGATCATCGCCGACGAGGGCTCCTACGTTCACTACGTCGAGGGCTGCACCGCGCCGATCTACCAGTCCGACTCGCTGCACTCCGCGGTCGTCGAGATCATCGTGAAGAAGAACGCTCGCGTTCGTTACACGACCATCCAGAACTGGTCGAACAACGTCTACAACCTGGTCACCAAGCGCGCCGTCTGCGAAGAGGGCGCGACCATGGAGTGGGTCGACGGCAACATCGGCTCCAAGGTGACCATGAAGTACCCGGCGGTCTACCTGATGGGTGAGCACGCCAAGGGCGAGACGCTCTCCATCGCCTTCGCCGGCGAGGGCCAGCACCAGGACGCGGGCGCCAAGATGGTGCACGCCGCCCCGAACACCTCCTCGTCCATCCTGTCGAAGAGCGTGGCGCGTGGCGGTGGCCGTACGTCCTACCGTGGCCTGATCCAGATCAACGAGGGCGCCCACGGCTCCAAGTCCAACGTGCTGTGCGACGCGCTCCTGGTCGACCAGATCTCCCGCTCGGACACCTACCCCTACGTCGACATCCGTGAGGACGACGTCTCGATGGGTCACGAGGCCTCGGTCTCGAAGGTCTCCGACGACCAGCTGTTCTACCTGATGTCCCGCGGCATGGCCGAGGACGAGGCGATGGCGATGATCGTGCGCGGCTTCGTCGAGCCGATCGCCAAGGAGCTCCCGATGGAGTACGCCCTCGAGCTCAACCGCCTGATCGAACTGCAGATGGAAGGAGCGGTCGGCTGATGACCGCAGCTGTGCAGGAGGCTCTGGAGCTCGACAAGGTCGAGTCCCACCTCCACCCCGAAGGCTCTTTCGACGTCGAGGCGCACGAGGTGCCGAAGGGTCGCGAGGAGATCTGGCGGTTCACCCCGCTCAAGCGCCTCAAGGGCATCCACAACGACGCCCCCTTCGCCGATGGTGCGACCAAGGTGGAGGTCGAGGCGGCCTCCGGCGTGACCGTCGAGACCGTGGCGGCCGACGATGCCGTACGCGGCAGCTCGGGTCTGGTCCCGACAGACCGCGTCTCGGCGCGGGCCTGGGCGGCCAGCACCGGCGCGACCGTCGTGCGCATCCCGACCGACACCGTCGTCGAGGGCGCGACCGTGATCCGCCACCACGGCACCGGCTCGGAGACCGCCGGCGCCGGTCACGCGGTGATCGTGGCGGAGAAGTTCGCCAAGGCGACCGTCGTGCTCGTCTTCGAGGGCTCCGCCGTCGTCGCCGACAACATCGAGATCGTCGTCGAGGACGGCGCCGACCTCACCGTCGTCTCCGTCCAGGACTGGGCCGACGACGCCGTGCACCTCTCCACCCAGCACGCCAAGGTCGGCCGCGACGCCAACCTCAAGCACGTCTCGGTGAGCTTCGGCGGCGACGTGGTGCGCCACGACTTCTCGGCGGAGTACTCCGGCCCCGGCGGCTCCGTGGAGTCGCTCGGCCTCTACTTCGCCGACGCCGGTCAGCACATCGAGCACCGTCTCTTCGTCGACCACACCGCCCCGAAGACCAAGTCCCACGTGGTCTACAAGGGCGCGCTGCAGGGCGAGAAGGCCCACGCGGTCTGGATCGGCAACGTGCTGATCCGCAAGGAGGCCGAGGGCATCGAGACGTATGAGGAGAACCGCAACCTCATCCTCACCGACGGTGCCTGGGCCGACTCCGTGCCCAACCTGGAGATCGAGACCGGCGAGATCGAGGGCGCGGGTCACGCGTCGGCGATCGGCCGTTTCGACGACGAGCAGCTCTTCTACCTGCAGAGCCGCGGCATCTCCGAGACCGAGGCCAAGCGCCTGGTCGTGCACGGCTTCTTCAACGACCTGATCCGTCAGATCGGTGTCCCCGAGCTCGAGGAGAAGCTGACCAGCACGGTCGAGGCCGAGCTCGCCAAGAACATCAACACCCTTATCGAGAAGGACGCAACCGTATGAGCACGCTTGAGATCAAGGACCTCACGGTCTCGGTGGAGACCGAGGACGGCCCGAAGGAGATCCTCAAGGGCGTCACGCTGACCATCAACTCCGGCGAGACCCACGCGATCATGGGCCCCAACGGCTCGGGCAAGTCGACGCTTGCCTACTCGATCGCCGGCCACCCGAAGTACACCATCACCGGCGGCACCGTCACCCTCGACGGTGAGAACGTCCTGGAGATGTCGGTCGACGAGCGGGCCAAGGCTGGTCTGTTCCTCGCGATGCAGTACCCGGTCGAGGTCCCCGGCGTGAGCGTGGCCAACTTCCTGCGCACCGCGAAGACGGCGCTGGACGGCGAGGCCCCCAAGCTGCGTACGTGGGTCAAGGACGTCAACGGTGCGATGAACAAGATGCACCTGGACCCGACCTTCTCGCAGCGCTCGGTCAACGAGGGCTTCTCCGGTGGCGAGAAGAAGCGCCACGAGATCGCCCAGCTCGACATCCTCGACCCGGCCTTCGCACTGCTCGACGAGATCGACTCCGGCCTCGACATCGACGCGCTCAAGGTCGTCTCCGAGGGGATCAACGACTTCCGCGCCCGCGATGGCAAGTCGGTCCTGCTGATCACCCACTACACCCGCATCCTGCGCTACATCAAGCCTGACCACGTGCACGTCTTCGTGGCCGGCCGGATCGCGGAGTCGGGTGGCCCGGACCTGGCCGAGGAGCTGGAGGCCAACGGCTACGAGAAGTACGTCGCGGCAGGGGTCTGACATGAAGGGTCTGCTGCCCGACCTGGATCTGGTCCGCAAGGACTTCCCGATCCTGGAGCGCACCTTCGACGGCGGCGAGACCCCGCTGGTCTACCTCGACAGCGCCAACACCTCGCAGAAGCCGCAGATCGTGATCGACACCATGGTCGACCACCTGGAGCGGCACAACGCCAACATCGCCCGGGCGATGCACCACCTGGGTGCCGAGGCCACCGAGGCGTTCGAGGGGGCGCGCGACACCGTCGCGCGCTTCCTCGGCGCGCCCGAGCGCGACGAGGTGATCTTCACCAAGAACGCCTCCGAGGCGCTCAACCTGGTCGCCAACACCGTGCCGCTGGCCGCCGGCGACGTGGTCGTGACCACCGAGATGGAGCACCACTCCAACATCGTTCCGTGGCAGCTCGCCACGCAGCGCGCGGGTGCGACGTTGAAGTGGTTCGGACTCACCGACTCCGGTGAGCTCGACCTGTCGAACATCGACGAGCTGATCACGCCGGCGACCAAGATCGTCGCGCTGACCTGGGTCTCCAACATGCTCGGCACGATCAACCCCATCGCCGAGATCGCCCGCAAGGCCCACGAGGTCGGTGCGCTCGTCGTCGTCGACGCCGCACAGGCCGCCCCGGTGCTGCCGATCGACCTGGCCGGCATGGCCGAGGAGGAGCGTCCCGACTTCCTCGCCTTCACCGGCCACAAGGTCGTCGGCCCGACCGGCATCGGCGTCCTGTGGGGCCGGCGTGCGGCGCTCGAGGCGCTGCCGCCGTTCCTCGGTGGCGGCGAGATGATCGCGACGGTGTCGATGGAGAAGTCGACCTACGCGCCGATCCCGCACAAGTTCGAGGCCGGCACCCCGCCGATCGCCGAGGCCGTGGGTCTCGGTGCGGCGCTGGAATACCTCATGCACCTCGGCATGGAGAACGTCCACGCCCACGAGCAGGCGATCACGGCCTACGCGCTGGAGCGCCTCGCGACCGTCCCGGGCGTGACCGTGCTCGGCCCGGCCGACGCGGCCAAGCGCGGCGGCGCGATCGCCTTCGAGCTCGACGGGGTGCACCCGCACGACGTGGCCCAGGTCCTCGACTCCAAGGGCGTCGCCATCCGCGCCGGGCACCACTGCGCCAAGCCTGCCCACCAGCGGTTCGGCGTACAGGCCTCCAACCGGATGTCGTCCTACCTCTACACCACGCCCGCCGAGATCGACGCGCTGGTCGAGGGGTTGGAATACGTACGCACGTTCTTCAAGTTGGACAAGTGATGACTGCCGCGAACCTCGAGAGCATGTACCAGGAGATCATCCTGGACCATTACAAGAACCCGCACGGAAAGGGTCTTCGCGACCCGTTCGAGGCGGAGGTTCACCACGTCAACCCGACCTGTGGTGACGAGATCACCCTCCGGCTCCACGTGGACGGTGGCAAGATCGAGGACATCTCCTACGACGCCCTCGGCTGCTCCATCTCGCAGGCGTCGGCCTCCGTGCTCAACGACCTGGTCGTCGGGAAGACGGTCGATGAGGCGATGGTCATCCACGAGGAGTTCCTGCGGCTGATGCAGGGCAAGGGCCAGGTGGAGCCCGACGAGGACATTCTGGAGGACGGCATCGCCTTCGCGGGCGTCGCCAAGTTCCCCGCCCGGATCAAGTGCGCGCTGCTGTCGTGGATGGCCTGGAAAGACGCCGCCGCGAAGACTGTCGCTGAGGAGAACTGATGACTGAGACCGACCACAGCACACACGACCACACGGATCACGACCACTCCGGTCACGACCACTCCGGTCATGACCACTCGGGCCACGGCCATGGCCACGGTCATGAGGCCCCGGAGTGGCAGGGGATGCGCACGTCCGCGGTTGAGGGCGCGAGCCTGAAGATCGAGGACGTCGAAGAGGCGATGAAGGACGTCGTCGACCCCGAGCTCGGCATCAACGTCGTCGACCTGGGTCTGATCTACGGCCTGCACATCGAGGACCACTCCAACGTGGTCATCGACATGACGCTGACCTCGGCCGCCTGCCCGCTGACCGACGTCATCCAGGACCAGACCTCGCAGGCCTTGGAGGGCATGGTCAACGACGTCCACATCAACTGGGTCTGGATGCCGCCGTGGGGCCCGGACAAGATCACCCCCGACGGCCGCGAGATGCTGCGCGCTCTCGGGTTCAACGTCTGAGGGTTCGCCCGACGTGGGAGTCCTGAGGTCACTGGGTGACCTCAGGACTCCCAGGTCATTTCAGGCGACGCTTCTAGCCCTCGCGATCGCTTCCTGGCTGCGCTTGTAGGGCTTCCGCCCCGGAGTTCTGGGGGTGTCCCGCGGTTTGCCGCTCTCCAGGAGCACACCGCCCCAGACTCCCCACTCCCGCCGGGCGGTCCCGAGCTCGAGGCAGGTCTGCCGCATCGGGCAGTCGGCGCAGACCTGCTGCGCCTCGGCGAGCTGGGTGAGGTCCTCGGGATGAAAGAGCTCCGGGTCCTCGCCCACGCAGGCCCACTCGTCGGTCCGGGGAGTCGGGTGCTTCAGCGTCAGCTCGTAGGTCTTCGAGCTGTTGCCCTCTCCGAAGAGTGTGATGATCTCCATCTCGTTCACCTCCTGGTGATGCTGCTGGACATGACAAAGGGCCGCTTCCGATTCGATCGGAGCGGCCCTGGTGGATGCGGTGAGCACCTACGTTCGTTGCGGCTCCGAGCGCGCAAACTCCACGTCCTGGGCCGGTCGGCCCAGGTGCTTGCAGATCGTGGTCTCGCGCATGACATCAATGGTATTCACCCCGCCCCAGCCGGGACCACTGGTTTGTCGCGGGAAACGTGCCGGTGACGGCGGCTTAACCAGCGGCGTACGCGGCCTCGTTAGCGTCCGGGGAGCCACGTCCCCGACGCTTAGGAGACCCGATGAAGGTCTTGAAGTCCCCGGCCGTCCTGATCCTCGTCGGCGCTATCGCCGGCATCGTCTTCGGCCTGGTGGCGGGGGAGTGGGCGGCGAACCTCAAGTTCGTCGGTGACATCTTCATCCGGCTGATCCAGATGGCGATCGTCCCGCTGGTCGCCTCGTCGGTGATCGTCGCGACGGGCGCGATGACCGGGGCGGGCGCCGGCAGGCTGGCCGGGGCGACCTTCGGCTGGATGCTGGGGTTCGCGGTGGTCGCCGCGTTCGTCGGCTGGGGGCTGGCGGAGCTGATCCAGCCGGGCTCGGGGATGCGTTATGACGGCGAGCTCGACCCGACCCTGACCGACTCGGCCGCGGCGACCGCGGTCGGGTGGCAGCAGACGGTGACGAGCTTCGTCTCCACCAACGTGGTCGAGGCGATGGCGACCGGTGCGATGGTGCCGATCATCGTCTTTGCCCTGATCTTCGGCCTCGCGCTCAACCGCTACACCGCGATGAACGGCCCGACCGTCGTGCTCCCCTTCTTCGAGCAGATCCAGGCGATCGTCCTGCTGATGATCAGGTACGTCATGTTCCTGGCGCCCATCGGCGTCTTCTGCCTCCTCGCCGACCTCGCCGGCCGGGTCGGCTTCGCGGTGGTCACCACGGCGCTCGCCTACCTGGGCGCGACCCTGGCCGGCGTGGTGATCATCTCCGCCCTCTACGTCGTCGTGGTCGTCGCCGTCACCCGGCTCAACCCGCTGCGCCTGCCCGCGAAGCTCGCCGAGCAGACCGTCGTGGCGATCACCACGACATCCTCGGCGGTCACCTTCCCGACGGTGCTGAAGAACGCCGTCGAGAAGTTCGGGATCTCGAAGCGGGTCGCGGACTTCACGCTCTGCCTGGGGATGACGATGGGCTCGTGCGGCGCGGTGCTCAACTACACGATCGTGGTGCTCTTCCTCGCCCAGGCCTCCGGCGTCTCGCTCTCCCCGGGCGACATCGCGCTCGGGATGGCGCTCGCGGTGCTGCTCAACATCGGCACGATCACGGTGCCCGGCGGGTTCCCGGTCGTCGCCATCTTCCTGGCCACCTCCCTGGACCTGCCCATCGAGGCCGCCGGGCTGCTCATCGCCGTGGACTGGTTCACCGGCATCCTGCGTACGTTCCTCAACGTGAACGGAGACACCATGGTCGCTCTGCTGGTCGCGCACGGCGTGGATGAGATCGACCGCGACGTGTACGCCGGGACGAAGCCGGTGGTGGAGCCTGTCGCGGAGGCGGCGGCCTGACACGATGGAGGCATGGACGTAGCCGCCCGTACCGCAGCCAACCGCCGCCTGCTCGCCGACTTCTTCGACGGCCTCGACGAGTCCCAGCTGGAGATGCAGAGCCTCTGCTCGGCCTGGACGGTGAGGGAGGTGCTCGGTCACAGCGCGATGCCGTTCTCGGTCGGTATCGGGCGGCTGCTGTGGCGCACGCTGCTGGCTCGAGGCTCCATCGACCGGGCCGCCATCGCGATCGCCGAGGAGCAGGCGCGTCGGCCGGTCGCGGAGCTGACCGGGCTGCTGAGGACGTACGCCACCAAGCGGGTGCCGGCGCCCGGCGTCGGTCCGATGGGGCAGTTCACCGACCACTGCATCCACCTGCGCGACTGCGCCCGTCCGCTCGGTCTCGACACCGACGTCCCGCTCGAGGACTGGCGCGCGGTGCTCGACTGGCTGCCGACCAAGCAGGCCTCGCTCGGGGTGGTCCCGGCCGGACGGCTCGACGGGCTCGCGCTGCGCGCCACCGACCAGGACTGGTCCTGGACCTCGGCCGACGGCCCGGGCGCGGAGGTCGCCGGACCGAGCGAGGCACTCGCGATGGCGCTCTCCGGCCGGTCGGTCGCGCTGGCCGATCTCGACGGGCCAGGGCTCGCGACGTTGCGGGAGCGAGTCGGCCCGACCCGGTAGACCCAGCCCGGTAGGCTCCGCGGACGTGGAGGCTCCCGGTCGGATCTGGTTCGGATACATCGCCGCGGTGGGCATCGCGGTGATCGGGCTGTTCACCCTCGACCCGCTGGCGTTCGGCCTTGCCGGCGCCGTGCTGATCGCGACGGTGCTGGGGGAGTGGTACCGCGGTCGCCAGGCCGCACTCGCCGCCGCTGCCCTCGGGGCCGTCGACCTTGCGGACCTGGTCTCCCGGTGGGCCCGCGGCTGGGCCTACGCGCGGGGCTTTCCGCGCCCCGCGGCGGCGCCTGGAGGCGTACGCGTCGAGGTGGGGGAGGCCGGACGCCAGGTCGAGTGGGTGGCGACCGACGACGCGGACACGCTCGCCAGGCTCATCGACACCGCCCGGGCAACGCCCGAGGCGTGGTTGTCGGTGGTGACCGAGTCGCCTGCGGGCGTACGTCCGTGGTTCGTCGAGGCTGGGCTGGTCGCCAACGATGGCGAGGAGACGCTGATGTCGATAGTCCTCGCCGACCACGCGTCGCGGGCTGTCCCGGAGGGCTATCGCGCCAAGGCGGAGCGTGACGGCGGCGTCATCACGGTGACGGTCAGCGCGGGCGAGGCTGTCGCGGCCAGCGGGCGGATCGCCGTCATCGGCGTCGACGCCGTCGCCGACCGGGTCCAGACCGACCCCGACCACCGACGCCGGGGTCTCGGCGGCGCGGTGATGAGCCTGCTCGTCGCGGCCGCCCGGGAGGCCGGTGCGGCCCATGGCCTTCTGGTCGCCAGCGAGCTGGGCGAGCCTCTCTACGCCGGCCTCGGCTGGCGGGTCGAGGCCCGTCTGGTGACCGCGCGATCAGCCACGCCGCGTACCTCCGTCGAGTCCCGGCACGGGTAGCGCCAACTGTGATTGAGTGTCGCCTATGAACGACTCCGCGACCCCTGAGCCTGATGCCCTTGTGTCCGACTCCCAGCAGGAGGCTGACATCGCCGCGTTCTGGGATGACGTGAAGCACCACGCCCACCTCAGCGCCGCGCCCGGCTACTTCGGAGCATCGCCGCTCGAGGCGCTGCAGCCGCCGGCCTGGGCCTTCGGAGGTACGCCGGAGGAGGCAGACGGGCTGCTCGAGCTCGTCCTCGAGGGGGTGAAGACCGCGACGGCCACTGCTCAGTGGGACTTCGAGAACGGAGACGAGCCGCTCCCGACCGTGGGCGGCATGAGCATCATCCTCGACGGGTCCGGTCATCCGCGGGCACTGATCGCCACCACCCAGGTCGACATCGCCCCGTTCCGGGAGGTTCCTGAGGAGTTCGCCCGACTGGAGGGCGAGGGCGACCTGTCGCTCGAATACTGGCGCGAGGTGCACGAACGCTTCTTCACCGAGTTCGCCGGTCCCGACCACGAGTTCAGCGAGGACATGCCAGTCGTGATGGAGCAGTTCGAGCTCGTCTGGCCGAAGCCTGAGTGATCCGAGAAGTCGGATGATGGGCACATGACGCCGACCGAGCTGACCGAGCGGGTTCGGGGAATCTGCCTCGGGTTCCCGGAGAGCGCCGAGCGGGTCACTCATGGTTCGCCTGGGTTCTTCGTGAAGAAGCAGTTCGTCATGCTGTGGCCGCAGGGGCATCACGGGCGCGACGAGCCGCATCTGTGGGCGGCGGCTGCGGCGGGGGTGCAGGCGGAGGTCGTCGGTGACGATCCCGAGCGGTTCTTCGTGCCTCCCTACGTTGGTGGGCGCGGCTGGGTCGGGATGCGGCTCGACGGTGACGTGGACTGGGGCGAGGTCGCCGAGATCTGCGAGGACGCCTACCGGCACATCGCGCCGCCTCGACTGCTGCGTGGCCTGGACCGGTAGCGTACGGACATGCCCAACGTCGCCGTCCCGGTCGCTCGGATCCAGCGTTGGGTCGACAACTTCGCCGCCCGCCACGGTGAGACCCGACTCGCGGTCGACTCCGGTGCGCTGACCGGTGCCGCGGTCGACAGTTCGTCGTTCATCGCGGCGCTGCCGTTCGAGAAGACGTACGCCGGGCCGGCCGAGGTCGAGGCGTTCATCGCCGCCTCGGCGGCCCCGCAGGACTGGGGCCTCCTGCTGGTGCGCAAGGGCGGCTTCGCGATCGCCAGGATGAGCGGCGGCGAGATCGCCGAGCACAAGATCGGGCGGCGGCACGTCCAGGGGAAGACGAAGGCGGGCGGCTGGAGCCAGCAGCGCTTCGCCCGGCGCCGGGCCAACCAGGCCAGCGCTGCGTACGAGGCGGCGGCCGAGCACGCCGCCCGGATCCTCGACGGGCTGCGGGGTCCGCTCGTCACCGGCGGCGACCACGGCGGTGTCGACGACGTACTCGGGGACCGGCGGCTTCAAGCGCTCACGGTGACCGGACCGTGGCTGGCGGTTCAGGACCCGAACCGCGCGGTGCTCGATCAGGCGATCGAGGACGCCCAGAAGGTACGTATCGAGGTCCTCAACGCCGACAGCTGACGCGTCAGGGGAGCTGCCAGACTCCCGGCGAACCCTTGACCATCGAGCCGTCGGTCAGGAGCGTCTGGCGGGCGCGTCGCGCCGCGTAGCGCCAGCGGAGCTCGCCTTCCGGGGTCGTCTCGAAGTCGCCGGGGAGGAGGCTGTCGGCCAGCTGGCTCTCGAGCTCGTCGAGGACTGCGTCGGCGGACATCGAGCCGCCCGCGTTATCGAGGATCTCGAGGATGAGCGGCGCGAAGGCAGCCGGCGGGGTCCACTTGCGGGGAGCGGACTTGGTGACGACCTTCGGCGCGGCGGCCGTCGAGCTCGTCGTGGTCTTGCGCACCCGGGTTGTCGGCTTCTTCACTGGAGCCGGAGCGGGCGGGGCCGGGGGCCGCCCATGGATGCACTGTGACTTCGGCAGGTCACACAGCTCGCAGTAGTCAGTCTCGGACATCGGCTCAACCATATCGGCCCCAGGATCAAAGTCAGCATCCCGTCGTCGCATCCCGGCGGTGAGTGCCGTTGCGACCTGCGAAGATGCGCTACTTTGGCAAGCATGTGGCAGCCCGACCCAGGGTGGCTCGTCCTACCCGGCGGCACCGGACCCTCCACGCTGGGGGTCTGGCGCACTGCTGTGGGCGATGAGCAGGAGCCGGTCGTGGTCAAGCGGCTCGGTCAGCCGGGGGCGTACGATCCGGCCGAGCTGAGCCGCCGGCGCCACTTCGCCTACTGGCGGCGGGCGGCAGACGTCGCCACCTCGGGACTCGTCGACGACACCCCGGGCATGATCGGCGCGCGTACGAGCGTCGCCGAGGACGACGAGGGCATCACCCTGACCACCGAGTGGGTCGAGGACGCCGCCAACTCCGGACTCTTCGCGGCGCTCTCGATGGGCCGCTTCGCCGGCGCGGACCTGGGGGAGGCGCGCTGGCTGGCTCGCGACCAGTTCCGTGACCGTATCGCGCGGGTGGAGTACAACGGCGGGTGGCCGACCATGATGCGTACGACCGCCGCGGACATCGCCCACACCCTCTGGGAGCGGCGCGGTCGCTTCACCAACCTCCTCGACGAGCTTCCCCAGGTCGTCCAGCACGGCGACCCGGCGCCGCAGAACCTCCTCGGCCGCACCGACGACGGCGAGCGGCTGATCGCTATCGACTGGTCGAGCCTCGGACACGGCCCCGTCGGTGGTGACCTCGGGCTCTATCTGCTGCACGCCCGCGAGTCGTTCGAGCCGCTGCTGGAGGCGTACGTCCTGGGGCTGCCCGCCGGCATCGCGACGCGCGACGAGGTGACCCTCGGGGCGCAGATCAGCGCCGTCTACACCGCGCTGAGCCGTGCCGAGTGGGCACTGAGCCGGATCAAGCCGGGGGAGGGACCGCTGCTCGCGAAGTTCCGCCACCCCGCGGTCGCGCCCCACCTGCGGACTCTGCAGAAGCAGGCTCCGCTGGTGGAGGCTCTGCTCGAGATGTGAGCTCGCGCAGTCGCAGGCGTCACATCTGCAACACCGCTCAGGCAATGCCTGCACTTCTCAGGTGTTGCATTGCCCGAGAAGTGCAGGGCCCCAGAAATTAGTAGGGCCGGTTAACCGGGTATCCCTGCACCGGCCTACGGGTTGTCCAGATCCCGAGCCTTGAACGTGTCGCAGCCGGCGATCGAGTCGGGGGTGGTCATGCCCTTCCTGAACCAGGCGATCCGCTGCTCGGAGGAGCCGTGGGTGAACGAGGAGGTGTCCACGCGGCCGGTCGTCCGGGACTGGATGTGGTCGTCGCCGACGGTCTTGGCGGCATCGATGCCCTCGGTGATGTCCTGGTCGGTGATGTCGTCGACGAAACCGTCGTCCTCGGCGGCGGCGGTCCACATACCGGCGTAGCAGTCGGCCTGGAGTTCAAGGCGTACCGCGTCGGAGTCGGGGCCCTGCTGGGTGCGCACCTGGCCCATGGTGCCGAGCAGGTTCTGGATGTGGTGGCCGTACTCGTGGGCGAGCACGTAGGCGCGTACGAAGGTGGTGTCCTGCCCGCCGAGCTGCTCGAAGATGGAGTCGAAGAACGTCGGGTCGAGGTAGATCGTCTGGTCGGCCGGGCAGTAGAACGGGCCCACGGAGCTCGACGCCGAGCCGCAGCCGCCGGTCTGGACCTGGTCGGAGAAGATCACGACAGCCTGCTCGGGCTGGAACCGGCCGGCGAGGTCGCGCTGGGAGTCCCAGTAGCCGGTCATCGAGTTCTCCAACGCTACGAAAGCGCAGTTCTCGTCGTTGTTGGCGTCCTCGCCGGTCTGGCACGACCCGAAGTCGCCGGTCTCGCCGCCGTCGGCCGCCTGCATGCCGCCGAAGGTGCCTGTGCCCACCGAGGTCGAGCCTCCGCTGTCGCCGAGGACCTGCGGGCCGACGCCGGTGCACTGGGTGATGAGGAAGAAGAGCAGCAGCACGATGACCGTGCCGATGCCGCCGCTCGCCTTGCCGCCGGGGATCGGGATCCGGCCGCCACCTCCACCACCGAACCCGCCACCGCCACCGCCGCCGGAGGTCCGGCTGGTGTCGAGTCTGGCCTTCGGGTTGAACCGCATCTTGTCCCCCTGGAGGTGGTGATGTGTGAGGCCGAGTGCCTCGCCCATACACTAGTGACGGAGATGATCACTGCCCATGACCTAGAAGTCCGCGTCGGCGCCAGACTTTTGATGGATAACGTCACATTCCGAGTCGGACCCGGCGACAAGGTCGGGCTCGTAGGCCGCAACGGCGCTGGGAAGACGACCCTGACGAAGGTGCTCGCCGGCGACCACTTGCCTGCCTCCGGAACGGTGTCCAACACCGGTGAGATCGGCTATCTGCCCCAGGACCCGCGGGTCGGCGATCCCGAGGTGATCGCCAAGGACCGCATCCTCTCCGCAAGAGGGATCGACGATGCCGTACGTCGCATGCGGATCGCCGAGGAGGAGATGGGCTCCGAGGATCCGAAGGTGCGCGAGAAGGCGATGAAGCGCTACCAGCGCGCCCACGACGAGCTCGACGCGGGCGGTGGCTATGCGGCCGAGACCGAGGCCCTGCAGATCGCCCAGTCGCTCGGCATCCCCGACCGGATCATGACCCAGCCGCTGAAGACGCTCTCCGGTGGTCAACGACGCCGGGTGGAGTTGGCGCGCATTCTCTTCTCGTCGGCCGAGGTGCTGATCCTCGACGAGCCGACCAACCACCTCGATGCCGACTCGATCATCTGGCTGCGCGACTGGATGAAGTCCTACAAGGGCGGCTTCATCGTGATCTCCCACGACAACGACCTGCTTGCCCAGACGGTCAACAAGGTCTTCCACCTCGACGGCAACCGCGAGGTGATCGACATCTACAACATGCCGTGGAAGCAGTACCTGACCCAGCGCGAGACCGACGAGGCCCGCCGCAAGCGCGAGCTGATGAACGCGCAGAACAAGGCCAAGACGCTCACCGACCAGGCCAACAAGATGCGCGCCAAGGCCACGAAGGCAACCGCTGCGCAGAGCATGCTCAAGCGCGCCGAGAAGATCATGGCGGGCGTCGAGGGGGAGCGGCAGCAGGAGAAGGTCGCCGCGATCAAGTTCCCCTCACCTGCGCCGTCCGGCAAGACGCCGCTCACCGCCAACGACCTCTCGAAGTCCTACGGCGCGCTCGAGGTCTTCACCGCCGTCGACCTCGCCATCGACCGCGGGACCCGCGTGGTCATCCTCGGGCTCAACGGCGCCGGCAAGACGACGATGCTGCGCATCCTGGCCGGCGTCGACCAGCCCGACACAGGGCAGGTCGTGCCGGGTCACGGGCTCAAGGTCGGCTACTACGCCCAGGAGCACGAGACCCTCGACACCAAGCGGTCGGTGCTGCAGAACATGCAGTCCGCGGCGCCGCAGCTCACCGACACCGAGGCGCGCACCGTGCTGGGTGCGTTCCTCTTCAGTGGCGACGACGTGCACAAGCCGGCCGGGGTGCTCTCCGGTGGCGAGAAGACCCGGCTGGCCCTGGCCTCCCTGGTGGTGTCCGCGGCCAACGTGCTGCTGCTCGACGAGCCCACCAACAACCTCGACCCGGCTTCCCGCGAGGAGGTGCTCAACGCGATCCGCCGCTACGAGGGCGCGATCGTGCTGGTCACCCACGACGAGGGCGCCGTGCACGCGCTGGAGCCCGACAAGGTGCTCATCCTCCCCGACGGCGTCGAGGACCTGTGGAACGAGGAGTACGCCGACCTGGTCTCGCTCGCGTAGAGATCAGTTCAGCGTGCGGACGAACGTCACCGGCATCGAGGTCGGGTAGCGGTAGGAGAGCGAGTCGGTGTTGCGCTCGACCTGGTCGGCCGGCACCGCGAGGGAGACCTCGGGGAGGCGCTCCAAGACGGTGCGTACGGCCGCCTGCACGATGATCGTGCCCGGCCGCTGGGCGGGGCAGGAGTGGGGGCCGGCGCTCCACGACATGTGGGCACGGTTGCCGATCTCCAGCCACGGGTCGCCACCGGTCATCAGCGGGTCGGCGTTGGCCGCCGCGATGCACGGCACCACGGCGTCGCCCTTACGGATCAGCTGACCGCCGAGCTCGACGTCGCGCAGCGCGAACCGCGGGGTGATGTTGTAGCACGGTGGGTCGCGCCACATGACCTCCTCGATCGCCTGGTCGACGTCGAGGCGGCCGCCGCGCAGACGGCCGGCGAAACGCTCGTCGGAGAGCATCAGCAGCAGGGTCTGGGTGATTGTCGCGATGGTCAGCTCGTTGCCGGCGATGATCATCACGATCATCGCCTCCATGACCTCGTTGTCGTCCCACAGCCCAGGGTCGTCGATCAGGTGCGAGGTGAGGTCGTCCTGGGGGTCCCGGCGGCGCTTGGCGATGTGGTCGACGATCTCCACCGCGAGCTCGATGACCCCCTCCTGGGCGAGCTGGCCGCCACCGAGGACCTTGTGGGCGGCCTTGCGCATCGAGTCGCCGACCTCGTGGCCCATGCCGAACATCGCGGCGACCGAGAGCAGCGGGATCAGGACGGCGTACTCCTGGACCAGATCGGCCTCACCGCGCTCGAGCATGTCGTCGACGAGGTCGTTGCAGATGCCGCGTACCTGCGCGGCGTAGCCGTGCTCGTCGACCCGCGAGAGGGCCCGGTCGACCGGCGAGCGCAGCCGCCGGCGGAGCTCGCCGTCGTTGTGGAAGGAGTTCTGCCGGGTGGTCACGAAGGGGTAGATCGGCATGTCCGGCAGGATCTTGCCCTCCTGTACCGCGCTCCAGTTGTCGCCGTTGCGGGAGAAGACCTCCTCGTTGCGGATGACCTCGCTGAACTCGGCGTAGCCCATCGCGAACCAGAGGCGTACGCCGGGGGAGAGCTCGCCGGGGGCGACCGGACCCCACTCGGCCCGGAGCCGTTGGTGCACCTCTCTCGCCTGCGGGCCGACGGTGTCGGGAGCTTGGACGAGGTCGGTGAGGTCGGCGAGACGTACGGTGCGGGTGGGAGTCATCGCGATGGTGCCTGTTCGGTCGTGGGTCGGGTCAGTGCGTCTTGAGGGCGTGGCGCACGAGCGCGGCGAGCGCTCGGACGCAGGCGTTGCGGTTCTTGGCGTTGCACACCACGATCGGGGTCTCGTCATCGAGGTCGAGCGCCGTGCGGATCTGGTCGGGCTCGTAGTTCGGCGCGCCGGGGAACTGGTTGATCGCGACCACGAACGGCAGGGACGTACGCGTCTCGAGCTGGTCCAGCACCTCGAAGGAGTCGGCCAGCCGGCGGGTGTCGACCAGGACCAGGGCGCCGGCGGCGCCCTCGGCGAGGCCGGACCACAGGTCCCAGAAGCGGCGCTGGCCGGGGGTGCCGAACAGGTAGAGCGCGATCTCGTCGGTCAGGGTGATCCGGCCGAAGTCCATCGCCACCGTGGTCGTCGTCTTCTCCGGGGTCGCCGCGACCTCGTCGATCCCCTCGCTGGCCTGGGTGATCGTCTCCTCGGTGCGCAGCGGCTCGATCTCGCTGACCGAGCCGATCAGCGTGGTCTTGCCGACTCCGAAGGAGCCGACCACCAGGATCTTGACCGACTCGACGACCGTCGGCGCCAGATAGTGCTGATCGCCTCGGGCTCCGCTTCGGCCGTGGTTGCCGTCAGAGGTGGTTGAGAGCATGCAGGACCTTCTGGAGGGTTTCGCGGGAGGGGCCGGCGGCGGTGTCGCTGTCGGGGCGTACGCCGATCAGGCCGGCGTCGATCATGTCCGAGGCGATCACCGCCAGGACGCTGACCGGCTGGCCGAGATGGACGGCCATCTCTGCCATGGAGATCACGCCGAGGCACTGGGAGAGGACCTCGCGCTCCTGACGGCCCACCGATGCGGGCGTGGCCGCCGGGCTGGTGTGGCCGATCAGGAGCGTCGCCGGCGTCAGCCGGTGGGTCGGGCGGGCACGCCCGCCCGTCCGGACGTAGGACCGGATCGGGTGGTCGACATAGTCGTCAGAAGCGTCGGGCATCGGCTCGGATCGGCTCAGATCGAGCGTCTCGGGGTGCTCATAGCGCGCTCCCCGAGCATCAGGACGGTCGCCTGCATCTGCTGGGCGACCAGCGCCGGGTCGATGCTCATCTCGGTGACCACCGCGAGGCGGGAGCCGTCGCCGGCGCCACGGATGAACAGGAAGCCGCCGTTGAACTCGACCATCACCTGACGGGGGTGGGCGTCGGCGCCGAACTGGCGGCTGATCCCGTGGCCGAGCGAGGTCAGGCCGGCGCACGCCGCGGCCAGCTTGTCGGCCTCCTCGCGCGGGGTCTGGCTCGTGCGGACCCGGACGAGCCCGTCGGCGGAGAGGACCACGACATGACGTACGCCGCGTACTCCCGCGACCAGCTCCAGCATCCAGCTGTTCTCATCGGTCATGGTTCCTCCAGTGGTTCTCGGGTGCGGAATCGGTCTCCGCGGCGGTGCTGCCGTCCTTAGGCTCGACGGCCTGGTGTGGGATGGTCGTGCCGGCCGCGGGTGTGGCCGGGGTGCTGAGGAAGCTGCTCATCCAGGCGCCCGCCTGCTCGGCGGTCGGCTCGGGGCGCGCTGGGATGGGCTGGCTCGCCGCGAGCTGTTGTCCGGTCGCGAAGCGCTGGCCGCGCTTCGAGCGGCGCTGTGGCAGGCCGTCGGAGGTGAACAGCGACGGTTCACGCTGCTCGTGGTCCGGCACGGGATCGGGCGCCTTCGCGTTGCTGTAGACGGGCCAGGCCGGCGTCGGCGGCGTGGTCGTCGGGGCTGGTGCCTTCGGCGCCTTCGTCAGGAGCGCGGCCGGGGCGGGGGTCGAGGTCGGCGTACGCGGCGCGACCGGCACGAGCGCGGCCGCGGTCGGGCTGAGCGGGGTGATCATCGCCTCGGGAACCAGCACGGCGACCCGCAGGCCACCGTGGACGGACTCGGTCAGGTCGACGCGGAACCCGTGGCGGCGTACATAGGTGCCGACCACCGCCAGGCCGGTCTGCGGGATCTCGCCGAGGTCGTGCAGGCGAACCTGCCGGGTGCCCGAGGCGATCTCCCGCATCCAGGCCAGGTTGGTCTCGTCCATGCCGACGCCCGCGTCGTCGATCTCGAGGGCCGCCCCGCGGCGTACGGAACGGATGGTGACCAGCACCTCCGTCGCCGGCGGCGAGGACTGGGTCGCGTTGGCGAGGAGCTCGGCGACGAGGTGGATCAGCGGCTCGACGTAAGCGCCCTGGACGGCGATCGGCGGGTCGCCCTCCACCCGGACCCGGCGGTATGCGGTGATCCGACCGGCCGCGCCGCGTACGACATCGGCGATCGCGAGCGGGTCGCGCCAGTGCTGCCCGGGCTGCTCCCCGCACAGCGTGGCGATGCTCTGCGCCAGGCGCGCCTGCTGCGCCGCCGCGTGGTCGACCCGCATCCCCGCCTCGAGCACGTCCGGCTCGGCCGGGAACTTGGCCACCATCCGCGTCGACTCCTCCTGGATCCGGTGCGCCGACGCCTGCACCTTGCGAGACAGCGACAACACCGCCACCCGCATCCCGGCATCCCCACCCCTCCCAGCCGGTCCAGCCGAATCCGTACTTGTGGGGACCGAGTCCGCACTTTCGGTGATCGAGTCCGCACTTGTGGGTGACGAAACTGTCGTCTCGGCGTCCGGATCTGCCGACTCGATCGCAACAACCGCGGACTCGTCGTCCACTTCTGCAGACTCGGCCGCCGCTCCTACGGATTCGGCAGGGGTGTCGTAGGCCATCGCGGTGAGCCACAGGGTGAGGGCGACGACAGGTACGCCGGCGACGATCCAGCGCCAGAACCACTGGTCACCGGAGGCGGTGACGAAGATGACGGGGGAGAGCGCGACGAAGAGGAGGATCGCGGTACTGCAGAACCATGGACCGGCTCGGTGGAGTCGGGCCAGGAGTGGTCGGGTCATGTCAGGGCACCTGGTGTGGGGGTGAACAGTCAGGGCATGAACCCGCGGGTTCAGGGCAGTCTGGACGAATCCTGATCCAGCCCCCGGAGACCGGCGCACACACGCGCTCCACTTCATACCACCAACAGAGCGCTTGGTCACCTACCCGAGGTGATTTTGACCATATTTCGACGAAGCATCCCAAAGCGGCCGAATGGGGCCGGGCGACTAAAGTGACGGGGTGTCACAAATGGGTCCAGGCTTCGGTGCGAGCGGCGGGGCGATGGGCGGCGGCGGAATCATGCGCAACCTGCGCGCCGACCGGACGGTTCTCGAGCGCGGATTGCCGAAGGGCACGCTGAAGCGAGTCATTTCCTACGCCGGGCCTCACCGGGCCCTGATCAGCGCGTTCCTGGTTTTCACGGTCTTCGACGCCGCGCTCGTAGTGGTGACCCCGCTGCTGACCCAGCGCCTCATCGACGACGGTGTGCTCGAGAAGAACGTCTCGCTGGTGGTCTGGCTGGCCGCGGCGATGGCGCTGGTGGCCGTGGTCGACATGGGCTTCGGGATCGTCTCGGGCTGGCTCTCGACCCGCATCGGCGAAGGACTCATCTTCGACCTGCGCACCCAGGTCTTCGGCCACGTCCAACGCCAGTCGCTGGCTTTCTTCACCCGGGCGCAGACGGGCGCGCTGGTCAGCCGCCTCAACACCGACGTGCTCGGTGCGCAGCGGGCCTTCACCTCGACCCTGTCCAACAGCGTCTCCAATCTGATCTCGCTGGCCGTGGTCGGCGCGGCGATGCTGGTGCTGTCGTGGCAGGTGACGCTGATGTGCGTCGCGCTGTTCCCGATCCTGTTCCTGACCTCGCGATGGGTCGGACGCCGCCTGGCCGGCCTGGCCCGCGAGCAGATGGACGGCAACGCGGCGCTGGCGACGACGATGACCGAACGGTTCAACGTCGGCGGCGCCCTGTTGCTCAAGCTCTTCGGCCGCCGCGAGGAGGAGGACGCCGCCTTCGCCCAGCGAGCCGATGTCGTACGCCGGCTGGGGATCCGGATCGCGCTGCTGACCCGCCTGTTCGGGGCGACCATGCAGGTGGTCCCGGCGCTGGCGACCGCGCTGGTCTACGGCGTCGGCGGCTGGATGGTGATCCAGGGCGACGTCACGCTCGGCACCCTGACCGCGCTCGGTCTGTTGCTGGTGAGGCTGCTGGGGCCGCTGCAGGCGCTCTCCAACGTACGCATCGACGTGATGACCGCGCTGGTCAGCTTCGACCGCGTCTTCGAGGTCCTCGACCTGCCCTCGCTGATCAAGGAGAAGCCGGACGCAGCCGAGGTGCCGGCCGACGCCGCCTCGGTGCGGTTCAGCCATGTCGCCTTCACCTACCCGCGCGCCGACGAGGTCTCGCTCGCCTCCCTCGAGACGATCGCGCGCCCGGAGAGCCGGGAGGTGCGCGAGGTGCTGACCGACATCGACTTCGTGGCCGAACCGGGGGAGATGGTCGCCCTGGTCGGACCCTCCGGTGCTGGGAAGTCGACGATCACCCACCTGATCGCACGGCTCTACGACGTACGCTCCGGCTCGGTCGAGGTCGGCGGCCTCGACGTGCGCGATGTGACCCTGGAGTCGCTCGAGGCCGCGGTCGGCTACGTGACCCAGGATGCCCACATGTTCCACGACACGGTGCGCGGCAACCTGCTCTACGCCCGCCCCGGCGCCTCCGACGACGACATCTGGGCCGCTCTGGAGGCCGCCCAGGTCGCCAACGTCATCAAGGGCCTCCCGGACGGTCTCGACACCGTCGTCGGCGACCGCGGCTACCGGCTCTCCGGTGGCGAGCGCCAGCGCCTCGCGATCGCCCGCCTGCTGCTGAAGGCTCCCCACATCGTGGTGCTCGACGAGGCCACCGCCCACCTCGACTCCGAGTCGGAGGCCGCGGTACAGACCGCTCTGGACGCCGCGCTGGAGGGACGTACGTCCATCGTGATCGCCCACCGGCTCTCCACCATCCGCGCCGCCGACCGCATCCTCGTCGTCGAGGACGGACGGGTCGTCGAGTCCGGTACCCACCAGTCGCTGCTCGCCGCGGGCGGGCTCTACGCGGAGCTCTACGAGACGCAGTTCCGCCGCTAGCCCGCCGAGTCGGCGCGTCTGTCCCAGATCAGCCGTCGAGCCTCGCCTGCAGCTCGTCCGCGGCGACGGTGTTCTCCTCCCGGCGAAGAGCGTCGACGAGCTGGTAGCCGGAGCTGCGCCAGAATCCGCTGCCCTCCTCAGCGCTTTCGAAGACCGCCTGCAGGTCCGCGCTCGGGACCGGATCTCCGAGCTGCGCTCGATAGACGACGGCGTCGAAGGCGTACGCATCCTGCCCGCTCTCGCGGTAGAGCCGCTCGGCTTCGTGGAGCAGTCCGATGGCGACCTCGGTCCGCCCGGCGTGGTGGGCGGCGCGGGCGCCGTCCCAGGCCAGTCCACCTTCCTGGAAGGTGAGGTAGGCAGGGTGCGCGCCGTCCTCGGTCAGGCGGGGCAGGAGTGCTCGGGCCTGTTCGCGCAGCGCGGTGGACCGATCCTCGTCACCGGTCCATGAGGCACTGGTGGCGGCACGCCGCAGGTTCAGGAACTGTTGGTTGCGATCACCGATCCGGTCGAAGATGCTCGCTGCCAGCTCATGGGCATCGGCGGCCTCGGTGTCGCGGTCGAGCCGGTCGAGCAGCTTGCCACGCCAATCGTGCAGCACCGCGCGGTCGGAGTTGGACGTCTCGTCGGTTTCCTCGGGGTCGCTGGACGCCAGCAGCACCAGGCGGGTGGAGATGTGCTCGAGGGCGGTCTCAGACTGGCCGAGCCGGTCGTAGGCGACGGCGAGCAGATGGTGGACGGAATGCCGCTCGGGGCCATCGTCGGGGACCAGTGGGTCGGCCTCCTCGCCAGCGTGGGCCGCCTCCTCGTTGCGTCCGGCGTCGAGCAGGGCCTGCAAGAGGTCGAGCATCAGGTTGCCGTTGCGCATACCGAGCGCCCCGGCCTGAGCAGCCGCCTCGGTCAGGTCGTCGGCTGCTCCCTCTTCGGCGTCAGGCTGGTTGAAAAGCCGGAACCGGCCACGGCTCCACAGGGCCTGGATCTCGGCGGTGCCACCGGCCACCTGAGCAGCGGCGACCGCCTGGTCGTAGCGCGCGGCGACCTGGGTGATCCCCTCTCGATGCGCTTCGGGATCGCCGTTGCTCTCCGCCGCTTCCAGAACGACCGCCAGAGCCGCATCGGCGCGGACCTGCGCGGCCCAGGCCCGCTCGTCGGCGTCGTCATTTTCCTCGGCGTACGGACCAACGACCTGCTCGACCTCCCCTGGCCGGTCGGCTTGGATCAGGAGTACGCCAAGGCGGCCCGCCCACGCGGGGCGACGATCGGCGGTGTCCTCGGTCATGAGTCGACGCAGCGGTTCCTCGCCGACCAGGATGCCCTCCTCGACCTGCCCGAGCTGGCCGAGGACGTATCCGATCCGGCCACGGCACCGCAGCGCGCGCAGATCATCGACCCCGTCGAGCAGCTCGAGCGCCTGCCGCCACTGCTCGACGGCACCCTCCAGACCGTCACGCTGAGCCATCAGGCCATTGGCCTCCAGCAGGCGGCCCGCCTGTTGAAGGGTGCGGTCATCCTCGGCGACCTCGGCCTCGAAACGGTTGATCGCCAGCGCGGCGCCTTCGCGGTCCTTGGCCATCCAGCGTGCGTCGAAATGGTCGAGCAGGCCATCAGGTGTCAAGTCGACGGCGGGGGCCTCGGTTTGGACCGGGTCGACGGGACGAGGTGTGGCCTTGTGCCGGATCTCGGCGGCCCGCCGGGCGGTCGCTGAGAGCGGCAGCTCCTCGACCCACGCTTCAGCGCTGAGTGAGCCCTCGATCAGCCCGGAGACGTGGCCGTTGCCGTTGCGGGCGTCGAACTTGGCCGCGAGAGCCCGAGCCCGCTCGGCGAGCTCGGCGGCGAGCTCAGCAGCAGGACGGATGACGCCATGGTCGCGGACTGCGGTGTCATCCGGAAGCAGGCCGAGGGCGCGGCTGGCATGCGCTGAGAAGTGCATCTCCGCCGACGGTGTGTCCGCGGCGTCCAGCCAGCCGAGGTGTCGCTCGATGATCGCCAGCGCGTGCACTGAGTTGCCCGTGCGGGCGAGGAACTGGATGTGGCTGCTGATGGACCCGAGCGCGCCACGGTCGTTGCGCAGCGCCTGGTAGGCACGCCGATGAGCCGAGGCAGCCTCGTCGAGGCGGCCACCGGCTACGTAGGCCGGTAGCAGGTGGGTCAGCAGGCTCTGGGGCTGCTCGGAGCAAGACGCCTGGCCCTTGAGCACTGGGTCACCGATCCGGATCGCATCCTGATGACGCCCCGCCCAGGTCAGATAGTCGACCTCGGCGGAGGGCACACAGGCGGCACAGTCGGACAGGTCGTCGCGCTGTGTCAGGCCCCATAGTCGGTACTCCTCGGCGGCCTCTTCCGCCTTGCCGAGGTGCTGGAGAATATCGAGCCGCAGTTGGTGGACGGCGAACAGGCTGTGGCCGCCGGCGCGGAAGCGGCGCTCCATGTCCGCGAGCACCGCCATCGCCTGGTTCATCGGTACCTCCGGGAACGAGGTGAGGGTGGCCGGCTGCCACTTCATCGCCCATAGGAACGAGTGGGTCTGGTCGGCGTATCGCGCTGGGTCGGCGTCGTAGGCGGAGGTGCACCACGCGAACGGGACGAACGACTTCAGCGTCTCGCCACTGCGCCGATACGCGTATGTCAACTGGATCCGTGCCTCGAACGGTAGCGTCGACTCCGGCGCCTCGGCGTCGGCCCGTTGGACGACGGCCTCGAGTGCGGCGGTGCGCGCGGCGCCGTACGGGAGGTTCTGGGCTTGGTGGAAGAAGTCGTGCAGGTCGGTCACGGCGTGTCCTTGGCGGAGGCGGGGACGGCCTGCTCGAGCAGACCGAGGAACGAGCGGTTGACGAGGGCGGAGTCGGCGGGGCGGATCGGGTGGTGGCCGAGCATGAGCGCGTGCCCGTAGAGACCCTCGATCGCCAGTCCCACGACGCCGTTGTCGGCGAACGAGGCGAGGCGGCGCACGAGTGGGCTTCGGTGGTTGAGGACGAGCTGTGGCTTGGACTCGTCGTGGGTGTCCAGGGCGCCGAGCACCCCGGCCCACAGTCCGTCGACCTTGTCACGTGTGGCGCGCAACTCCGCAGCGAACGCCGCTGAGCGGTCGACGAGGTAGAGAACCGGCAAGGTGGGCGGGTCGAAGGCGCGCACGACCACTTCGCAGCCCACCGTGGCCAGGGCCTCCTCCGCGGCTGCGACGAACGGCCGAAGTGCCAGCTCGATAGCCGGGTCGAGCGCCTCGAATGCGGTGGCCAGCTCGGTCGGATCGAACCGGGCCACGTTGACGTCCGGGTGCACCGCCGCGAGCCGCTCGAGGAGGTCGGCGTCGTAGGTGTAGCCGGCATCGACGAGGAGTACGCCCTGTGCAGCCGCCACGCCCGCGATCTGCCGGAACTCGTCGATCGAGGCGACGTAGCGGATCTCCTCGGCTCGCTCGCGGACCTCGTGGAGCGTCATCCGACCCTGGTTGGTCTCGAAGGGCACGAACCGCTCGACCAGCTCCATCATCGCGTCGTCGTGCAACGCGAGCGCCTTCACTCCGAGCTGGTGGATCCGGAGGAACTCGTTCAACCGCTTGGGGTTGGTGGCGCCGAGCCGGACCAACCAACCACGCAGTTGGTCGGCAAGGGCTTCTTTGGTCTCCTCGAGATGCGGGCCATCGTAGAGAGCCTCCCTGCTCGCGGTGGGCCGCAGCTCGGAGGTGTCGACGAGGCAGCGTACGAAGAAGGCCCACTCGGGCAGCAAACCTTCCAGCCCATCGGAGAGGAGCATCCGCTTGAGGTAGACGCGGTGGGTAGCGCGCTCGGCGGGGTTCGCCGGGAACGGCAGCACGAAGGCGACCCCGTCGAGGCCGGCGTCCGGCACCTTCAGGTTGATGACGTCGAACGGGGTGAAGCCGAGTTCTTCCTGCGCGTAGCCGACCAGTCGGGCATTGCGTTCGCCGGCCGTCCCGACTCGGTCCCAGGGAGCCAGGCCGTCACTGACCAGCTCGTCGTCGACGGTGATTTGCACGGGCAGCATCGATCCGAAGTAGAGCGCCAGGTCGCGTACGGACTGGGGAACCACCCATTGCTCAGCGTTCCGTCTCGCGGTCAGCGAGACCGTTGTTCCGATGGCCTCACGATCAGGCGCCTCTGTGACGGTGTAGCGGCCGTCGGCGGTGCCCACCCACAATGTGGTCGCAGCGCTCGCTGCTTTCGTGGTCACCGCGATCTCGTCGGCCACCATGAACGCCGACAGCATTCCGATCCCGAACTGTCCCAGGAACTCCTCGCGCGCGAAGCCGATCTCGTCGCGTTTCGAGCTGCGTCCGATGGTGGCGAGCAGTTCGGAGACCTGGTCGGCCGTCAGTCCGATGCCCGAGTCGCTGACTTCCAGACCGCCGGGGATCGTCCGGATGTGGATCTCAGCAGGGGCCTCGGGGTCCACCAAACGCCGCGCTGTGATCGCATCCGCGGCGTTCTGGAGAAGTTCGCGCAGGTAGACGCGCGGGCTGGAGTAGAGGTGATGGGAAAGGAGGTCAACGAGCCCGTGGAGGTCGACCTGAAAGTTCCGTGCGGCTGACACAGCGTGCAGGGTAGCTGAGAGACCGACATGCCGCCGGGGGTTTATCGACGGGCCCGTTCCTTCTCGTACGCCGCCTGGTAGGCCGCCTTCACGGCCTGCTTCTGGGCGAGCTTGGCGGCCTTCTTGCGGCTTCGTTCATCGGCCGGCTCATCGCCGTCGGCGGTGTCATCGTCTTGTGCAGGCGCGTCCTGGCGCTGGGTGCGCCGCTCGTCGTACATCAGGTAGAAGAAGCCGGCGATGGCAAGAACGCCGAAGAACCACCACTGCAGTCCGTAGAAGAAGTGGGGGCCGTTGTCGAGCTCGGGGAGGTCGGCCTGGCGCAGCTGGGTGGTGGGCTCGGGGGACTCGGTGTCGAGGTGGAGCCAGCCGGTCAGGAGCGGCTCGTCGACCACCTTCGCGACCTGGGTCGAGGAGAGCGCGCGGGTGGCGTGGTAGCCGTCGACCTGGGCGACGTCGGTGGAGTCGCCGGTGCCGTCGGCGCGTACCCAGCCGGTAATCGTGACCTCGCCCGACGGCGGGGCCGGGAGGTCCTCGAACTCGTCCTGCGACTCCGTCTGGAGCCAACCGCGGTCGACGAGCACCGCGTTGCCGTCGGCGAGCACCAGCGGGACGACGATGTCGATGCCCTTCGCGTCGTCGGGGGTGCGGTAACGCCAGATGATCGTGTCGTCGACCGCGTACGTCCCGGTCGCGGTCACCCGCCGCCACTCGTCCTTCTCGGCGACCTTCTCGCCTGGGGCGAGTACGTCGGAGACGGGCGCGGGCTCGGCGTGCTCGTTGACACGGACGATCTGGTTGCTGGCCTTGCGGTCCTCGAGACGGTCGAACTGCCACTGGCCCAGCCACCAGGTCCCGTAGGCCAGGATCAGGACGAACACCGTGAAACCGGCCCAGCGACGGCTGAGCAGGAAACGGAACGAACTCACCGTATGAGACTAACTGGCATGCGGTCGTTGCTCACGTTCTGGGTCGCGGCTGCCTAGACTGGTGTGATGAGGACCTCCCCGACAGATCTGACCCAGCCGAGGCTTGTTGACCGGTTCGACCGGGTCGCGACGGATCTGCGGGTCTCTCTGACCGACCGCTGCAACCTGCGGTGCACCTACTGCATGCCGGCGGAAGGTCTCGACTGGCTGCCCGGCGACGAGGTGCTCACCGACGACGAGGTGGTGCGGCTGATCGGCGTCGCCACCGGGCAGCTCGGGGTCCGCGAGGTGCGGTTCACTGGTGGGGAGCCGCTGGTGCGGCGCGGGCTGGTCTCGATCATCGCGCGCACCCGCGAGGTCGCTCCCGAGGCGGAGCTCTCGATCACGACCAACGCGCTGGGGCTGGCCAAGATGGCCGGGTCCCTCGCCGAGGCCGGGCTCGACCGGGTCAACGTTTCGCTGGACTCGATCCGGGCCGAGACCTTCGCCGAGATCACCCGCCGCGACCGGCTGGCCGACGTGGTCGCCGGGCTGGAGGCTGCCGCCGACGCCGGTCTGGGCCCGGTCAAGATCAACGCGGTCCTGCTGCGGGGAGTCAACGACGACCAGGCCGCCGAGCTGCTCGGCTGGTCGGTCGAGCGTGGCTACGAGCTGCGGTTCATCGAGCAGATGCCTCTCGACGCCCAGCACGGCTGGTCGCGCGACAAGATGGTGACCGCCGACGAGACCCTCGCGGCGCTGTCGGCGGCCTTCGAGCTGACTCCCGCCGAAGAGCCCCGCGGCAGCGCCCCCGCCGAGCTCTTCCACGTCGACGGCGGCCCGGCGAAGGTCGGCATCATCGCCTCCGTCACCCGCCCCTTCTGCGGCGACTGCGACCGGGTCCGCCTCACCGCCGACGGGCAGGTGCGCGACTGTCTGTTCGCGCTCTCCGAGTCGGACCTGCGTACGCCACTTCGTGCCGGCGCCTCCGACGGCGATCTCGCCGCCCGGTGGGTCACCGCGATGGCCGGCAAGCGCGCCGGCCACGGCATCGACGACCTCGGCTTCCTGCAGCCCGACCGCCCCATGTCCGCCATCGGCGGCTGACCACCAGCCGCCTCGGCGTCAGGAGCCGACGCGGTCGAGGGCGTCGAGTACGAGGTCCCAGTAGCCCTCGACGTCGAGGGTGATCGCGACCTGGGCGTTGGGTGGCTCGTCGAGGCGGCCGTGGAGGTCGACGACGGTGGCGCCGCGGGTCCAGCGGCCTTCGGTCTCGGCGGCCACGAAGGACTTGTGCCAGGTGATCAGGCCGGGGTCGATGAGAGCGGCGATGGTGCAGGGGTCGTGGACCGGGGGAGCGGCGAAGTCGAAGACGTCGGAGTAGGTGCCGCCGAAGAAGCCCATCAGGTCGGCGCACGCGCGGCCGACCGGATGATCCATCGCCCGCATCCGCGCGACGACCTCGGGAGTCGCCAGCGCCTGGTGGGACAGATTGAGCCCGACCATCCGGATCGGGAGGCCGCTGGAGAGGACGAGGTCGAGCGCCTCGGGGTCGGCGTACGCGTTGAACTCGGCGGCCGGCGTCGTGTTGCCGCGCTCGGTCGAGCCGCCCATGAAGACGATCTCGGCGATCTTCGGACCGACCTCGGGATGGTCGCGCAGCAGCACCGCGACGTTGGTGATCGGCCCGGTGGCGACGACGGTGACGGGGTCGGGGGCGGCCAGGAGGGACGTACGCAGGAACTCGACCGCCCCGAGCGGGACCGGCGCAGCGAGCGGTTCGGGAAGGTCTGGCCCGTCGATCCCGGTCGCACCGTGGATGAAGTCGCCGATGTGGGCCTCGCCGGCCAGCGGCGCGGCGGCTCCGGTGGCGACCGGGACATCGGGCCGACGCGCCAACGCCAGGATCCGTTGGGCGTTGTAGGTCGCCTTCTCCACCCGGCAGTTGCCGAAGGTGGTGGTGATGCCGAGCAGGTCGATGTGGGGGCTGCCCAGGGCCAGCAGGATCGCGATGGCGTCGTCGTGGCCGGGGTCGCAGTCGAGGAGCACAGGGATCGGGTTCATCGCACGACCTCTCCGAGGGAACAGCTAGTGAGGGACGACGTCCTTGAGGAATCCGCGCGCTCCCAGGAAGTCGCTGAGCGACTCCTTGTGCGTCTCGCACGCGAGCCAGATCTTACGCCGATCGGCCGTGTGGATCTTGGGATTGTTCCACTGCAGCTCCCACGAACCGGCGTCCTGGCAGCCCTTGGCCGAGCACAGGTCGGAGTCGAGCGCGCCCATCAGTCCTCGTCCTTCTCGCGCAGCTGCTGCTCGCGTCCGCTGGAGAGCTGGCGCGGACCGTAGGGCGAGTCCATCAGGTTCATCTCGTCGCTCTTGGTGTTGGTCGCGTTGGCCATGACGACCGCGATGTAGGGCAGGATCAGCGCCCCCGCGATCAGGATCGGCCACAGCCAGCCGATACCGGCCAGACCGGCGATCACGGCACCGATGAAGCACAGCGAACGGATCGACATCGAGATCGCGTAGCGCTTCTGACGCATTGCGATGTCCTCGGCGCGGCTACGGCCGGCGGTGGTGATCCTGATGGGTTGCGCCTTGGACATACCGCCAGTCTAGGTCGTGGCCGATGGCACCCGGTCAATGGTGTGGTCCCAACAGGGGCGCTCCGAAAGACCTTGGAGGGTTCTCACAAGCAAATCCAAGGCATTGGTCGTACGCCGAAGTAATCGCTACCGTCGCGCCTGTGACTGACAGTGAGAACCCCACAACCAAGACACCGCGCTCGGTGCTGGTGACCGGCGGCAGCCGCGGCATCGGCCAGGCGATCGCCGAGGCTTTCGTGGCCAACGGCGACAAGGTGGCCGTGACCTCCCGCAAGGGCGGGGCTCCGGAAGGGGCCCTGGACCTGGTGTGTGACATCACCGACCCGGCCGCCGTCGAGGAGGCGTACGCCGCCGCCGAGGCCGCCCACGGACCCGTCGAGGTCCTCGTCGCCAATGCCGGGATCACGAAGGACACCCTCGTCCTCCGGATGTCGGAGGAGGACTTCACCTCCGTGATCGACACCAACCTGACCGCGTCCTTCCGGCTCGCCAAGCGTGCCTCGAAGGGCATGCTGCGGCTGCGCCGCGGGCGGATCATCTTCATCTCCTCGGTCGTCGGGCTGATGGGCAACCCGGGCCAGGTCAACTACGCGGCGTCGAAGGCCGGGCTGGTCGGGATGGCCCGCTCGCTCGCGCGTGAGCTCGGCTCGCGGGGGATCACCGCCAACGTGGTCGCGCCTGGTTTCGTGGAGACCGAGATGACCGCGGTGCTCACCGATGAGCAGCAGAAGGCGATCACGGAGCGGGTGCCGCTGGGGCGCTACGCGTCACCGGACGAGGTGGCCTCGGCCGTGACGTGGTTGGCTGATGCGGGTTATGTGACCGGGGCCGTGATCCCGGTCGACGGCGGACTTGGAATGGGGCACTGATCATGGGTTTGTTGGACGGCAAGACTGTTCTCGTCGCTGGGGTCACGATGGACTCCTCGATCGGCTTCGCGGTGGCCAAGGTCGCCCAGGAGCAGGGCGCCCGCGTCCTGATCTCCAACTTCGGACGCGCACTGTCGATCACCAAGCGGATCGCCAAGCGGCTCCCCGAGGAGCCGCCGGTCCTCGACCTCGACGTGACCAACCAGGAGCACCTCGACGGCCTCGCCGACGCGCTCCGGGCCGAGGGTGTCGAGCGGCTCGACGGGGTCGTGCACTCGATCGCGTACGGCAACCCCGAGACGCTCCTCGGCGGCAAGTTCCTCGACGGGCCCTGGGAGGACGTCTCCCAGGCGGTCCAGGTCAGCGCCTACTCGCTGAAGTCGCTCGCGATGGCGACCCGGCCGCTCCTGTCTCCGGGCTCGTCGATCGTGGGGCTGACCTTCGACGCGACGATCGCCTGGCCTGCGTACGACTGGATGGGTGTCGCCAAGGCCGCGCTCGAGTCGACCTCGCGCTACCTCGCCCGCGACCTCGGTCCCGACGGGATCCGCTGCAACCTCGTCTCCGCGGGGCCGCTCAAGACCCTCGCCGCCAAGGCGATCCCGGGCTTCGAGGAGCTCGACGTGGGCTGGGGCAGCCGCGCGCCGCTGGGCTGGGACAACACCGACCAGGCCCCGACCGCGAAGGCCGTCTGCGCGCTGATCTCGGACTTCTTCCCGGCGACCACCGGCGAGATCATCCATGTCGACGGGGGCTATCACTCGCTGGGTGCGTGAGGCCATAGGGTTGCCGCATGCGGACCCTTGTCATCATGCGGCACGCCAAGGCCGAGACGTCGGCACCCACCGACTACGAGCGGCAGCTGACCGAGCGCGGCCATGCCGACGCGGTCGCAGCGGGGGCGTGGCTGGCCGAGCAGGGCGTGGTCCCGGACTACGTGCTGGTCTCGGCGGCCGACCGCGCCACCCAGACCTGGGAGGACGTCGCGCTCGGGGCGTCGTGGGACCTGACGCTGGCCGAGTACGACCAGGGTCTGTACGCCGCCGGCACCTCCACCGCCCTCGACCTGATCCGCGGGATCGATGACGGCATCTCGACGGTCGTGGTGATCGGTCACAACCCGACCGTGTTCTCGCTCGTACAGCTTCTGGACGACGGCGAGGGCGACGACGAGGCCGGCAACGAGCTCGCCCTCGGCTTCCCGACCTCCGCCGTCGCGGTGCTCGCTTATGACGGCGACTGGTCCGAGCTCGACGAGGCCGAAGCCTCCGTCACCGCATTCCACGTCGCCCGCGCCTGACTTCACGCCGAGTCGGCGCAAACTGACGAGAAACCCGTCGCTTACTCGCCACGGCCTTGCCGGTGTCGGTGAGCTCGAGTAGTCCGTGGGGTGTGGTGGTCAGCAGAGCACTGGCCAGCAGGGCGTTCGCGGCGGTCTCGACCTCTGCGCGGGCCCACTGGGTCATTGCGGCGATCCGGGCGATGTGGGCGCTCCGCTCGACCGGCTCGCCCGCGGCAAGGGCCTGATTCAGCACGATCCACTGCTTCTCATCCACAGTGGCAGCGTCTCGTGCTCGGCGAGCACGAAG
>NZ_JBEZZS010000019.1:0-115508 GCF_040639295.1 Nocardioides sp. NPDC023903 | reverse complement strand
GGGCAGCCCAAAAGAGAGCGAACCCACCGGACACCTGGACCGAGTCTTGCCGGACGTCGGTCCTACGGGAATCCTCTAGTAGCCCAGAATGACGCACGTCACGCGACGGGCTGGTGGTTGTACGCGGCCGGGCATGGCGATCGCAACGGCGAGAGGTTTCGGTGAACCGACGGCCGGTAAGCAGGCGCACGTGTAGCGTTCGATCCATGCCGTCGGGACAGTCACTGCCTTCTGGGTGTCCACCCGAAGGCCACGAACCGGCTCAGGGCACCTTCTTCCGCCTGACCCGCGCGACCCTTGACGTCGGGGAGGAGCCGATCGAGGACTGGAAGCTGCCACTCGATACCAAGTCGAGCGACGCATACCAGCAAGTCGACAACTGCCTGGCCTATGCGTACTCGCTGTTCAAGGATCTGGCCGATCTCTTGAATGCGAGAGAGTCGGTCCCCTGGGCTAGAAAGAAGACCATCGCGCAGGTTGACCTCGAACCCGCCATGGGTCGCATCCTTCGGACGGAGAGTGATCTCGGGCCCAGCCACCACGATTGGTGGCCCTCTAGGAACGACTTGATCCCCCCAGCAAGAGTCATCGAGGGGAGGGTGGCATGACGCTCGATGCATCAGCCGCGCTGCCGTTTGGCAGGCTGGCCGTGGACGAAGTCTTCTTTGAACACGACGGACCCAAGCTGTTCAGCCTTCGTGCACGGAGCCTCGGGATCCGGATCCTCGCGGTCTGCATTGACGAGGACGAGGATCGCGATACTCTGACGTTTCTCTACCTCGCGATGGGCGCCCGGCGCTACCTCGACGTTCGCTCAGGTCACATCGGGCTTCGAGAGGCCATGGAACAGGCCGAACGCGGAACCGTCTGGCTCGTTGTCGAGAATTACAGCGGGCCGGAGCCAATCCTTACCGCCGAAGTGACCGACGTCGACCACTTTTCCGACTCAGACCTTCCAACCTCAGAAGCACGCCTCAGACTTCCAACTCCCACGGTCGCACCGCTAGACCTCGAAGAACTCGATTCTTTGGCGGCACAGGGCTTACGCACCGTAGCAGCAATCGAACTTGAAGCTCGCTCCGAGAGCGCGACCGAGTTTCCGCTACGATCTCTCGGTGCGGTGGGCACCGCGTTGCAGGAATCCCTCGACGCACTAGCCCAGGAAGTACAGGGAAACACCACAGGTCGCGGCGCGATCTCACCAGCAATCACGGACCAGGTGCAGATGTCCGTGCTCGGACTTCGAGCTGCGTCGTTCGCGGTGATTCTCGGCACCGACAAGCGTGGTGCGATGATTGACAATTCTCCATTCGTCGAGGCGACGCTCAATAGACTCACGCGTCTGGTTGGGGATGGAACAAACACGGACGTACTGACAGCTTCCTTGCAGGAGTATGGCTCGCGTGCCCGGAACAAGTTCACTGCCCTACTTCGAGCAGTCAACGGGGTAGGGAGCGGCATCGGTGTCGTGACCGTGCCCCACGACGGCGGATCGGACAGAGCTGAGATGACTTCCCGACAGGTGGCGACCGCCCTTGCAGCAATCGATTCGGTCGAGCCGACAGTCGATACCGTGCATGTCCGCCGGGGAGCACTTATCGGGCTAAACACCCGCTTGCACACCTTTGAGCTGACCGATCTGGCGACGATGCAGCGCTTCTCCGGCAAGGTCGCTCAGGGGGCCTACGCGTCCGTGGATGGCCTCCACGTCGGCCAGTCAAGCTTCGTCACGGCGGACATTCGCATGGAAGTCGACTTCGCTGCGGACGATCAGGAGACCGGACGGCGTTACACGCTCACGTCGATCGAGGCAACTAGCGATTAGCAGCCGTCGTTCAGCTCGACCGGCGCGAGGTGGTTCGATCTTGGCTAACCGACGTTCTTGGAGAACACCGGACCGCTGTAACGGGCGTCTGGACTTGGCGGGTGCGCCACTCGGCCACTTGGGCGCCGCATGCGCGGGGCCGAAACCGTTTGCGATTGCAGGTGTGGACGGTCGAACACAACCCGAAGAGCGCCGCACTAAACACGGCAAACTAGTCGAATCAGAGAGTTTGAGACAGGAATGGGACACCGAAATTACCGAAACTCGGGATTCAGCCATCCAGGTCGACAGCACAACGTCATGGCGTTCGTCGGCAATGGCTTCGATATCCAAGTGATGCACGACTATGAATCACCAGTCGACACGACATACACAAGCTTCTATCACTTTCTCAAATTGCGTTCGTTCGATGCAGGTAATCCCATTCTCCAAGAAATGGAGCGCCTGCGTGACGCAGGCAAGGAGGACTGGAGTGACGTCGAGGGCGTCGTGGGCGACCTACTCGCCATGAAGAAAGTCCGTCCTGATGACCTTGCGGATGCACTCCGCGAAATGCAGGGGGAGTTTTCGGAGTTCCTGAGCCTCGCCGTCCCGAGCACGCTTCTCACAAGGCTTGGCACGAACTCCATGGACAATGATCTCGCAATCAAATCGCTCGCCAACTTTCTCGGCGATCTCGAACCGGAGGACTATCTGAGGGCTCGGTTTCCTAGTAATGTCGCCAACTTTGACATCTACAACTTTGTCTTCATCAACTTCAACTACACTCCGCTTCTGGATGACTTCGTCTATCTGGACCAGAAGCAGTTCGACCCACTGCCATTCAAAACGGTGGACCGAAACTTCGTTTTCGCGGGAAACCCACGCGGGATCGAAGGGGCATCCGTCCGCCCCGGAGACACCTTCTCGTCATACGTCATGTCAGAGGTAATTCATCCGCATGGGCACCAGAGCATTCCGCGCTCACTTCTGTTCGGAATAGATGAGCCGCTGAAAAAGGGTGGCAACGAGGATAGGGCCATGCGATTGGCGAAGCCGTTCTGGGCCCAGAACGAGCGGCGCTACGAGCACCTCTTCGAGGACACCGAACTCTTCATCGCCTTCGGGTGCTCGCTGGGGAAATCCGACCGATGGTGGTGGCGTCGCATCGCCGAGGCACTCGGCCAAGAAAGGGAGCGGCCCAACGGCGGGGATCGCTACCAAGCCGAGATGATCATCTACTGGTACAACGGAGGGCCACAACACCTGACTGCTCCGGAAGTCCGGAAAAGGTTCTTAGAAGCTGCTGGCATGATCGATCGGAGCGACATAGAAGAATTCATTCATGTGGTCCTTCATGACCCTTTGGTGGAGCGCTATTGGCTGAATACCTCACAAGAGCGCTGACCGGAATCGCAAGGAGACGGCCACCTCTTCGTTGCTTTCGAAGTGCGTGTCATACCGACGCCACGTTGGGTCTCGGGTGTCACGGCGGCGGCGAAGGGAGACGGTCGATCTCTTCGCCGAGGTCTCCGGCCTCTTCCTGATCTAGTCCATGATAAGCAGCTGTTATGGCCCATGAACGAACGAAGCCCATCATGGCCGCACGAACGACGTTGTACGGCCAACGCGTGTCCACGAGATCCATGGGACCCGCCGTTATCGGCGACAAGCCCTCTAACACTGCATGCAGCGTCGGGTGGCTGGCGTTTGACAAGATCGCGTACATCGCCGGTGTACTCCAGTCGACTCCGCTGATGTCCTCGATGAAGGCAAGGCTCGCGCCCAAACCGGGCGAGCGGTCGTCTTGGAAAACAATCTCGCCGTTCGGCTCGACTTTGTACTCACTCGGATAGAAACGTTGCGGCAGCGTGACTCGTCGAAGGTCTCGCGCAGCCCGGCCGATCTTCGGTGCGTCTGGATGGCCGACCGCAACGGCGGCGGTTTTAGCGCGGGTCATATCGTCGAGTCGGGATAGGTAAACGCGTGCGGCGCGGCGACGAAGCGACGTGACTATTCGTGGATCGAGCAGCCAATAGACGTGACCGCATAATTCGAGAATCGCCCTTGTAGGTGTGACGATTGGAACCACGACGTGACGTGCTCGCAGCAGGTCAGCGACGCCCTCCAAGTGCAATCCAGCTTGGTTTGTGAAAAGGACCGCGCTCGCTGCAGCGTGGCTCGCGTCTGCTCCGTCCCATGATCCCCCCGGCCCAAACTGGCGCCCGAGCTTCAGCTTTTCGAACGCGACTGGAGAATCGCCCGTTCCTCTCCACGCGGTGCGCGAGCCGAAGCGCTGGTACGCCTCGATCACTTTGTCTATGTGGGAAGCGAGGCCATCGAGAACAGCATCAGCTGCCGGAGTCGTAGGCGGCGGCGGGCGCATGACGTGATCCTTGCAGCAACGAGCCGCCCAAACCAAGTTCTTTAAGCTAGGGGTTAAGTCATTGGCCCGCCAAGCGGGCTCGTCGTGTCCTTGAGGGATCACATCGACCAACGGCGCCGTATACAAGGGCTGGGGCAGAACCATCCCGTACGGCTGCAAGACGTCGTCCTCGATCGCGTCCAGGACGGCATTGAGTCGCTCGTTCGACGCGCCGATGCCCGCGGCTTCCGGCTCGCTCAACCGCTGAAAGAGAGCTGGGCAGGTCCCGCACCACAGGCCCAGTTCGAACACCTGCACGCCTCGAAGGGTCAAGTGCCTCGGGGGGAACACCGTCCCGGGTCGAGGCTTGGGGTTGGCACGGCGACAAGCGCCCGCTCCTCACTTACACCAATGGGAACGCTGTGCTGCACCTCGATAACCGCCGTGAGACCGTAGGCGATTCGGAGGCGCAGCCGGACTGCATTTGCATTCCCGATCTACCTCGACGGGTGCATCACACCGCCGCCAATGTGGCTCTACTTACCTAACCCGGGGTTGGCTGAGTCCGCCGCCTCTTGAAACATGCGTGACATCAATGGTTGTCGCAGTTTCGGAACCCGCGAGCGAGGCGTTGGTGGAGCTCAATGAGTCCGTCAGCGGTTTTTGGTGTAGCCCCTGCTGGCTCGGGGGCTGTCGAAGTTCGCTGGGAATGCTTCGTACCAGGGTGCTCGGTGTGCGGCCGAAGCGGGCGATCTCGGGACCGAGCACGTCGAAAGCAATGAGAGGAGCTTGACCGCGATCGAGCCCCGCTTGCCATGCGCGGTGGCGTCTGGAACCTGCCTGGTGTCAATCGCAGACCGGCGGGAAGGGCACGGTGCCGGCTGACTTGCGATTCAGCGTCAAGCCGGACGCCGCAGTCGCTAACTGCTGCGGCCGCGACAGGAGGTCCCGAAGTCGTCGTCACCTCGCATACGTCAAGCGCGCCCATTAGAGCGTACGGGCACATGAACCAGTCAGACGAACTCCCACCACGAACCCTGCTTGCCAGTACGCGCAACGAGCTGGGGACGCGCATTCGGGTCCCAGCTTCCATTGATTAAGGCATGTATATCGACCAGAACACCACGACTTGCGGCGTAGTATCCGTGGCCGACAATCGAGAAGTCAACGCCGCTCGCGTCAATCGTGTCAAAGTTGGCGGCCACGGTAACCGGGGGAGCGAGCCCAACTCGCGATGCGCCCCAGTAGCGAAGAGACTGTCTGAGCGCCTGGTCCCTATCAGACACGTAGATCGACGCCTTCTGGCAGGCCCGCCGATAGCCAGGGCTGAGATTCTTAAACAACGTTACGTCGACATCGGGTGCTGCAAGCACGATGGTTCCCAGAGTCGTGCTGTGCGCATTCAGACGGGTCTGGATTCGGCCAATGGTTCTGCTCAAGAGTCGGCCACCCATCGAGTGAGCGATGATGTCGACCCGGTCGATGTCACACCTCGTTGCGAGCAGCTCGACAAATTCGACGAAGTTGTCCTCTGACTGCTCCACGCGCAATCCGTCGCGCTTGTACCGAAGTGTCGATCCGTGGGACGGCCACGAGAACATCGCCGTGATGCCATTGACCTTCAGGTCGCACCCGAGTTGCGCCGCTTTGACGGCTGCATCCGCAAATGAGTTCGCGAAGCCATGGACAAAGACCAGCGCGGTTCGGTCGGATCCATCGACGGCGAGTGCTTGTCTGACCCCACGGATGAAGTCGTCGCGTTCGTCAGACGGCTCGATCACATCCAGAGCAATTTTGCCGCCGCGGCCCCAGCGAGTCCACCGCCTGAACCACCCGGGCTGCGTGGTGCCGAACTGATGCGACTCCGGAATGTTGACTAGGCACACACCAAGATGAAGTTGGTCGTTCGGGTCGCGTTCGTTCAGGAAGCGAGGCGCTCCCGTGTCGGCGAGCCTCCGATCAGTGCCGTACCAAACGCGAAACTCGAGACCTCCGAGTCCTTCAGCGGTTGAGCTCTGCGCGAGGAATGCGTCATCCTGTGGTGACTCTTCGGTAAACATTGACAGACTCAAAGACCCACCAGCGCTGTGCGACAAGGTGTCTCCACGGCGGGATCGCCGGTCGTTCCACGCTAACGCGTCTTGGCGAAAACCTCGTAGTGACTCGTCGGTCGATCCGACCACGGTGGCGAAGTTGTCAGGATCGCCCTCGAACAGTGAGTCAGGGAGGGTCACTTGATCATCGACTACGTCCGCCAGTGACTCGAGAGCGTCCCATGGTCGGCGAGCACGAGAGGCCATCTCTGTTGCCGAGTAGCCGAGACGCCTCCCGACCGAGCGGCCGACTTCCACAAGACCAGCAGCACGTCCATCACCGGCGATGCGTTCCAGGACGTCGCGAGTCTCAACGACAATCCGTTCATGCTCGGCGTCCTTTTCTCCCGCCGAGCTATCTGCACTAGCAAATGCGGCGATTGTGACGATCGCCCGGTCCAGCCACCCGATTCCGACACTCTGCGCCCCTGTTGGCGCCTCGCTGTTGCGCCACAACGATCGCAGGTAGAAGCCGAAGAGGACGGCGCCGTCAGCGTTGGCGCGCTGCTCACCGGACCTGATCGCGTAGTCCGCTATGACTGCTCCGGAGCGCGTCAGCTCGAACACGGCGTCTGCAACGCTATCGTCGTTGACTGCCCCTCGTAGACGCTCGAACTCGTCGGCCGAGTACAAAGACCGCTCGATGTCCCGAGGCGTTGGTGTGGCCATCGCGAGCTCCAAATCTTGGTTTGATTTACACCCAAGCAGACCGGCCGTCGCGTGGTAGCCAGTTTTCGTACTGTACCGAGATCCCCGACTCGCGTGGCACCGTCGGGTCACATGTCAGGATGGTCTGCTGGCGACCGGTCATCCGGAGGCTAAGTGCTCATTGCGCCAGCAGTGCATGGTGGACCGCCGTACCGCAGACATCTGGGACCTGCGTCTTTCCGCCGCTTACCGGCGTCTGGCGAGACTCGGCGCCAGCACCTGCTCGCCTCACATACTTGTCGTCAGCGTAGACGACCGCTGTTCTGGCAGCCGGTACTTGAAGCCGACGGGACGTAGGTCTCTTTCGGCGATCCTCCATGGGTGGATCAGAGTGACTTCCCCGCCTGAGGTGTCGCGCTGGGTGCCGTCGCCGACGGCGACCTTGATGTCGCTGACAACGTAGAGCGCGACGTACTCGTAGGTCTGGGCATGCGCCACCTCGTTTGGAGTGAGAATGACGTCCACCGGATCCCCGGTCGTTCCCTTGACCTCCACATGCCACGTCGTTCCATCGATCTCGACCTCGTAGTCCCAACTCTTGGAGCTGGCCGTTTCGATGACGGTGCCGAGTCGCTCGTAGTGCCTTCGCGCGCTGGCCATCGCATGCCTCTCGACCGCAACCTTCGAGTGTTGGTCGACACTGAATCCCTGACCGCCGGCACGGACGGGCCGGCCTGCCGCTTCATAGACAACGGCGTCGACCGCCTCGACCTCAGGGGCATGTCGCTGCCCCGCCCTTTCGACTCGGTAGCCCAGCGCCGTTAGTGGCTGAGCGACGTTGGCCCTGTCGCCACGCCACGGCCCGCTCGCATCCAGCCCGGCAAGCGTGCGGGCGCCGATCACGAGGGCAAGTGCGTCGGCTTCAACATCCGCGGTGATCACGACATATCGCTCGGCGGGCGAGCCCCCATAACGCTCCATGAAATCGGCTCGCCCGAGGCGACGCCACTCTGTGAGTGCCGCATCGACGTGATGTCGTGCCAAGCCCGCGACGACGCCGGTCTTACGATCCCGGGCGTTCTTGCCGGGAACGGCCGCCGCAGTGGCCACGACGCGAAAGCCAAGAGCTTCCAACGTCCGCTGAACCGTCGCCGCGCCACCGTTGAAGGAGGCAGCTACGAGTGGTCGACCGGTTGCGAAGCCATGCGCCACGCCGGCGATCGCCTTGGAATCGTAGTGACCGCCGTCGTACTCGAGGATGTACGAACGTGCGGGACCGTACCCATATCTGTCCAGGAACGCGTCTCGACCGATCTTGTCGAACTCGGCGATCGCGGCCAGGACGGACTCGTGAGTGATGTTGCCCAACGACACTGGACCACCGTAGCTGGCGACGTCGTGACACCCAGGATGATGCGCGCCCTGCACCACGATGTTTCTTCCGACCTACCCATTCCGCCGCCAAGTGGGGCGCACCAACTGTGTCGAGGCTTGAGGCGGTGGTGGACGGAAGTGCGAGTGGCCGATGCTGGACCGATCGGCTGGAGCGCTGCGGACACCGGATAGCGACCGGCTGCGGACGCGACGAGCCTGCGACACATGGCCCTTTCAGTACTGCTTCCCACATCCACCAGTCCCAGATCGTCACCTCCGATGCGATGCGTCGGACGATGGGCTCGTCTGCTCGGGCGTCGTCGTGGTGACAGCCCTCGGCGCCGACGCGACACCGGCCGAGGCACGTCAGGCACACTGCAGGAGTGTCCGACCCTCTGCGCAATCTGCTCGCCGCGCCGCCCGATCTCCCGGTCACCGCCGGCTTGGCCGCTCTCGACCAGGCGCTTCGTGCCCGCGGAGTCGCGGTGGTCCACGCACCGCCGGGCACCGGCAAGACGACCTTGGTCCCGCCCGCGGTCGCCGAGGTTGTCGCCGGACGGGTCGTCGTCACACAGCCCAGCCGCATCGCAGCCCGTGCTGCTGCCCGTCGGCTGGCGCACCTGCTGGGCGAACCGGTTGGCGAGACGGTCGGATACTCCGTGCGCGGAGACCGACGCACCAGTCGACGTACACGTGTCGAGATCGTCACGACCGGCCTGCTGCTTCGGCGGATCCAGCAGGATCCCGAGCTGGTCGGCGTCGGGGCCGTCGTGCTCGACGAAGTGCACGAGCGCCACCTCGACGCCGACCTGACCTTGGCGCTGCTCATCGACGTCCGGGCCCACCTGCGTGAGGACCTGTCCCTGGTGGCGATGTCGGCCACCATCGAGGCCGAACGGACCGCCTCCCTGCTCGGTGGGGACGACACCGCTCCGGTGATCCGCGTCCTGGGTGCTCTGCACCCGGTCCAAGCGGTCTGGTGCCCGCTGCCTGCGGGGGTACGCCGCACCGACGACCGGGGCATCACCCCGGCCTTCCACGACCATGTCGCAGCGACCGTACGTCGTGCGCTCGTCGAGCACGAGGGTGACGTCCTGGTCTTCGTGCCGGGTGTCGCGGAGGTCGAGGCGACCGTACGTCGCCTTGCCGGCGGGGACGCGTCCGTCCACCCCCTGCACGGACGTCTGTCCGGCGCCGAGCAGGATCGTGCGCTCAGCGAGGGTCCACGCCGACGAGTGATCGTCTCGACCGCGGTCGCCGAGTCGTCGCTGACGGTACCCGGGGTACGTGTCGTGGTGGATGCCGGATTCTCGCGCGAGCCGCGCACTGACCACCGTCGCGGACTGGCTTCTCTGGTCACCGTCGCGGTGAGCCGGGCAGCGGCCGAGCAGCGGGCGGGTCGGGCCGGACGGCTGGGGCCGGGCGCCGTGCTGCGTTGTTGGTCCGAGGCGGAGCACGCGCATCTGGCCGCTCACCCGGAGCCCGAGATCGCCACCGCCGACCTGACGGCCTTCGCCCTGGAGGTGGCGTGCTGGGGCAGTGACGACGTGCACGACCTGGCGCTCCTCGACCAGCCACCGGCGCATGCGATGTCGGCAGCCAAGGAGGTGCTGGTGGATCTTGGGGCGATGACCGAGGACGGGAGAGCCACCCCGCGGGGCCGGGTGATCGCTGGCGTACCGGCCGATCCCAGGCTGGCGCGTGCCCTCATCGACGGGGCTGGTCTCGTCGGGGCCAGGCGCGCCTCAGAGGTGGTCGCGATGTTGAGCGAGGACGTGCGCGCTCCCGGCGGAGACCTGGTTGCTGCGCTCCGGTCGCTGCGCAACGACCAGCGCGCAGGCTCGTGGCGCAGCCAAGTCACCCGGCTGGAGAAGATCGTCGAGAAGGAGGGCACCGCCGGCGACCGGAGGAGTACGTCGGACGCCCGCGCACTCACCGATGACATGGCGGTGGGGCTGGTAGTGGCCCTGGCGCATCCGGACCGGATTGCGCGCAAGCGTTCGAGTTCCGCGAGCTACCTGATGGCGTCCGGGACGGGCGCGGCGCTCGATCCGCGTGCTTCGGGGCCCTTGGACGGGCTGGAGTGGCTCGCGGTCGGAGACGCGGAGAGGCGGCCCGGGCAACGTGAAGCCCGGATCCGAGCGGCGGCCCCGCTCACCGAGGACCTCGCGCTGGAGGCGGCCGGGTCCCTGTGGACCGAGGTGGACGAGGTCACCTGGACCGGAGGGCGGGTGCTGGCTCGCAGACGTACGCTGCTGGGCGCGATCGAGCTCCGCTCCGTCCCGCTCAGCGATCCACCGGCCCACGCCGTGACCGAAGCGATCCGAGAGGCGGTGGCGACGGAGGGAATCGCTCTCTTCACCTGGTCGGAGGCGGCCACGGCGCTGCGCGCCCGCCTCGACTTCCTGCACCGTGCGCTCGGTGACCCGTGGCCCGATGTGAGCGACGTGGCACTGACGCAGAACCTCCAGTCGTGGCTCGGGCCCCAGCTGGCGCGGGTTCGCTCGGCCCAGGATCTTCGTCGCGTCGACGTCGCTGCCGCGCTGCGGGCGATGGTGCCGTGGCCGCAGGCAGGCAGACTCGACGATCTGGCTCCCGAGCGAGTGCAGGTCCCCAGTGGGTCGAGCGTGCGGGTCGACTACTCCGCCGAGCAACCGGTGCTCGCCGTGCGAATCCAAGAGGTCTTCGGCTGGACCGCAGCGCCGGTCCTCGCGGACGGCCAGGTCCCGCTCCTGCTGCATCTGCTCTCCCCCGCGCGACGCCCAGCAGCCGTCACGGCAGACCTGGAGTCCTTCTGGGACAACGGCTACCCCGGCGTTCGTGCTGATCTGCGCGGGCGCTACCCCAAGCACGCCTGGCCGGAGGATCCCCGCAGCGCACCAGCCACCGCGCGTACGAACGATCCCCGCCGCCGAAGGTGAGCGGCGCGCCCCGCCCATCGATAGGAGCTGGCGCATCCAGCTCGCCGACAGGCGATAGCGTCTGAGGGTGGCCAGTTCTCGCCGATCCAGTGCTCGTCGCCGCGGCGGGCGTCCGCGTCGGAGCGGGACGCGACAACCGAAGCGGCCGTTGCCGGCCGTCGGCCCGGGCGAGCGGCTGTGGGTGCTCGATGTCCCTTACGGCACCCAGGTCGAGGGCGCCACGTGGCACCCGGGAGTCAAGACCCACCTGTACGTCGGGCACGCTGTGCCGGCGCACCTCGCGCCCTACGCGCCGGGTCCGTACACGCTCGGTCGGTTCATCGAGAGCACCCTCAATCCCGACATTCCGACGCAGAGCCTCGAGGCGACCGACGCGCTCGAGCCGCGGCGGATCCAGTACGAGGCTGCTGACGCTATCGCGGCGCGCGCTGCGGCGGGCGGGCGGCAGTTCCTGCTGGCCGATGAGCCCGGCGTGGGCAAGACGATCTCCGCGGTCCTCGGGGCGACAGCGGTGGGCGACCTCCGCGGTGCGCGACGGGTGCTGGTCGTCGCCGACCGTCCCGCCGCGATCACGATCGGCCACTGGTGCCGAACGATCACGGCGCTGGGCGACGGCGGTCTCGAATGGGTCGTGATCACATGGGACCGCCTGGAGAAGGTCAAGGATCACGCGTGGGACGTGATCATCGCGGACGAGGCCCACGCGCTGCGACGTACGACGACGAAGCGGTGGAAGCTCTGGGCGCGAATCTCGGGCCACGGGCGGCCGCACGACAAGGCACCCTTCGTCATCGCGACGACCGCGACGCCCGGACACACGCCGCTCGACCTGCCATATCTCGCCCCGGCCTATGCGCAGGTCCTCGGCGAGCCGATGCAGGAGTGGACCTCGGCGACCCAGCCCGACGCCACGTTCGCCGCCGCGCTCGAGCGCAACGGCGTCGGGGTCGAGCGCGGACGCTACGGCGCAACGTGGACCGCCGACCCGGCGCGGCGCGCCGCGGACCTCAAGCTGGTACGCGGCTGGCTCGAGGACGAGCGGCCGCCCGCGATGCTGCACCGCGCGGCACCGTGGGGGCCGGTGCCGATCTCCGGCATGCCGGTGGCACTCACACCGTCGGAGCGGACGGCGTACGAGGCCGAATGGGGAGAGTTCTGCCGTGAGATGGACATCGCCCGGCGTGGCCGCAATGTCGCGAAAGGGCGGGCAGCGCTGCTGCGCTTCCGGCAGAAGGCCGGGCTGATACGCGTCGACTCCACGGTCGCCTGGATCGTCCAGCAGGTCGAGGCCGAGCGACAGGTGGCGTGCTCGGTCGAGTTCGTCGCGACCGCCGCCGACCCGATCGCCGACCGGCTGCGTGACTCCGGCCTCGAAGTCGCCACGATCTACGGCCGCGACCGGTTCGACGCGGAGGCCGAGCGGCTCCGGTTCCAGACCGGGCAGGCGAAGGTCTGCGTCTTCACCACGGTCGCCTCGATCAGCCTGCACGCCGGTGAAGCCCTCGCCGACGGTCGCCGGGCTAGCAGCGAGCCGCGGGTCGGCGTCTTCCACCAGGCCCGCTTCTCGGGTATCGCAGGACGGCAGGTGACCGGCCGCACCCACCGCGACCACCAGCTCTCGCCGTGGCACATCGCGTACGCCGAGGGCACCGTCGAGGAGCAGGTCGGCAGGGTGATGGTCGAGCGGATCGCTGCGGCCTCTGCCACGGTGGGAAGCGACACCACGGGCCTCACCGCCCTCGCCCAGCTCCTCGGCTCCCGCAAGGCACACCGGCACCGTGGAGAAACCCATGCAGAGGTAGCGCGGCATTCCGCTTCGAGTGCGCTACATCGCCGCGATGGGTCACTCACCGAAGGGGCGGGCTGTCGAGGTCGCCCTTCCTATGGCGTCGTCGTGGCGAGGAGGCGTCGCGCACGACGACCCAGATCGCTCAGATCCACCCGACCCTCCTCAGCCGCGGCCGCCAGACGCGCGGCGAGGTCCATTGCCTCGTCGAGCTCGGTTGCGGTGACCGCGGACTCCTGACCCATATCGCGAAGGATTGTGATCTCGGTCCTGGACGCGATCAAGGGGTCGGTGACCCCGTCGATCCAGACTCGAGTGCGGCGGCCATCGCCGCGTTCCTCCCCGGTGATGCGCTCCAGGGCGAATATACGGTCGGCGCGCGCGAACTTTCCGAAACCCAATGCCACCATCCGGGAGTCCGATGCCATGTAGTCATCTTGCCATTACGCATCGAACTTTGATCTGGCGTGCAACCCCGGCTGACAGAAAGGGTCCCGCGTCATACCGCCGCCAAAGGGGCAGGACACCCTGGACGAGAGAAACGGATAGGTCGAACGGTCCGCTACCGCCTACCGTTGCCGGGTGACCGAGTACGGCAGAAGGACACGACGGCTCCCAGCCCCACCCCGCGTCGTCTGGGCTGACTTGGCCGATCCCAAACGTGAGGGCGTTCGCGCCTGGCTCGAGCTCCTACCCGATGAGGTCGAGCCCGACGTGTTCGAACCCGACCCGCCCAAGCGCCTGACCTGGTCATCCCTGTGGCCGAGCCGCCCCGAGGACAGAGTGGTGTTCGAGCTGGAAGATCGCCACGGCGAGACCGCGTTGACGTTCATCCTCCTCGCCGCTGGCGACCCGCCCGATGACAGCAAGGCCGGGCACATCCGCAAGAGGATGAACCAGCTGCTGTTCGCCGAGTTGCGCTACACGTACGGCCAGTGAACCTGACGGCATCCGGCGCACCTGGCCCGCCAGGAGCCGAGTCGAAATCCGGTGGCAGTACCGACGGGGTTGCTGTCGACTCGGTGCCATGAACGTCGAGGTACGCACCATCACTGCTGATGACTGGTCTCTCTTACGCGACGTCAGCCTGCGGGCGCTGACCGACTCACCCGACGCCTTCAGAACGACGCTCGCCGAGGCCCAGGCGTACACGGAGGACTTCTGGCGGCAGCGGGCCGAGGGGTCAGCACCGATCCTGGTGGTACTGGAAGACGGCCGAGGAGTAGCGATGGGTGGCGTCTTCACTCCCCCGGACAGCGCCGTCGCCTACATCTGGGGCATGTGGACGGCGCCCGAGGCACGCGGCCGTGGGTACGCCGCCGGGCTCCTCACCGATCTGGTGAACTGGTGCCGCGACCGCGATCTCGGCGTACGTCTGCACGTGACCGAAGGCAACCAAGTCGCGCGCCGGCTCTATCTCGTCCACGGCTTCAAGTCGACCGGTGTGTGGGAGCCGCTGCGGGAAGGATCGGCACTGCGGGTCGAGGAGCTACAGCTATCGACGTGACTTACGGTGACGCTCAGGACGAAGCGTCTCTGTACGCTCCGACCATGAGAGCGATCGTTCAGGGCCGCTACGGATCCGTCGACGACCTCAGCCTGAGCGACGTCCCTCGGCCGGAACCAGCCGAGGACGAGGTCTTGGTCCGAGTCCGGGCAGCGTCCGTACATCCGGATGTGTGGCACGTCGTGGCCGGCCGGCCCGCGGTCCTCCGCCTCATGGGCTCCGGAGTCAGACGCCCCCGCGAGCGCGTGCCCGGGACTGACGTCGCCGGGGTAGTGGAGTCCGTCGGTAGCGGGGTGACCCGGTTCGAGCCGGGTGACGAAGTCTTCGGGGAGACCATTCGCGGTATCCAATGGCGCAACGGCGGTGCGTTCGCCGAGTACGCCACCGCCCCCGAGGAGGGGGTGGCGCTCAAGCCTTCCGGCGTCAGCTTCGAGGAGGCGGCCGCGGTGCCGACCGCCGGGCTCATCGCCTTGAACAATCTGCCCCAACGACGGGTGCCCTCCGGGTCGCGAGTCCTGGTCAACGGCGCTGCGGGAGGCGTCGGCGCGTTCGCCGTACAGCTTGCCAAGGCCTACGGCGCGCATGTCACCGGTGTCGACCACGCGAGCAAGCTCGCACTCGTGCGCTCCCTTGGCGCGGACCGAGTCATCGACTACACCTCTGAGGACTTCACACGCAGCGGTGAGCAGTGGGACCTCATCTTCGACGTGCCTGGCAACCACTCCTTCAAGGCGATCCGCCGCGCACTGGACCCGCGAGGGAGCTACGTCCTGATCGGGCATGACGCGTTCGGGGCAACCGGCCACCGGTGGCTCGGCAGCATCCCGCGCGTCCTCGGACTCGTGGCACGCTCGGCGGTCTCCCCCCAACTGCGCGGAGGGTCCTTCGCGTCACCAGACAAGCGGCAGTTGATGGGCACCCTTGCGAGTCTCCTGCAGACCGGCCAGCTGCGCGTGGTGGTCGACCGGGCCTTCCCCCTGAGCCAGACCCCACAGGCAATGCGCCACCTCATGTCCGGCCAGTCTCTTGGACGAGTCGTCGTCCGCATCGACGACTGAGGCACCCCGGGGGCCGAGAACCGTAGAGCTTGGCTATGGCGTCCTCGCGCCCAGAGGAGTAGACAGGGAACTACCGGCGGTGCCGGTCGGGCACTGCCCTGTCCTAGAAAGGAGCGGGCCGTGTACGCACGTTCCACAACGTTCCACGGCAGTCCCGGCAACGTCGACGCGGGCATCACCTTCGTCAAGGACGAGGTCGGGCCCATGCTCGACAGCACCGAGGGCTGTCGCGGCCTCTCGATGCTCGTCGACCGCGAGACCGGGCACTGCATCGCAACAAGTTCGTGGGAAGACGAGGCGGCCATGCGCGCCAGCGATGAGCAGCTTCGCCCGCTGCGCGATCGAGGCAAGGACATCCTCGGCGGCTCCATGCAGATCGACGAATGGGAGATCGTCGTCATGCACCGTAGCCATCACGGCGAGTGCGCCCGAGTCAGCTGGCTGCAGGGTGACCTCGACGCCATGGCCGAGACCTTCCGGGTAGGGATCCTTCCCGAGCTCGAGCAGACCGCTGGATTCTGCAGCGCCAGCCTGCTGATGAACCGTTCGTCCGGCCTGGGTTGCGCCACCACGGCCTGGGAGTCCCGCGCCGCGATGGAAGCCAGCCGCTCGGCGGCCGACAACATGCGAAGCCGGGCCGCGAGCGACGCGGGCGGCGAGATCGTCGACGTGCACGAGTTCGACCTCGCGTACGCACACCTGCATGTCCCCGAGATGGCCTGACGTCCACATCTCTTCGCCGAGCCCGCCCTGGTCGGGCTCGGCCACTGTGTCGGTGAATCCGCTGACGAGCCCCCGGTCTGGGAGGACACTGACCATAAGGGAGTCCTTTGAAGCGAGGAGCCGCGGATGAGTCGCCAGATGACCATCACGATCCACGATCCTGACGTGGAGCGTCTCGATGAGCTCAGCTCGGCCTTGCGCCGGGAGTTGCTGGACCTCGGCGTCGATGATGTCGAGCGGGCGAGCGCGGGCGAGGCGCCTGCTGGCACCCGTGGCATCGACGTCGCGGCGATCGGGGTTCTGCTCGTGGCCTTCCAGGAGCCGCTGGTCGCCGTGACCGCCATCGTGGGAGCGATACGGGGGTGGATGTCCTCTACTCGCGGGGCCAACTCGGTCGAGCTCACCATCGGCGACCAGACACTCAAGATCGACTCGGCGTCGCGGGAGCAGCAGGATCGACTCATCGATGAGTTCGTCGCGGCCCTGCACGGGTCAGCGGAGCCGGACCCACCTGCTTCCTCACCGGTGCCATGACCGCGGGTCGGCGCAGCGCGCTGGTGGTGGCGAACGACACGTACCAGGACCAGCGGTTGAGCAGGCTTCGCGCGCCCGCCACCGACGCCGAGCAGCTGGGAGGCGTGCTCCGGAACGCCGAGATCGGGGGCTTTGATGTCGAGGTGTCGCTCAACGAGCCGGAGCATGTGGTCCGGCGCAAGGTCTCCAGCTTCTTCGATGACCGCGGGCCTGACGATCTCCTCCTGCTGCATCTTTCGTGCCACGGGGTGAAGGACGAGGACGGAAGGCTCTACTTCGCAACGCCGGACACCGAGGTCGACCACCTCGACGCCACGTCCCTGCCCGCCGACTACGTGAACAGGCAGATGACGAAGAGTCGATCCCGGCGCATCGTGCTGCTCCTGGACTGCTGCTACAGCGGCGCGTTCGCGCGCGGGATGATGAATCGCGGCGATGAGCGCATGGACATCATGGAGCGCTTCGATGGCCGCGGGCGGATCGTGCTGACGGCGTCGAGCGCGATGGAGTACTCATTCGAGGGCGACCAGCTTGCCGGCCAGGGCAAGCCGTCGGTGTTCACCTCGGCTCTGGTCGAGGGTCTGACCACCGGCGAGGCGGACCGGGATCGCGACGGTTTCGTGTCGGTCGACGAGCTGTACGACTTCGCCTTCGACCGGGTGCGGGCCGTCACGCCGTCGCAGACTCCGGGCAAGTGGGTCTTCGACGTGCAGGGGGACTTCTACATCGCCCGCAGCAACCGCCCACCTGAACCGGTGGACCTGTTGGCCGACTTGCGTGGCGCCATCTCGAGTCCGTTCACCAATGTGCGTCTCGGTGCAGTGGAGGAGCTGGCCGCGTTGCTGGACGAAGGAGACTCCGCTCGCGCCGCCGCGGCGCGCATGGCGCTGGACGACCTGGCTGAGCATGACACACAGCGTGTCGTTCGAGGGTCGGCCGAACGAGCTCGCCGGCCCGCCGAGCCCCCGCCCCAACCGTCACCGGCCGCCCCGGAGCAGCCGACAGTCGTGCCGCCCCCACCAGACACACCTGCACCGGCAGCCGAAGCCGCTGTCGCGCGCGAGCCCGAGCACAGCCCGCGGCCGGTGGCAGCTACCGAGCCCCAGCCGCCCAGGTGGGTGCCAGCCGTCGCGTCAATAGCTGCCGTGGCGCTCCTGGCTGCGATTCCGTTGCCGATGCTGGCCGAGGCCCCGATGTCCTGGGACTCGTTCGCGGTCGTCACGCCGTTCGAGGCAGGACTTGCCGCCCTTGCTCTCCTCTTCGCTGCGAGCCAGATCCGCCGTGAGCAGCTGGCTACAGCCGACGCAGCAGGACTGTTCACCGTGGTCGGGGTCCTCATGGGCGCCGCCGGCATCGGACTGGTGAAGTTCTCCCTCGAGGACATCGGCGCCATCGGTGTTGTTCTGGGTCTCCTTGTCGTGTGCGGCGCAGTGGGGGCTGTCGTGGCAGGCCGGGCGTGCCTGAGCGTGTCGCCGAGGGATCGCGACCTTGGTCCGGTCGAGCCCGTCTGGCTGGTATCGGCAATGGCGGGCGCTGGACTGGCCACCCTCGCGCTGTTCATCCCCTACGACGGCTACAGCTCGTACTGGACCGAGGTCGAGGAAGGCGCAAGCGCTGAGTTCATCTTCGAGCCGGCGGCAGTGATCGGTTGCCTGGCCCTCGGCATGCTGTCTCTCTCCTCCCGGCGTCGATTCGCCACCGCCGTCCTGATCTCTGCCGGTGCCCTCACCGCAGTCCACTACGTCGGGGTCGTCATAGCGGCCTGGGTGGCGATCGGCGAGGAAGGCGAGGTGCGTTCCGCCGGGTGGGTCGGCATTGCTGGCGGCCTGCTGGTCGCCTTCGCTGCATGGCAGATCCACCAGTCGCTGATTCGGGGCAGCGCGGGGTCCGGCACAACCTGAGGGTTCGCGTGGTCGGCTCGGTCAGGCGGTGTAAGCCGTCATGCGGATCGACACGAGAAGCCCTGGGACGTCCACGCCGAGCTTCACTCCGTACCGCGTGGGCGGATCGGACGGGAACCAACGCGCCCACTCCTCGTTGAGGCCGTCGAAGTCTGCAGGGTTGGCGAGCAGGATCCCGACTTCCACGACGTCGTCAAGACTGGCGCCACCGGCTGCAAGGATCGCTTGGCAGTTGGTCAACGCCTGTCGCGTCTGCTCCTGGATCGTCCCTCCGGCGAGACGGCCGCTGCTCGGGTCGATGCCGACGGTGCCGGAGACGAACACGAACGGTCCGGCCTTGACTGCTTGGCTGAACAAAGGCGACTTAGGCGACTTCTCGGTGGCGATGACCTGGCGCGGCATGTTGCTTCTCCTGACTGATGACGAAGTTTGGATCCGTTTGGGCATTCGGGGCTCGCGGCTTGGAGCGATCAGTCGAGTGCGACGGCCGCGACCGTGAGACTGATCCTCGCCACCTCTTCGATCTCAACCGGCTGGTCGCCGCGGACGCGATGGATCTTCACCACCGCCTCGGTGGGTGAGGTCTCGAACTCGAGGAAGTGCTTGAAGAACGGCGGTTCGTCCAGCGAGTAGATCTCAGAGACGAACTTCTGGATCGGCCCGAACGGCGGGTTCAGGCCGGGGAAGGCGATCTGCGCCCGGCGTCTGGTCCGCCATTCGACACCATCGGCCTTGGCGGGTTCGCCACCCATCTCCTCCTGCTCGGCCTCGATGATGGCCGTCGCGTCCGCCTCGCTGATGAAGTCGTAGGGCGTCGAGACGCCAGGACGGTAGCGGGGGCTCACCCACGACTTGGGGTCCGCGATCAGCGAGTACGCACCGAGGAACACCAGGTGTGCGAGGAGGACCGCGGCGCCGACAGCGACAACGGTGAAGAGAGCCGCGACGACCGCCACTGCCGGCCACCACGTCCTGAGCTCGTTCGCAACCTGGCCGGGCGCCGAGAAGCCCGGTACGTCGAGCAGGCCCGGCACCGCCGCCCCCAGCAGGAGCACCCCGAGGGCGAGGACGGCGACGACCAACAGCGGCATGTACAGGCGCTGGTGCTCGCGTCGCACCCAGTCGACGACCAGCATGCCGATCGCGGCGACCGTGATGAGCCCGGGCAGGGCGAAGGCGGCCCGCATCCACTCCGAGTCGACGGCGTCGGCAACCCACCACCAGAGCGCCAGCGTCACCGGCGCCGCGAGGAACACCAGGGGCTGAGCCAGCAAACGCCGCCAGCGGAGCCACGCCTGCGCCCGGCGTACGGGGTCTTCGTGCAGGCGGCGGGTGAGGAAGTCCGGGGCCAGAACGGCCGCGAGCACCACCACCGCGATCACCGCCAACGGCACGAGCCCGAGCAGGCCACTGAGGAACAGCACGGTCAGGCCCTCACCGCTCATCACGCGCAACATCTCGCCCGACACGACGGCTGCCTGCGCGAGCACGGCCCACACGACCGAACGCTCGAGCCAGCTCGCGGCCCTCGCGCCGTTCACGGTGGTGACGATCCGTTTCCGCCACCCGATGATCGCCAGGACGAGGTAGAGGTCGACCGCGACGACGAGGACCCAGGACACCGTACGTCCGTCGTCCGAGCCTCCCGCGTCCAAGCCCATCGGCAACAGAGCCAGGAGCACGAGAGCCGCCAACACGCACGCGAACGCGACGTGATGCCAACCGGGCACCCGCTCGACGGGGCTCCACCACCGCGACCACCGCACGCACCAGGCGTTGAGGCAGATCCACAGGGTGCTCACGCCGAACAGCACCAGCAGCGCTCCGGCCGCGTCAGGCAGGTAGTGGTGCAGGAACAGCGTCGCCAACACCCCCGCGACCAGCGCTTCGAGACGCAGGAGCAGGCGGGGTACGAAGCGACTGCGTCCAGGACGTTGTGGCAACTGATGCAGCAGCACCAGCACGATCATCGCGGCGATGGCCGCTCCTCCGGGACCGACTCGGACAAGCTGGTCCCCGAGCTGGAGCTGACGGCTCCACCCGGTCTCCTCGAGCCACCCTCCCAGGACCACTCCCCCGCCGAACAGCACGACGGTCAGCAGCAGCCGCCAGATGCTCGGGACCAGCTGCTGGGCGAAGTACGCCAGGGACTCGGCCGACCGCGGGAAGAGCTTGGTCGGCCGGAATCGTAGGTCGGTTCGCGCATCCGCCGCGGCCGTCCGAATGGGATGGGTGGCGTGGGTGTACGCGCCACCGCCGCCACTGACGATGTGCCACAGGCCGTCGCGAGAGCTGTCCGGCGTCGTCGGGTCGTACAGCTGGAAGTTGTGGGTGTCACCTCCCACCGTCGCGACGTAGCCGTGCTTCTTGTCGGTCACAACGTCGTGGACGGTGTTGCCGGGCCGTCCGGACACCTCACCCTTCCGGCGCTCACCGTTGACGAGCAGCGGCTTGCCCGTCATCAGGATCCTCGGCTTCTCGCCCCTCAGCGAGCTCAGCCAGTCGAACTGCGGCCCGTCGATGGTCCCGTCGATGCCCGTGTCGATGCACACCAGGTCCACGTGCTCGGTCTCGATGACGAAGTACGGCGCCGGCTGCAGCTGGGCTTCGGGTGCCGGCTGATCCCCTTCGGCCGGCTCTCCCCACCGCGCCGGCGCTGTCTTGCCGGCCGGTTCGCTGGGTGTGCGCCACATGACGCGGCCGAAGCGGTCCCGGATCAGCTGCCATAGCCCCAGCGGCTCCTCGAACGACGGCGCCAGGAGCTCGCTGGGCCAGGTCGGCGGTGCATCCGCCGGGTAGAGGAACTGGTGGGCGAAGCCGTAGAGGCCGTCGTACCAGTCGTGGTTGCCCGGCATCGCGTAGACCGGGACGTTCTCAGGAAGCGAGAACTTGTCGCGTACGTCGAGGGGCGCCTTGAGGCCATCCACCCGGTTCGACCGGTACGGCTTGTAGAAACCGTCCACGTAGTCGTTGACGTTGCCGGACGGGTAGATCACGTCGCTCAGGACCAGCACGAAGCCGGCTTGTTGCGCGGCTCGCGCCAGGGCGGGCGCGACGACGTACTGGGAAGGGTCCTGCTCGCCGGTGTCGCCGATGACCAAGAACCTCGAGACCTTGGAGGCGGGAATCGTCGGAGGCTTGTCCTTCTTCGTCCAGTGCGTACGCAGGTTCTCGACGAGCCCCTGCGTACCACGTCCCAAGACGTCGTTGACCGAGTCGATGAGAGTGCGCGCGGCGATCCAGGAGAGGCTGTTCCACTTGGTCGGGTCGTTCTGCAAGTAGTCCCGCGTGCGAGCCCAGTCCTCGCTCCCGGTCTCGGAGTCATCGCCCAGAGTCATAGACATCCCCTTTGCAGGACGGACCGGCCGGCTTGACCCGCGCGACCGTATGCAACAGGTCTAAACAGTTCCCGGCACGGCGCGACGGTAGCGCAAGCCGGCTACCCAAGACGCGGTACTGGCCCTATTCCTTCATGCGCTTGGTCTCGTACGCCCACATCGCGACCTCGACGCGGTTGCGGGCGCCGAGCTTGTTCATCAGCGCGGCGACATGGGTCTTCACCGTGCTCAGGGTGATCATCAGCTCCTCGGCGATCTCCGCATTGGTGCGGCCGCGCGCGACGGTGAGGAGGACCTCCTCCTCGCGCTCGGTGAGCGGCTCGATCGGCTGGGCCGGCGGGGTCGCTCGCTCCAGGCCGGCCAGCGTGGCGAGGAGGCGACGGGTGATGTTGGGCGAGATGAGCGCATCGCCGTTCGCGGCTGCGTGGATCGCCTGGACCAGCAGCTCGGGACCGGCGTCCTTGAGGAGGAAGCCCCGAGCGCCGGCCTTGAGGGCCCCGTGGACGTACTCGTCGAGATCGAAGGTCGTGATGACCACGATGGCGAGGGGATCCTCGACGCCGGGGCCGGCGAGCCGGCGGGTGGCTTCGACGCCGTCGATGCCGGGCATCCGGATGTCGAAGAGGCATACGTCGGGACGCAGCTCGCGTGCCACGGCCACCGCCTCGTGACCATCCGTCGCCTCGCCGACGACCTCGATCCCGGGCTGTGCGTTGAGGATCATGGTGAGTCCGGTACGCACCAGGAGCTGGTCGTCGGCGACCACCACCCGGATGGTCCCCTGGCTGCTCACCGCGACACCTCGCGCGGCAGGGTTGCCTCGACGGTCCAGCCGCCGGCCGGATCCGGCCCGGCCTGGCACACGCCGCCGAGGAGCTTGGCCCGCTCCGCCATCCCGAGCAGGCCGTAGCCCACGCTGGTCGAGAGGCGGGCTGCTTCTCCGTCGTCGTGCACACGCACCTCCACGGCGCCGGCCTCGCCCCTTACCTCCACGCTGACCCTCGTGGGGTAGAGGGCGTGCCGGATCGCGTTGGTGACCGACTCCTGACAGATCCGATAGACCGACACCTCGACCGGCTGCGGCAGGTCGGCGAGATCGCCCACGCACCGCACCTGCACCAGGGGGCTCATCCGGGTCAGCTCGTCCAGATCGCCAATGCCCCGCTGTGGTGCGTAGTCTGCCGCGTCGTCGCCGTCGCGGAGCACCCGGACCATCGTGCGCATCTCGGACAGCGTCTGGGAGGCCTCGGCCTCGATCACCGCCAGTGCCTCGAGGGCCGCGGCCGGGTTCGTGGCCGCCACCGCTCGCCCTGCCTGGGCCTGGATCGCGATGGCGGAGACATGGTGCGCGACGGTGTCGTGCAGCTCGCGGGCGAGGTCACCGCGCTCGAGCGTCCTGACCTGCTGGACCTCGCGCTGGCGCGCCACCGCGCGGTAGCGCATCGCGGCCCCGAGGGCGAACGACGCGACCACCACGGTGGCGCCGCCGATCAGGTCTCCGAAGTTCTCGGTCGCGGCGAGTCCCAGAGTCACCGGTACGGCGACGATCGCCGTACCGATCAGAGCCTCGCGCCCCGATGCCCAGCGGTACAGGGAGTAAGGCAACAGCAGGACGCAGGCCATCGTGTTGAGCCCCACCTCTCCGACGCCGTCGATGATCGTCGGGATCTGCAGCACCATCGCACCACCGCCGAAGCCGACCGCGGTCGCCAGAAGTGGATGAGTACGCCGCCAGAGCAGGACCGGGATCACCAGGAGCGTGACCACGGTGGCCAAGGGGCGCCACGATACGTCGGAGCGGAAGATCGCCTCGCCCGCGGCCGTGATCAGCAGGGCGCCGACCAGGGCCCAGTCCCACCATGCCGGCGCTGGCGGATCCGGGGCACGGGGCTCGGCCAGGACTGAGCGGACGAAGGCGGTCACCACCACTTGAGCCTAGCGAGCGGACAGCCTCGTCGTACGGGGCACAAGGACGAGCTTCTCCTCGTACTTTCGGCCGAGGGGCCCACTGCTCCTTGGCCCGATGTGGATCGTTCGTCGCCGGGCCACGGTGGAGGCATGTCAGATCTCCTCTACCGGCTCGGCCGGTCAGCCGCGACCCGTCCCTGGACCGCCATCGGCGCCTGGGTCGTTCTCGCGCTCGTCGTCATCGCCTCCTCCGTCGCCTTCGGGCGCGAGCTCGAGGAGAGCTTCGAGGCGCCCGGCCTCGACTCCTACCAAGCCGCGGAGCTGCTCTCCGAGGCCCAGGCCGACGAGGGCGGGATCAGCGCCCACGTCGTACTCGAAGCGCCAGACGCCACGACGCAAGTGGCGCCCGTGGAGGCCGCACTCGCGGAGCTCCCGGGTGTGCTGGGTACGACGAGCAGCGTCTCGCCGGACGGAGACATCGCGCTCGTGCGAGTGCAGTATCCGGCGGTCGAGCACCTCGAAGCCTCCGACCTGGACAACCTCAAGGACGCCGTCGCCGACCTGCGTGAGGAGTCGTCGCTGACGCTCGAGACCGGCGGCGACCTGTTCTTCGCGTTCGAGGAAGCGCCCACCGGGCTCGGCGAGGTCGCGGGGATCATCGTCGCGATGATCGTCCTGCTGATCGCCTTCGGCTCCTTCGTCGCGATGGGACTGCCGATCGGGATGGCGCTGTTCGGTCTGGTCATCGGCGTCACCTCGATGAAGCTGGTGACGTACCTGATCGACATCCCGGCGTGGGCGCCGGAGCTCGCGGCCATGGTCGGGCTCGGCGTCGGTATCGACTACGCGCTCTTCCTGGTCACCCGGCACCGCGAGAACCTGGCTCAGGGCATGCCGGTCCCCGAATCGGTGGGCCGAGCCCTGGCGACAGCAGGACAGGCGGTGATCTTCGCCGGCGGCACGGTCGTCGTGGCGATCCTCGGGCTGCTCGTCGCGGGGATCCCGTTCGTGACCGGTGGTGGGGTTGCCATCTCCGCGATGGTGCTCGTGATGGTGCTCGCCTCGGTCACCTTGCTGCCGGCACTTCTCGGTCTGGCGGGGCACCGGATCAACGGACGCCGGCGACGGGATGGGGTGTACCGGCCGAGCACCGGCTGGTACCGGTGGGGCGCTCACGTGACCCGCAACGCGACGGCGTACCTCGTCGGCGGAGCGGTCCTCATGATCGCCCTGGCCGCACCCGTTCTCGCGCTCGACCTGGGCTTCCCCGACGACGGGACCAAGCCCGATTCGAGGACGGAACGCCGCGCCTACGACCTGATCGCCGACGGTTTCGGTCCCGGGGCCAACGGGCCTCTGGTGATCGCAGTCGACATCTCGCACGACAAGACCGTCGTGGCCCCGCTGGCCGAGGCAGTGGCCGCCGACCCGGGCATCACCGCGGTCGCCGAACCGATCATCGATCTTGACTCCGGCGTTGCGACGCTGGTGGCGCAGCCGACCACGTCGCCCCAGGACGTTGCCACCCAGGAGACCGTCACGAGGCTGCGCGGTGAGGTCTTCCCGACGGTGCTCGACAACAGCTCGGCGACCGCCCATGTCGGCGGTCAGACCGCCACCTTCGCCGATCTCGGTGACCGGGTGCAGGAACGGATGCCGCGCTTCGTGGCCGCCGTGCTGCTGCTGTCGTTCCTCCTGCTCACGCTGCTGTTCCGGTCGGTGCTGGTGCCCCTGAAGGCAGTCGTGCTGAACCTGCTGAGCGTCGGTGCGGCGTACGGCGTGCTCGTCATGGTCTTCCAGTGGGGCTGGGCCGCCAGCCTGATCGGCGTGGAGTCGACGGTGCCGATCGTGTCGTTCATCCCGCTGTTCATGTTCGCGATCCTGTTCGGTCTCTCCATGGACTACGAGGTGTTCCTGCTGTCGCGGGTGCGCGAGCAGTACCGCCGCCACGGCGACAACACCCGCGCGGTCATCACAGGTATCGCCGGCACCGGCCGCACCATCACCGCAGCCGCGCTGATCATGGTGGCCGTCTTCTCCGGCTTCGTCCTCGGCAGCGACCCGGTGGTGAAGATGATGGGAGTCGGCCTGGCCACGGCCATCTTCCTCGACGCGACCGTCGTACGCCTGATGCTGGTCCCGGCCACCATGAAGCTCCTGGGCAACGCGAACTGGTGGCTGCCGAAGTGGCTGGATCGGCTGCTGCCGGAGCTGGACTCCGCATCGACGGAGAGGCCGGTCGAGGAAGAAGCGGCCGACCTACTCCCTGACCTCAGGGGGAGCTAGGTCGAGGCTGAGCGACGCCAGACCTTCGACGGGCTTGAAGCCGAGGCCTCGATAGAGGCCGAGAGCGGCCTGGTTGTCGGGTTCGGTCACGAGAGACAGGCGTGTCGCGCCTGCTGCGAGCGCCGCCTCACGGACGGCGCTCACCAGCGCGGCTGCCACTCCCCTGCGGCGGGCCCCGGGTACTACGTAGAGATCACGCAGCTGCCAGAACCGTCCCATGGCGAGAGAGGCGGGGACTGTGTGGCTGGTCGCCAGGCCGATCGGCGATGCGTCCTCCGACGGGTCCACGAAGGCCGTGTAGATCGTGAGCATCCTCGACCGGACCATGTCGGTGAGCCAGCCGATGGTGCGGTCGTCCGCGTCCGGCGGCTCGCCGTAGTGGCGGCGGTACTGGTTGAACAGGACGCTGGCCGCCGCGAGCGACTCGTCGGTCTCGCACGCCGCGACCCGCAGCGCCTCGTTGGGGACCGGCGCACTACTCATGCGCCCTGACGCTACCGCCCTGGGTGGTCGAGTGTTCGACGACTGAAGCACTGGCCTCATTTTGGGAAGCCCCCAGATTGGCGTATAGCAACACGCCGAGGCCGGACAGATGATGAAACTGCTAGCCCAAAACGACATCTCGGCCTTCCGGCCATTCGTCTGGTTGAGCAGACCGCAACCACAGCTCGGTGGCACGGCAGGGCAGGTCAGGGCCATCGAAGACGGAAGGAACAGAGATCATGAGGATTTGGATCGGAAGCTGTGCCATCGCGGCGGGCTTCGTGCTGGCCGGAGCCGGCGCCGCGAGCGCTGGAGAGGTGAACGGCAACGGCGACGACATCCCCGCACCGGACCGCGCCTCCTCGGAGTGCGTGTTCTCAGGCCAGGACACCGCAGACTCCATCGAGGGCAACCCGGAGGGCTTCGACGACGACGGGCTGGCCGTACGAGGCAACCAGAGCCCGGGCGGCACCGACCGCTACCACGGGACGCAGAGCTACGGCATGTTCGCCCGAGCCGGGCTCAAGGCCTTCGTGCCGTCTCCCGGCGACGCCTGCAGAGGCCACTGACGGCTTGCAGGTACGTACGCTCTGATCAGGAGCTCAGGAGCAAGGCGCCGTCGGGCACCGTGATCCAGCCATGCGCCTCGGACAACGCGCGTGCGCTGCGTCTCAGCACGTCGAGACCGGTGTGATCGAGATCCGCGCGCCAACGCATCGTCCAGGGGAACAGCGCGACGGGCTCGACCAGCGGACGCATGACGATGCCCTCGACCGGCGGCTGGCTCTCCAGGGCCAGGCCGGGCGCGCCGTGCAGCCGTAGGTGCGCGGCGAGCTCGGCACCGCCGAGGACGTGGGGATGCCCGTCCGTCGGGTCCACGCCGAACGGCGCGAGGAGCTGACCCATCGCGCGGGCCCATGCGGGGGTCACGTGGTCGCCGGACCGCGTGCACACCCGGGCCGTCCGGAGAGCCTCGAGCGGTACGGCGTCGAGCGCGGTGAGCTCGTGATCGTCGGGGAGCAGCACGATGACCCGTTCATGACGGACCACCTGCCCACGCGGGGCCGAGACGCCCTGTGGGGTGGCGCCGAAGCCGACGTCCGCCCCGACCACCGCGTCCGCGGATCCGCCGCCGTAGCGGACGATGAACTCGATGTCAGGGGCCGTACGCCGAGCCGCGTCCAGCACACGAGCAGGCGTCGTACCCGGCGCGACGGCGTCGATGACGAGGCTGCCGGTGTCGGCACGCAGGTCGCGTACGGCACGGTCGTGCAGCGCGATGAGCTCGCGCGCTCGGCCCACGAGGCGCTGGCCCTCCGGCGTGAGTGCGACGCGGCGGGAGGACCGGTCGAGGAGGCGGACGCCCGCAGCGCTCTCGAGTCGGCGTACGTCTCGGCTGAGCGCCTGCTGGGCGATGAAGAGCCGGTCGGCCGCGCGCCCGAAGTGCAGCTCCTCCGCGACCACCACGTAACGACGCAGGAGCCTGATCTCGAGGTCGCCCGCCACAGGCCCATTCTGTCCGGTCGGCGAACCGGGTGACAGCGGATCGACAACAGAAGTGCGTCGATCCGCGCTTCGCCGGTGTTGGACGCGCGTCCGAAGCCGCGAGCAACCTGGAGGCATGTCCTCGTCGAGCCCCGCACCGGAAAGCCCTCGCGTGATCACCGCGCTGCACGGTGGAGTGGGCATGCTCATCGCGGTCTGGGGCGCGGGGCTTCCTGCCCTCGACGCCCGAGTCGATCTCGGTCCCACGCGGCTCGGGCTTCTGCTCCTCACCCTCGCGCTGGGCGCGGCGATCGCGATGCCGCTGGCGGGCCACCTCACCCACCGCTGGAGCGACGCCGCCGTGCTGCGCGTCGCCCTCCCCACGGCGGGGCTCCTCCTCGCCGCGATCGGCGCGATGCCCGCAGCCGAGCCGATGATCGCCCTCGCCGCCGTCTTCGGCCTCTGCTGCGGCGCCATCAACGTCGGCCTCACTTCGCGAGCGACGGCCGCCGAGCGCGCAGCGGGACGACCCGTGATCGCCCGGATGCACGGATGCTGGACGCTCGGCGCCGTCCTGGGGTCGTCGGCGCTGGCAGCGGCGCTGCGCGCCGGAGCCGACAGCCTCCTGCTGCTGCCTGCCGCCGCACTGGCCGCCGGCGCCCTGCTCACTCTGCTGGCGCTGCGGCTTCCGGTCGGCCGCACCGGCAGAGACCCGGGCACTGCCGCGGATCCGAACGCGGTGGCTTCTCAGGGGCCGACCCGAACGATGAGCCCCGTACTCATCGGCGCCGGTGCCGTGGCCGCCGCTGCCTTCGTGGTGGAAGGTGCCGCAACCGACTGGGCTGGCATCCACACCACTCGCGTCCTCGGCGCGGAGCCGGCCGCCGGAGCGACGATGTACGCCGTCTTCTTCGCTGCGATGACCGTCGTCCGCCTCGCCGGAGACCGTCTGCGCGGCGCCGTCGCCGCACCGATCCTGGTAGCGGCGGCCGCCGGGGTGACGCTGCTCGGGTTCGTACTCGTCCTCCTCTCCCCCATCGTCGCGGAGGCTGCGCAGGTCGTGGTCGCCGCCGGAGGATGGGCGCTCGCCGGCGCGGGAACGGCCCTCGTCTGGCCGATCGTGATCGGCACTCTGGGCGCCACCCGGATCGATCCGCAGCGGCTCTCGGTCGTCACCACGATCGGATATCTCGGCGGGTTCGTGGGGCCGGTTCTCATCGGCGGGCTCGCCGTCGGGGTGGGGCTGGCCGGCGCGATGGCGCTACCCGCTGCGCTCACGATCCTGCTCGCGGCCGCCGCGCCACCTCTCGTCTCCCGGCTCCGGCGCCTGGCGCCTGCTCGACCACTGCCATCACCGACACCATTACCGACACCGAGGAGAACGCCATGTACGCACCCGCCCAGATCGACCTACCCGAAACACGCCTGAGCTACGAGCTACGTGGGTCCGGGCCCGCCATCGCGCTCGTCGGGTCACCGATGACCGCCGAGGAGTTCGCCCCGCTCGCCGAGGTGCTCGCCGCCGACCACACCGTCCTCACCCACGACCCGCGCGGCCACGGCGGGAGCGTCCTGGTAGATCAGTCCGTCGGCTCCACACCAGAGCAGCGCGCCGACGACCTCGCCGAGCTCGTACGCCGCACGGGCCTCGGCCCCGTCGCGATCCTCGGATCCAGCGGCGGTGCCGTGACATCCCTCGCCTTCGCTCAGCGCCATCCCGAGCTCGCCACGACGATCGTGGCACATGAGCCCCCGCTGCTGGAGCTACTCGACGACCGGGCGGAGCAGCGCACGCTGACCGACACGATGAGGCGTCGGTACGCCGACGGCGACGTGGTCGGCGCGTGGGGCATGTTCTTCGAGCAAGCGAACATCGTGGTCCCGGACGGCATGCTCGAGGCCATGTTCGGCGGCGAGCGCACCCCGAGCGCTCTGACGGAGGAGGCGTTCTGGTACGCCAAGGAGCTGCCGGCCTCCGTGCAGTGGGTGCACGACGAGGAAGTGCTGCGCCGTGGCCCTCGGATCGTCCTCGGCATCGGCGAGGAGTCGGCAGGTCAGCTGTGCGAGCGTACGACCGAGGCGCTCGCCGCGCGGCTCGGCCTCACCGCCATGCGGTTCCCCGGCGACCACACCGGTTTCGTGGACCACCCGAGTGCCTTTGCCGCGCGGCTGAAGGACGCACTGGTCTGACCGAGTGCCATCCGGGCTGACGCACTAGTTCGGCGGAGAGTTCCGGAACTGGAACTGGACCCGTACGTCGTCGTCGAGACGGACGAGGATGGTGGTGCCGCCGGCGCTCCAGGTATCGGGCACGAGGAACATCCGATCGTCGCCCTGGATCAGCAGCCTCAGCCGCCAGTAGCGGAAGCGGTAGTCGTCCTCACCGGCGTCAGGTCGTACGACCTCCTCGACCCCGGCGGTGGCGGGGACGTGCAGCCGCTCGCGGGTGTCGAGGACGACGCTGGGCAGGCTGCGCAGGTTGCGGGCCTGCTCCATCGCCAGGCCCCGGCCGGTCCACTGCGCGGTCGTGGCCGTCGCCCAGATCACGCAAGCGGCCACGCCCACCCAGAGCAGCACGATGCGCGGTTCGAGGCGGCCGCCGCGCAGGCGCAGGGCGTACGCCACGAGTGCCGCGCCACCGCCGAGCAGGACCGGCGTCACCAGCGAGTAATAGGCCCAGCCGCCGACGAGTGTGAACCCTGCGAGCAGCAGCGTCCCGGCCGTCATGAGGGCAATCCCAACGCTGAGGACGATGGTGACCAGCGGACGAAACCAATCCTCCACGGCATGTCGCCGAACCCAATGGTGGAAGGCGACCACTGCGACGCCGCCCAGCACCAGGACCAGCATCGGGGTCAGCAGAGGCTGCGGGCTGCGCATGACGTACGCGCGGGTGCTGAGCCCGATCACGTCGACATCGAGGCCGAAGTAGTCGTATTGGGCGCGGGCGGCGACGTACCCGAAGTAGAACAGGACGCCGCTGATCACGGTCACCGGCGCGACGAAGCTCGTCGCCAGGCTCACCCAGCGGTCGATCCCAGTCGGCGGCGTGTCGGTCATGATTCAGCCGGATTCGGTCGGGTCCGTGGTCTCCTCCGACTCCTCCGACTCCTCGGACTCCCCCGACTCCGTGTCGACCTCCGGCGCATCGAGGGTCACCTCGGTGTCGCCGCCCTCGACGTTCTCGAGCTCGCAAGGCTCGGCCTGGCAGGTCATCTCGCCACTGAGCCGCAGCACGGCGTCCTCGCCCTCCTGTTCATCGGTCCAGGGAACCAGTGAGAGCATCGCCACCTGGCAGCTGGTCGAGTCGGCGGTGAAGACGAATCCGTCCAGGCAGGACGCACCATCGCACGCCGCGTCAGCCGGCTCGAAGACCTCCGGTTCGACCTCGTAGCCGGTGACAACGACCGAGACGCCCTCGGGGACCGACGGGTCGTCGCCGCTCGGCCAGAGCCAGCTGACGTCGGCGCAGATCACGCCGGGTGTGCCGTCGAGAGGGTACGACCCGCCGCCGATCGGAAGCGTCGGCACGTTCGCCACCGGCTCGTCGGGATCGGTTGGATCGTCGGGGTCGGGATTTTCCTGCCCAGTCTCCGCAGAGGACGCCTCGGCGACGTTGACCTCCGACTCTCCGTCGGACGAGCCGCAGGCGGCAAAGAGCAGGAGCGCACAAGGGATGACAGCGAGGAGCGAACGGTTCAACACCATGATGAACACCTCCTGAGAACAAGGAGGTACGGCCGCTCGCCGCTGATACCCGTGGGCGGTAGGCACCTGGCGGACATCCGGGCCGGTCATCATGCGCTCAGATCAGCTGAGCCAGCTGGGCGAGAGCAGGCTTGGTGTGCCGCGCCAGCCGTTCCCGCGCGTCGTCGAGGGCTGCGGAGCCGGGATAGCCCGGCGGCACCCGAGCCGGGTTGAGCGCGACCCCGTCCGACCACGCCTTGATGTCCGGCTCGGACGAGAACGACATGGCCGCCTGGGTGCCGAGGACGTTCATCTTCGCCCAGGTCGCCATCGAGTCGGGGAACGGACTCGGCGGGCAGAGCCGGTTCTTCTCCGCGTCGGCGTCACGGGTGGCCTCGACGTACCCGGTGACGGCGGCACCGAAGCAGGGGAAGCCGGCCCGGATCGGCTGCAGCGTGATCGCCTCGGGGCGCCAGACCGCGAGCAGGGGCGGATACTTCAGGCCGTCCGCGGCGCAGTGCACGACCAGGGCGTCGTCGGCGACGGCGAGGGAACCGTCGGCGAAGGTGAGGCTGCCGCGGTCGACGTGTTTGATGTGGCCGCGGCGTACGACATTCTCGAGAGTACGCAGCTGCTCGAGCTCCCACGTCGCCAGCGTCGGCGCCTTGGCCATCGTCGGCATGACCGATCGGTCGATGCGGAGCATGATGCCGGCGTCCTCCAGGCCGAGGAACAGGTCCTCGAGCGACGTCGACCTCTCGGCGATCTGCATCGTGTCGGCGGCCATGCCGAGGAAGATCGCGGGATCGGGCTGGATGAGCGCCCGGTTGAACATCCACGGGTCCCGCGGCCGCACCCAGCAGATCGCGTCGGGGTCGACGCCACGCGACAGCAGCCAGATGCACGCGTCGGTCGCGGTCTTGCCGGATCCGACGATGACGTACTGGCTCGGCGTCTCCTCGAGACGCGCGAGATCGTTGACCGGGAGCACCCGAGCGCCCTCGGCGACGCCGAACGGCGGCGGCTTCTCGGCGGGGATGCTGGGAGCCAGGTAGCGGGCGTCGACGATCCGAGCGCCCGGCATCTCGAAGCGCTCCCCCGAGATGCGCGAGACAACGGTGTTGTCGCCGACGTACTCGCTGTTCGGGAAGAACTCGACCTTGCCCGACTCCACCATCCGCTCGAGGATCCGGGCGTAGTAGGCGCAGATCTCCGCCTGGGTCGCCCGCTCCTGGAGGCCCTTCTCGGGCCCGCGCTGCTGCAGCTGCCCGCCGCCGAGCAGCGTCGAGGGGACCCCGTAGAAGGCGGAGGACTGATGCAGGCGTACGAAGGGGTACGCCTCCAGCCAGTGCCCGCTGACACCGTGTCGCCGGTCGACCAACCCCACCCGCACGTCGGCGTGCTCGATCAGAGCGTCTGTGAACGCCATCCCCATGGCGCCGGCACCCACCACCAGATAGTCGACATCGACCGTGCGGCTCATGCCTCCACGAAAGCACGCCGAAGACCTACGCGGTCAATAGGTAGTTGGGTCTATGCCACAGACGGGGTACACAGCTCAGGCGCCCCGCACCCGGCCCCGCTAGAAGCTGAGTCGTGGTTGGTCATAGAAGGTCGGCGCCCCAGGTCCGAACTCGACTCCAGCGAAGGTGCCCGGTGGTCCAGTGTGCGAGCCCGCCACGAAGCGAAGGACGGTCCCGTCAGGATCCGCTACGTCCATCGCGATGCCGAACTCCCCGCGGTCGTGAATCTCGCCGTGCGTGATGCCCAGATCGACACACCGAGCGACCACCGCCGACATCTGTTCGGGCGTGCTGACCATGAAGGCGCAGACATCGAAACCGTCCAGCACCGGACCACTCGCACAGTACTCGCGCTCACGAAGCCCGATCACGAAACCCGCAGCGTGGTCGGCGAGCACGATCCCCCGGACCGCCGAGTCCTCGTAGAACTCAGCCGCCAGCTCGAGGCCGAACAGATCGGAGTACCAACGAGCACTGCGGGCCAGGTCGCTGACCGGGAGCTTGATCTGGCGCACACCGACGATCGGGAGCTTCATGCCTCGCCCTCCACCCCAACTCGGGCACAAGCGATGAGTGCTCCGAGGTCGAGACCGTACGTCGGACCAGCACCCTGTTCGTACGTCTGGAGCCGACGTGCCGCCCGCTCGATGAGCCGGGAGGCGCCGACGGTGTTGCCGCGCTCGTGGTGGGTCAGGCCGACGCACAGCTGGGCGAGGCCCTGCCACAGCTCGCGCTCCTCCTCCGGGCACGACTTCCATCGGACCTCGAGGGCCTCGTGAGCGGCGAAGGGTCGCCCGTCGTCGAGCAGGCTGCGGGCGTACGCCAGGGTCTCCTCCGGCGGACGCGGTTCCTCGGAGATGGGCTCGACACCGACTGCGCCGTACGGCAGCGGGCGCCCGAGCGCGTCGCGCGGTCGAGCCTGTTGTGCCCGCCCTTGTTCGTTCCGGTCGCGATCGCTCACCATGTCGGCCTCCTCGGCTCCCACCCTACGGACCCGCTGAGATAACCGATTGCGCGGGACGCCGGGGCCGGTGACCCTCAGCTCATGGAGTTCTTCTGCTACCACCGCGACCGCCCGGGGTCGACGCCGCTGCGCACCGAGATGGTGGAGGAGCACTGGACCTACATGGACCGGTTCGCCGCGACGATGATCGCCCGCGGTCCGACGTTCATCAGCGAGGAGACACTGACCGGGAGCGTGCACATCCTCGACCTCCCGGACGCGAGCGCAGCTCGCGCGTTCGCCTTCGAGGAGCCCGGCTATCAGGCCGGCGCCTATCGTGACGTGCTGCTGCGGCGGTGGCGCAACACCCTCGGTCGCACCATGTGGGACTTCGGCGACGGGCGGCCGGGCAACAACCGATACCTCGTCCTCGGCTTCTGCGAACCGACTACGGACGACATCGGCCTGCCGGACGGCGACGAGCTGATCGCCTGTGGGCCGCTCCTGTCCGACGACGGAGCCGTGGTGGTTGGCGCGGCAGTGCTGCTGGAGGCCACCTCCGCAGGCGTCGCGGAGAGCGCCCTCTCCCCCGACCAATTCGCGGCGATCGAGGTCCACCAGTGGGACTTCGGCGGGCAAGCCGAGTAAGTGGCCCTTACATGCACGAAGGGCCCCGACCGCAGTTGCGGTCGGGGCCTTCAGTGAAAATCAGGCGACGCGGACGTTCTCGGCCTGCGGGCCCTTGGGGCCGGCGGTGACGTCGAACTCGACCTTCTGGTTCTCGTCGAGCGACTTGTAACCGCTGGTCTGGATGGCGGAGAAGTGAACGAACACGTCCTCGCCGCCGCCGTCCTGCGCGATGAAGCCGAAGCCCTTGTCAGCGTTGAACCACTTGACGGTTCCCTGAGCCATGATCTTTTCCTCTGTTCGGTGCAAGGGACACTGTGTCCCAAGCCGCTGAAGACATCCATCTGTGCTGATGTCCAGCGAACCGAAAACCAGATAAAAGATACAAGCCGCGACGTGGTGTGCGGCCAGGATGGCTTACAGAGCCATCCCTTCAACAAGATCAACAGTACGCCATCAGGCCCGGGATCGTGGTTTCCACGAGATCCCGGGCCCGTCGCGTCAGACTCGCGCCGCTTCCTCGCGCGATCCGGAAGCGTCCAGCAGGCGGATCGCCTCGTCGAACTCGGCCTCGATGTCCGGGTTCTCCCGGTAGGTCACCAGGCTGACCACGACCGCGACGATCGCGTTGAGAGCGAAGCCCGGCACGATCTCGTACATCTGCGAGCTGAGCGCCTCGATGTTGCCCCACACGACGACCGTCACCGCACCGACCACCAGGCCGGCCAGCGCACCGGCCGCGGTGAGCTTCCGCCACCACAGCGCCAGCAGGATGATCGGGCCGAAGGAGGCGCCGAAGCCCGCCCAGGCGTACGCGACCAGGTCGAGCACGGTCCCGCTCTTGGGCCACGCCAGGACAGCAGCCACGACCGCGATCCCGAGCACGGCGAGCCGGCCGAACAGGACCAACTGGCGGTCCGAGGCGTCGTTCTTGAAGACCGCCTTGTAGAGGTCCTCCACCAGCGCCGAGGAGGTCACCAGGAGCTGCGAGGAGATCGTGCTCATGATCGCGGCGAGCACGGCAGCAAGCATGATGCCCGCGACCAGCGGGTGGAAGAAGATCTGCCCGAGCACGATGAAGACCGCCTCCGGGTCATCGAGCTTCGCGTCGGGGTTCTGCTGGAAGTAGGCGATGCCGACCAGGGCGGTACCGACGGCACCGAAGAGGCTCAGCAGCATCCAGCCGATGCCGATCCGCCGCGCGGACGCGGCCTCCCCCGCCGTACGCAGGGCCATGAACCGGACGATGATGTGCGGCTGGCCGAAGTAGCCCAGGCCCCACGCCACCGCCGAGATGACGCCGAGCGCGGTCGCGCCCTCGAGCATGCTCAGCCGCGACGGGTCGACGGCTCGGATGCTGTCGAGGGTCTCGGCGGGCCCGCCGGTCACGAAGACACCGACGACGGGCACCAGGACCAGCGCGAGCAGCATGATCGCGCCCTGCACGAAGTCGGTGTAGGAGACGGCGAGGAAGCCACCGAAGAGCGTGTACGCCACCACGACCCCGGCCACCACGAGCATGCCGGTGTGGAAGTCCGTGCCGAAGGAACTCTCGAAGAAGACGCCGCCGGCGACCATGCCCGAGGACACGTAGAAGGTGAAGAACACCAGGATCACGGCCCCGGAGGCCATCCGCAGCAGCCGCGAGCTGTCCTTGAGGCGGTTCTCCAGGAAGCTGGGCACCGTGATCGAGTCACCCGAGACCTCGGTGTACGTCCGCAGGCGCGGCGCCACGACCTTCCAGTTGAGCCAGGCGCCGACGGTCAGACCGACGGCGATCCAGCCCTCCATCAGCCCGGTCGCGTAGATCGCACCGGGCAGGCCCATGAGCAACCACCCCGACATGTCCGAGGCACCCGCACTCAACGCACTCACCATCGGGCCGAGATCGCGCCCGCCCAGCATGTAGTCGTCGAGGTTCGAGGTGCGCCGGTACGCCCAGGCGCCGATGCCGAGCATGGCGACCATATAGGCCACCAACGCCAGCATTTGATAGGTCAGGTCTGACATCGAGAAACTCCAAGATCGGGGGAATGCCGCCGCAGAACCTAACCCGTAGACCGCGTTTGACTGCGATCGGCACCCCACGACTGCGCTACGCCACGCCTGAGGTCGCTTGTCATCGGCTCGGACGACGGCCAGGCACGGCTTCCGATGCGCGGCGACGCCCGCATGCCCTACGGTCTCCCGACGTGACTACGACTGTCGTTGTGGCCGGGATGGGCATCCTCGCCACCCTCCTCGGAGCCTGGTGGGGCGCCTACTGGCAACACCGAAACACCCGCGACCTCCAGCTGCTGGACGCCAGGGTCCGCGTGTACGGCGAGTGCGCTGCGAGCCTGTACGAGTTCGAGCGCGTCACCTACAGCCGCGTCAAGGCTCGCCTCGCCGACCTCCCCGCAGCCGAGCGGGAGTCGCTGCGCCAGGAGGCGTACCGCAACAACTCAGCCGCTCGCGCAGCCATCGGCCAGCTGAGCATCCTCAGCGCAGGCGGCAGGATCCCCAAGGGATTCGAAGCCCTCCGTCAGGCGATCGGCGACCTCAACGACGCACCTGGTCTCGACGAGCTCCGAGAGAGGCACGAGGAGATCTACGTCGAGCTCGACCGAGTCCTGGAGCAAGCACGCGCCGACCTCGCGCGCTAGCTCGGCCGAGGGGTTGACCCAGACCCCGCCGGGATCTCCTCCGTTCGGACGATCGTTGTTTCTGTGCGGCCGGCGGTCAGCAACAGGCGGCCTCGGCCGGCACAGGCGCAGCCTCAGCGGACGCACCGCAGCACGTTGATCCGCCGGGCTCCGTTGCGTTGAAGGTGTCGCTGTCGGCGAGCACGGTGTAGACCTCCCACCGCTCACCGTTCGGGGCGTTCTCGACCCAGAACTTGTCCTGCTTGGCGTAGCAGCAGGTGGTGGCGCGCTCATCGACCGAGGCGAACCCGGCGGCGTTCAGCCGGTTCTGCTCGGCGTCGACCGTGTCGGTGTCGGCCACCTCGACGCCGAGGTGGTTGATGGTGCCGCCACGGCCGGCGTTCTCGACGAGAACCAGCTTGAGGGGCGGCTCAGCGACCGCGAAGTTGGCATAGCCGGGCTTGGTCTTGGCCGGCTCGACGCCGAACAGGGTCGAGTAGAACGCGACCGACTCCTCGAGATCGTCGACGTTGAGCGCGAGCTGGATGCGAGACATGGCTCCTCCTGAGCGAGATATCGATGGTTGTCGATATGAGATCTTGCGCCTCATATCGATGGCTGTCAATGCTTTAGCCAGGGCTGCCGGCCTACAGCAGCCCAGCTGCCTTCAGCAGAGCCGGTGCGATCACGAGCACCCCACCGAGCACGACAGGCGCACCCAGGACCCCGAGCACCATCACCCAGACGCCCAGGCCGACCCGACGGGCATAGGAGACGGCAAGGATTCCGAACCCGACGGCGGCCACCAGGAAGGCGAGCACGTAGGCGATCGACCGGGCGTCGACGCCCTCACCGTCGCCGGCGATGCCCGTGAGGATCACGACCGCCTGGGCGAGGCTGCCGAGCACGTACACGGTGACCGTGGCGAATGCGCCCCACAGCACTGTTCCCGTGATCCGCGGCGCCACCGGACGGGACCGGATCGCCAGGAGAGCTGCCACGACCCCGAGCACCTTGAGGACGGCCACGATCCAGTTCATCACCGAGAGCGCGTCCGCCTCCTCCGCGTACCTGCCGGTCGCGAACTGGTCCGTGAGCTCGAACCAGACGCTGATCGCGGCGAACCCGGTGCACCACAGTGCGATGACGAGCCCGACCACGACAACGAATTGGCCGGGCGGGGCAGGTACGTCGTCGGTGGCGGACGCGGGCTCGCCCGTCGTCATGTGCCTGGTCGTCATGAGTGCTCCGAGTTCAGAAGGTCGTGGGAGGGTTCCAGCCCGGCGGGCGGAGGCCCGGGGAACCACTCCTCCGGCTCGGGCCACACGAACCCCTTGGGGATCGTGTAGGTCTCGAACGTGGTGGTGGTAGCGCCTTCGGTGTCGAAGAACGCGAACGCGTTGCGGTCCATGAACCGGCCCGCCTGCGAACACCGGAACCCACGACTGGCGAACTCCTCGGCCCGGCTGTCCCAGGCAGCCTCGCCACAGTCGAAGGCGAGGTGGTGGACACCCTCGCCATGGCTGTCCAGGAACTCTCGGATGATCGAGGGACCGTACAACGGCTGCATGATCTCGAAGGCCATGTCGCCGACGTCAGCAAAGGCGACCTTGAGCGCCCAGTCGGCAGGCTCGCCGCCGTACTCACGGTCGGCCACGGTCGACGCGTCGAAGGTGTACACGCGCCAAGGACCGATACCGAGACGGACCATCCCCTGCATCGTTCGCGTGCAGTCCTCCGTGGCGAAGCAGACCTCGATCAGGTTGCCGAGGAAGGTGTTGCTCATCGATGACGCGCTCAGTACCTCGGGCACGAAGCTGGGCTCAGGCATGTGATCGACTCTCATTCATCGTTCGCCGTCGGTGGCGAATCCCTCGTGCTGGGTGCGCTGCTCGAGCGATTCCAGCTCCTGGAAGAAGGTGACGTGCCAGCTCGCGGGGCCCTGGATCCTGGCATTCAGGCTCCGGAAGGGTGTCTCCACCGGTCCGGAGATCAGTTCCATCCCTGCCTCCTGTGCCGCATTGACCGCGCTGTCGGTGTCGTCGACCTCGAGGGCGATTCGCAGCTTCGACGACGGATCGTGCGGTGCTCCTTCGATCTGATCGATGCTGCGAATGTGCTCAGAGGTAGCGATCTCGATCGTGGCCAGGCCGGCGTGGAGGATCGACACCCGGTCGTCACCGCCCGTCGCGAACGCCGGCTGCTCGGGCATGCCGAGGACGTCGCGATAGAAGTGCACCGCTTCATCGAAGTCGGCGGCTTCGATGATCAATCTCAGTTGCTTGAGGGACCTCATCGCTTCATGGCCGTCTCAGGCAGGCCGAGCGCGTCGGCGGCGGCGGCACGGCGTGCCAGGACCAGGTAGAGGACACCTGCGACGAGTCCTCCGGACAGCCACGACAGGTCGGTGTTGTTCATCAGCCGGGCGAGTGGGCCCTGCATGACGGGCACCATGCCGTACTGCCAGGCCCAGCCGGCGACGATGCCCAGCGCAAGGCTGACCATGCCCGCTTTGTTGACCGATCCGTACGGCGAGTCAGCACCGTCGCGGTAGAGGTCGGCCACGTAGAGGCGACCCCTGTGGATCACGAAGAAGTCCACCAGCACGATGGCGGCCCATGGGCTGATCCAGACAAGGATCGACAGCATCCAGTGGTCGAAGGCCTGGGCGAAGCTGTCAGCACTGACGAAGACGACGAGCACAGCAGATGCGACGACTCCAGCCACCAGAGTGACCTTCCACCGTGCTGCGCGGACCCCGACCGAGAGCGCGGCGAGCGAACAGGAGTAGAGGTTGAGGATGTTGGTCGCGACCGGGCCGTGCATGATCAGCAACAGGACCGGGATGGCCATCACCCCGAAGGTCGCGATCACGAGTTCGGCTGGGTCACCGCCGTTGCCCGCGCTCGCCAGGCAGGCGCCCAGCACCGCAAGCCAGACCGTCGGGACGTACATGCCGGCGGCCGCGGCCCAGAACACCGACTTGTCGGTGGCGTCGCGGCGCACGAAACGGCTGTAGTCGGCCGAGTAGGGGATCCACGAGATGCCCCAGCCGACCCCGATCGCGGTGACCAGCTGCGTGATGGCAGTGACCTTGTCCGCTGTGGTGGTCGCCTGGCCCGTGGTCCAGTCGATGCTCACCTGCGAGAGCGCGACGACGGTCATGATGACCATCACGACCGCGGTGGCCGGCACGGTGTACTTCTCGAAGGTTCGGATGGCGTAGAAGCCATAGAGCGCGAGGCCGAGCTGGGCCAGCATGATCACGGCCGCGACGGCGTACTTCAGGACCGTGCCGCCTTCGACGCCGAGCTCTGCGAGCACGCCGAGCGCGAGGTCGAGGACGACCCAGGTGTTGACGCCCACCCAGCCCATGGTGAGCAGCCCTTGGATGAGGCCCGGTACGACGCTTCCGCGACGCCCGAACGCGGCCCGGCCGAGCACCATCTGGTTCACGGCGGTGCGGTGGCCGATGACGTTGAACAGCCCGAAGAGCGCGCACCCGACGATGTTGCCGATCGCCACCACGAGAATGGTCTCGAGCAGGCTGAGGCCGAGCACGATTCCGAGAGCCCCCAGGACCCAGTTGACCGGCGCCAGGTTTGCGCCGAACCAGATCCAGAACTGCTCTGCCGGGGTCGAGTCGCGTGACTCTGCGGGAATGGGCCCGATGCCGTGGGCATCGAATGGCACGGCTTCGCTGTCGCTGGGCGGGGCCGATGGCGAGATGGTCATGGTGATCCTCCTGGTGTGATGACCGCCACTGAATCACCGGCCTTGGGCGACCGTCAGTGGACATTCACACAGGATCTGGGCAGTGTCGATGTACATTCTCATCCGTCCGGGGCCCGTTCGCCAGCACAGCAGAAAGGCGCCCGGCGGGAATCCCGCCAGGCGCCTTCAGGCCCTGCGTCTGCTGATGAGACGTCGTCAGTCCGGATAGGTCTCCGGGTCGATCTCCGTGGGGGTCGCGTACACCTCGCGTACGCCGCCGACCTCAGCCACGCGAGCCGCGACGTCACGGCACCGCTCGAAGGAGATGTCACCCCGATCGCGCGCCCACTCGACCAGGCGTCGGACGACGCCCAGACGGCCCGGGCGAGCGGTGAGGAACGGGTGCAGGCACAGGTTGAACAGGCAGCCGTACCGCCTCATCCCCTCGAGCTCGTCGCGCCACATGTCGAAGACCTTCGACGGCGCTTCGATGAGACTGCCCACGAAGGGCTCCGGCAGGAAGGCGTACTGCTCCCAGTCGTCGAGGGACCAGTGGACCGGAAGCTCGACGACGTCGGCGTCAGCCAGCTTGAGCAGGTAGGGCCGGTCGTCCGCCATCATCGACGAGTCGTAGGACAGTCCATGCTCGGCCAGCAGCTCCATCGTGGTGGTGGTCGTCTGCCACATGGCGGCGCGGTGTCCGGTCACCTCGATGCCCTGGGCCTCGAACACGGCGAGGGCTCGTTCGAAGTCGTCGCGCTGGGCCTGCTCCGTCATGTCCGTCGAGGACCGGTGACTGTAGGAGTGGTGCGCCACCTCGTGCCCGCGCTCGACGATGCTCGCGGCCAGGTGAGGGCGCTTCTCGGCCACCCAGCCGGGGACGAAGAAGGTCGCCGGCACCTCGAGCTCGTCGAGCAGATCGAGAATCCGCGGCACGCCCACATCCGGCCCGTACGCCTGGTGAGACATCGTCGTCAGGTGCCGCGAGTAGCGGCCACCCGCCGCGAGGACGGGAGTCTCGGCGTCGACGTCGAAGGTCAGGGTGGCCACCGCGGCGGCCGCCCCGCGCCACGCATCACTGTCCACATCCATGCTCATCCCGCCTGTCGCCACCGGATGCTGGACTCGATTGTGACACTTGGCCGCAGCATCGCCGGGTCGAACTCGGCCAGCTCGTCACCGGCAGCCAACCGACGCGGCAGGTCCGGATTCGCGAGCGCGACGTGCCCGATGGCGAGGAAGTCAGCGTGTCCTTCGGCGAGCACGCGCGCAGCCTGATCCCGGTCGTGCATCCCGCCGTTGGCGATGACCGGGAGCCCGGACACCTCGCGGGCCAGCCCGGTGACGGTCGATCCGTCGGCGAGCTGCGCGGTCTCGAACCAGGATCGTCCTTCGCTCGCAACGTGGATGTAGTGGGCGCCGGCCTTCGCGAGGGCCTCGGCGATGACGACGACGTCCTCGGCGCCGCCCGACCAGCGGTAGACCACGTCATTGACCTTGGTCTGCGAGACCCGGACGCCGACGGTGAAGCCCTCCGGCGCCTCCGCGGCGATCCGCTCGACGACCTCGGCGGTCAGTCGGATGCGGTTGACCGTCGAGCCGCCGTACTGGTCTGTCCGGAGGTTGGTGTACTCCGTCACGAACTGGTCGAGCAGGTAGCCGTTGGCGGCGTGCACCTCGACGCCGTCGAAGCCCGCGTCAGCGGCGTTGCGGGCGGCGGCGGCAAATCCCTCGATCACCTCGGCGATGTCGTCACCTGTGGTCTCGCGCGGCAGCGGCCAGGGGCCGCTCCCGCCGTACGCCGCCATCATCGTGCCGCGCGGCTGGACAGCCGACGGCGCGAGCGTCTCCGCACGGTGGGGGTTGCCCTGGGAGAGAGCACCGGCGTGCATGAGCTGGGCGACGATGTGGGCACCTTCGGCGTGTACGCGGTCGGTGACCGCTCGCCACCCGGCGATGTGCTCCTGGGTGACCAGGCCCGGCTGGTCGAGGTATCCCTGGCTGTAGGCGGCATCAGGGTAGATGCCCTCGGTGATGAGCAGTCCGAATCCGCCCGCGGCGAACTCCGCGTAGTAGTCGGCCATCAGCTCGGTGGGCACGCCTTCCGGCGTTGCTGAGATGCGCGTCATCGGTGCGACCGCGAGCCGGTTGGCAAGATCCATCGAGCCCAGCAGGCGGGGCTGAAGGGCTGGGTGTCGGTCAGGGGTGTCGATCATCGGAGCGTTCCTATCTGTTCTCTTGGTGATGTTTTCTCGGGTAGGTCGTCGAGCAGCTGGGCGGCCCGGATCACTGCGGGGTCGTGGCCAGAAGGCGCGGAGACGAGGAGCCCCAACCCCCGCCGACGGCCGTCCCCGCGCGGCACACTCACGCCGGGCATGCCGAGATAGCTGAGCAGCATGGTCGTACGCAGGATGCGGGCGTTCCACCGGTCGAAGGCGTCGGCGGAGGCGGTGACCACCGAGACCGCCGGTGGAGCATGACGGACGGTGGGGCACAGCAGAAGGCCACCGGCGAGCTCGACCGCCACCCGTTCCCGTAGCTCGCTCATGCGCGCGCGCACCGGCCCGACAGTGGGGACGACGCCTGACGCACTACGAAGGCGGCGCGCGACGGCCGGATCGAGCAGGGCGGCCGACGAACCGTCGAGGAACCGCCCGTAGCGGGCGAACGCCTCCGCGGCGACCAGGGTGCCGTGGCGGTCCATCAGCTCCTGGGCCTCGGCGAGCACGGGGAGAGGGCGCCGGTCGATCCGGATGCCGTCGAGCCCGGCGATCTCCTCGACCGCGTCGCGAAACCAGGCCGCGACCTCCGGCGCAACGTCGGTCACCACCTCGTCCTCGGGCATCACCAGCCGCACCGGGCCGGCCGTCTGGAAGTATGGCTGGCCCTCGCGGGGATCGAGAGCGGCGGCTACGAAGGCGAGATCGGCCGCGGTCGGGGTGAGGAGCCCGATGCTGTCCAGGGTGGGTGACAGCGTCCGTACGCCGTCTCGGGGGAAACGCCCTTCGGACGCCTTGTAGCCGACGATCCCGCAGAACGCGGCCGGCACCCGGACCGAGCCCGAGGTGTCGGTGCCGAGGGCGAGGCGTACCTGTCCCGACGCGACGGCTGCCGCGGAGCCTGATGAGGAGCCTCCCGTGATCAGCTGCTCAGGGCCCGAGAGCGGGTTGACCGGCGACCCGAAGTGCGGGTTGGTCCCCACTCCCGAGAAGGCGAGCTCGCTGAGGTTCGTCTTGCCGATCAGGACGGCGCCGTTAGCCCGCAGGAGCTGAACGATTCCGGCGTCACGTACGACCGGCGCCGGTGACGCGTCCACGACCGATCCGTTCGTCGTAGGCATGCCCGCCACATCGATGCAGTCCTTGACGGCGACCGGGAGTCCGTCAAGGCATCCGACCGGGCGCCCTTCCGACCAGCGCTCGGTGGATGCGGCCGCGCGCTCGCGTGCCTCGCCGGGCACGAGGCACGTGAGCACGTGTTTCTCGTTCTGGAGGTCACGGAGAACGTCCTCGAGCACGCCGGTCGGCGTGTCCTCCAGGCGACCGAACCTCGAGATCAGCTCGGCGATCATGACAACGGTCGTCCGCCCGCGTGGTCGTGCGACGGCTGGAGCCTCAGCTCGACGTCACGGGGCGCATGGTGGGCACCGTTGGTGGGCGCCAGGTCCTGCGGACAGGCCGAGAGCACCAGCACGACCGGTTGGACAGCACGCAACATGACTCGATCCCCGGGTCGGCTCATCGGTGGCTCGATGCGCAGAGTCCCATCGGTGCCGACAGGAACGTTCATGAACAGGTTGAGCGGCTGGGGAACCTGGCTCGGCACCGGGACTCCGAGCTCCTGCAGCGCGTCGCGGAAGTTGGCCGCGCAGCTGTCATGGTGACCGACGGCGCCGAGCTGCAGGTACCGAGCCGGGTCGCACGCAGGGATCAAGGTGTCGTGGTGACCTTCGGACGTGTCGGACTCGAGTATCAGCATCGGCTCACGGTCGGAGCCGACCAGGGTGTCGCCCGCTTCGACGGCGAGGCGCCCGTTCGCCATCCGGGTGTGGGCCATCGAAAGCACTCTCGTGGGATCGACGGCGCTGACCGCCCAGGTGTCGACCACCTGCTGGCCGAACAGGTTGACGATGGCGATCGAGTCACCCACACCGAGCCGGAGGGCCCGGCCGGTGCGTGCAGCAAGGGTGATGGGGGTCAAGACAGATCCCTTCCGGAGCGATGTGCTGGTCGAGTCGCCCAGAGAACCAGGATTCAGTGCGTCCGGTCATTGGAGATGTCGACAGACATCGCGACCATGACGGTGGATAATCACAGCCATGCTGTCGTTGCGCCGCCTGCTGGAGCAGGCCGAGCTGGAGCTCAATCTGCTCGTCCCGGGCGACGGTGAGGGCACGGACCGAGAGCTGCTCTGGCTTCACAACACCGAACTCGCCGACCCCGCGCCGTACGTACGCCCTGGTGAGCTGGTCCTCACCAACGGTGTCTGGCTCGATGAGGCCGACCCCACCTCCTTCGTCGACGCCGTACACCGTGCCGACGCCGCCGGCATCGTCTTCGGGCTGCGCAAGGAGACGCCCACCACCCCGAGCGAGCTGATCGAGGCATGCAGGCGTATCGGGATGCCACTCGCCGAGATCTCCATCGAGGTGCCCTTCACCGCGGTCACCCGCGCCGCGGCGACCCTGCTCGCGGAGTCACGCCTGAGCGAGCTCTCGGGGACGGTGCGGCGCAGCGGTGCGCTGGCCTCGGCGATCTCCCGCGGGGCGGGAGCGGCCGGAATCCTCCAGGTCGTACGTCAGGACCACGACCTTCCGCTCGTCGTGGTCGATCGGACGGGACACCAGCTCGCGGGCACACAGGTGAACCTCTCCCCCGCCCAGCTGAGGGACGCCACGCGCGCCCTGACCCGGCACCCACCTCCTTTGGAGACCGATCTCGACGGTACGACGGCCTCGATCTTCCTCGTCACGGCTCTCGCGGACATCGACGCCGGCCTCTTCTGCCTCCGGGCCTACCGCGACCTGGCGCCCAACGAGGTCGCCGCCCTCGAGCAGGCCGGTACGTACCTCAGCCTGGAGGTGGCCAAGCAACAGGCCGTGCACGCGATCGAGCAACGGTTCGCCGCCGAGGTCCTCGACATGGTGCAGGCGGGACCGAGCCGCGAGGCCGACGTGGCCGAGCGGCTCCGTACGTTCGGCGTCGATCCCACCGGTCCCGTCGCCGTCCTCGCCATCGCGGGCCCGTCCGCGGCGCCGGGACAGATGTCCCACGACGCAGAGACCGTCACCGACCTTCTGCTCGACCAGGGGCTCGCTGCGCTCGTCGTCGGCGGCTCGCGGGAGACGATCGCGTTCGTCTCGTGGCCACAGGCAGGACGGATGTCCCTGCGCGCGGTCGGCGAGGAGCTCCAGCGCAGGATCTTCCGCACGCGCGACGCCGGCCGCGTGCTGGTCGCCATCGGCGGGGTGAGCCCGACCTCGGCGGGCCTCGGCACCATGCTCATGCAGGCGCGGGAGACCTGCCGCGCCATGCAGGCCCAGGCGGACGGGCCCGTGGTGCAGGAGTTCGGCGACGTCGACAGCCACCGGCTTCTGGTCGCCATGCTCGACAGGGAGACGCTCGGGCGTTTCGCACGCGGTGTGCTGGGCGAGCTCCGCGCACAGGATCGCAGCGGCGACCTCGAATCCACGCTCCGTACCTTCCTGGAGCTGGACGGCCACTACGGGGCCACGGCGGAGCGGCTGCACATCCATGTCAACACACTCCGCAACCGACTCGGGAGGCTCGCGGAGCTGACCCGACGGGATGTCCGGACCACCGACGGCAGGGTCGATCTCTTCCTCGCCCTGCAGGCCGACTCGCTCTCCTGACGCCGGCCGGAGGCGAGCCCGGCGAGCACGCCTGTCACGTTTCGACTCGCTGATTCGTCAGGTAGGCACGCGACACCTCTCGAGGGCAACTACCGCGTGGACGCACCACACGTCTCATCTCGAGGCGCGGCACGGGCCACCGGCTCACCCGTCCATGACGGATGACCGCGGAGACCTCACGATAAGAAAAGGCCGTCGTGCGCGGCCTCGAGGCGTGCGGCGGCGCCCAGGTCGTGGGCTGGAAGGATGACCAGGCCAGGTAGGTGCTGGCGAAGTCGGTTCACCATGTCGATCGCGGTTCTCATCTGGCGCTTGCTGCCGACTCCGGGCATGTGGCCTTCCTTCAGCAGGTTGTCGTCGTAGGTCAGGTCGCCGACCATGAGCAACGGGGCTCGTCGTGGTCGGCGGACCAACAGGGACAGTGATCCTGCGGTGTGCCCGGGCGTCGGGAGCAGCAGGAGCGAGCCGTCGCCGTACAGATCGTGTCCATGGGTGAACGGGCCGACTGCGTCCGGGCCGAGTTCCTCGAACGACACCCGGTTCCAGTTGAGCCCAGGCAGGTCGATGTGTCGTGGCATCAAGCCGCGGGCTTCGGGCAGTGGCTTGTGCAGCGAGTCCCACTCGTTTCGGCTCACGATGATCTCGGAGTGGCCAAGGTATGGGAGCCCACCGATGTGGTCCTGGTGAAGATGCGAGATGACGGCTGTGCGCACGTCATCGGTCCGGTGTCCGAGGCATTGCAAGCCCGATGTCAGCGTCTCGTCGGCCGGGATCTCGAATCGCGCCAGGCGTGAGTAGACCTTGCCGTTGAGGCCGCCCGGGAAGTAGTCGGGGTCCGTGACCGAGGCGCGATCCTGGCCGGTGTCGAAGAGGACCAGCCCGTGACGATGCTCGATGACGTAGACGTTGATCGGGAGTGGTGGCGTCCAGCGACGAGAGCTGAACAGCCAGACGTAGGTGTTCTTGCGTGTGGGGCCGACGTGCTCCGGGCGGATTGCGACCGATCCGGTGCTGATGACCGACACGGACGAGATCGGGTCAGAGAGTGTCATCGCTATTTCCTGCTTCTATCTCGCTGCTGGTCGAGCGAACCGGCTGGTTTTGCTCGATGATCGATGCGAGCTGCTGGAGGTTCTCCCGCATCCCGCGCTTGAAGAGCCGCTCAGCAAGAGGCCCCAGAAGACCTGCGGGACCCGGCAGGCCTGCAGCACTGATCGAGCCATCGAGCTGCAGCCGCGTGCCTGCCGATTCCGGCGTCACTCTGTAGTGGTAGGTGAATGGTGTCGGGCCGGTGGTCGAGGTGAAGGTCACTTCGGTGTTCGGAACGTACGCCGAGGCGCGGACCTCGTTCTCGACTTCGCCAGTGGGCAGACGACGGCGGACGCGATAACGGGCCGTGAGTGGCGTTGCGCCCTCGAGGAGGTGCACCGACTCCACCGCCAGGTACCACTGGGGCATTGTGCGGAGGTCGGAGACGAAGTCGAAGACGGCGTCGGGCGGGGCGGCGATCAAGGTGGTCAGATGGAATGTCATAGTCGTGTCCCTTGCAACTAATGTCGTGTCATCTAATGCCTCTCCATTAGATGACGTATAATCTGTTTCGTCAACTGCCGACCGAAACGGATGATGCTGTGGACCCGATCGAGGAGTTCCGATACTTGGTGCTGGCAATCCAGCGCGAGGGCAACAAGCTCTTCGCGGAGCGGCTGCGGCCACTGGGGCTCACGCCGTCGCAGGCGGAGGTTCTTCGAGTCATGTCGGGGCGCGATTCGATGACGTTGTCCGAGCTTGGCGGCCTGTTGGTGTGCGAGACCACGGCGAGCCCCAGCCGGCTGGTCGACAGGCTCGTTGCCGCCGGACTGGTCAATCGCGAGCTCGGCGCCAGCCGACGTTCGGTCAGCCTGTCCCTGACGACTCTCGGCAAGGAGACCGAGCTCGAGGTCAGAGACGCCGAGGAGCAGCTCTACGCCGCACTGGCGCCGCTGCTGGACGGCGACCAGCTCGACTCGACCGTGCAGGCCCTGCGCCAGGTCGCTGATGCCTTCCCGGCTGGACAGGCGGTGGCGCGCAGGAAGGCGACGTGAGCCTCCGGATCCCCACTGCTCTCCGAGTACGGCGCGGAGGTCGAAGAGATCGCACGACTCGTTGGCCACGCCGGAGGTAGCAAAACGAAGCCGGCCGCTGATCAGGTAAAAACCCTGGTCAGCGGCCGGTTTCTCTTGTGCGTGATACTGGGTTCGAACCAGTGACCCCTTCGGTGTGAACGAAGTGCGCTACCACTGCGCCAATCACGCAATCGCTTGCCGCCGAGCGGCTCGCTGCTGTCGAAACCCTACCGCATCCCGTCCGGCGGATCACATTCGCCAAGGCACGGGCACCGGAGCGAACCCTCACGCGAGGACGGCCTCGACATGCTGGCCGTAGGACTGATCTGGTGAGCCACGATAGAGCTCCTGGGGCCGACCACGGTCCGCTCATGGGCGGGAAGCGTATGACAATGCGTGTCTGAAGGCAGTCGGGCTGCTGCCACGGGCCCGCTTGAATGCCGCACTGAACCCGAACGAGTCGGCATACCCGACCGCTTTGGCGATCTGCGCGACGCCGAGGTCCGTGCTCGTCAGCAGGTCGGAGGCCTCGTCGAGACGATGTTCGGTGACGTACGTCAGAGGAGGACGGCCGACAACCTCGCGGAATCGGCGGGCGAACAGCGCCCGGGACACGCCAGCCTCCGCCGCCATCCGAGCCACCGTCCATCGCTCGGTCGGTCGGCGATGGACTGCCTCGAGAGCTGGTCCGACGATAGGGTCTGCCAGTCCGCGATACCACGCCGGCGCGTCGGCGCCGCTTCGTTCGAACCAGGTGCGTAGCGTGCACACCAGGGCCCAGTCGAGCATCCGATCCATGAGTGCTTGCGACCCCGGTTGAAGGTTCGCAGCGTCGCAAGCGACCGTCTCCATCCAGTCGCAGACGCCGGGCTCCTCTTCGACGATCAACACTGGCGGAAGCGTGTCGAGCACTCTGTCCGAACGAAGGCCAGCCGTCCGGTAGACACCGACTACGAGGGTCGTCGCGCCCACATCGGGTGATGGCGCCACGTAGTGGTCCTCGTCGTCGCACAGGAAGCAGGCGACCTCGTAGCGCGTCGCGGGGTCGTCGACGACGTCGGCACGGTCGGCACGATCGGCGAGCAGGAACGGAGCAGGACCGCGAACGAGTGCGGTCTCCCCCGGCCTCACCCTCCGGCTGTCTTCGTCGGAGAGATGAAGCACGCCGCCACCGCGCAGCACCGTGACCATCGTCAATGCAGCCTGGTCCGCAAAATGGATGGACCACGGTGTGCTCAGCACGGCCGAGGTCACGACGGAGCCTTCGGCACGGATGCCTGACAGAAGTGAGCTCAGCGGATCCATGCTCAAAGCGTAGACGATCTCCTATCAATCAGAGCCAGGAAGCCATGGATCGTCTACACGCATCGCGCTGTACTCGTCTCATGACAACTACACGAACGCTTGTCGTCGTCTCGCATCACCGACCCGACTCACGAACCGCGCACGTCGCCGACCTGGTCGCCGAACGACTTCGTGCAGCCGAGCACGAGATTGATGTCCTCGACCTTCGCTCCGACGGTTTCGACCCCAGGATGACGGTCGAGGACGAGCCTGACTGGACCGACCGGGACAAGGCGTACTCGGTGCAGGTGCAGCAGCACATGGAACGAATCCTCGCCGCCGACCTACTGGTCGTGGTCTTCCCGATCTACTGGCAGAGCACGCCGGCACTCCTCAAAGGGTGGATCGACCGCGTGTGGAACTACGGGTTCGCGTACGGCCGCAGCGATCCGCGGTTGGCGGGGAAGCGTGTCTTGTGGATCGGGCTCGCCGGCGCTACCGCCGAGGACCCGATCGTCGCGCCCATGGCCGACCTGCTGGAGGCTCAGCTGAGTGAGGGCATCGCCTACTACTGCGGGTTCGCGAAGTCTGCCGTCGCAGTGCTTCCGGATGCCGAGGACCAGCCTCAGTCGGTCGATGAGCTGGGGAACCTCATCGTCGGTGAAGCGCCGGCTGGAGAGGAGCTTGCCAGCCAGCACCGCGCTTTTGACCGCCGGGTGCTGGCCGCGGTCGACGAGTTCGCCGCATGAGCGTGGCTGCCTGCCGCGTCGGAGTGGCACACGCTCTTTGATCCCGCCGGACCCGCAATCGGGACACGCCGGACGTACGCTCTCAGTCATCGGCACAACGCCCAGACGCAACCGAAGGAGCGGGGATGCTCGCGTACGAACGGACCGGCAGCGGGGAGCCGCTGCTCCTGATCCATGGCATCGCGCACCGCAGGCAGGCGTGGGGCGGGGTGGTGGAGCGGCTGGCCGACGAGTTCGAGGTGATCACGATCGATCTGCCGGGGCACGGTGAGTCGCCGGCGTTCGATCTGGCGGGGCGTACGGTGCGGGAGGCGGTGGCCCACGAGCTGAACGAGCTCCGAGTGGAGCTCGGGATCGAGCGGCCGCACGTCGCCGGCAACAGCCTCGGTGGGCTGCTCGCACTGGAGATGGCCGATGCCGGGCACGCGCGGTCGGTGACGGCGCTCTCCCCCGCCGGGTTCTGGATGAACCGCGTCGACTACCTCTACGTCAGGGGTCTGTTCGCCGGGATCCAGGCGGTGGCACGGCCGCTGGCGCCGGTGTCGGGGACGCTGCTGCAGTCGCGGGTGGCGCGTACGGTCACGATGGGCTGCTTCTTCGCCCATCCGGAACGGATCGATCCTGCCGTCGCGGCCGCCGACACGGCCAACATGGTCACCTCGCGCGAGGGGATCAGGACGTTCTTCAGCGGTGTCTACCGCTACAGCTACCCAGGGCCGACGCAGACGTACGTCCCCACCACCGTCGCCTGGGCCTCGCGCGACCTCACGCTCCTCCCCTACCAGGCGAAGGTGGCCGCGCGGCGCCTTCCGCACGCGACCCACCGGTGGCTGGCGGGCTGCGGCCACGTACCGATGAACGATGACCCCGACCTGGTGGCCGAGGTCATCCGCGAGACCGCCCGGACGCAGCCGCGCGACGAGCAGGTCGCCTAGCCCGTCTAGCCTCGAGCGGCGAGGATCCCGCGCGGGTCGAAGGCGACCCGGATCTCGGTGATCAGCCCATCCTCGACGCGCATCCAGTTAGCGGTGGGGGCGGGCTCGGCGACGGTGGTGTGCAGGTCAAACCAGGTGATCACGCTCGGACCGTCGGCGAGCCGCTCCTTCACCTCGATCTTGTCGAGGACCTGGGCCATGCCCTCCAGTCCGGCGGCGCACTCGTCGGCGCCCTCGATCGTGGCGAGCGGGCCGGCGAATCTCACGTCGTCAGCCAACAGTGAGCGCAGGCGGGCGAAGTCACGCTCCTGCCAGGCGGTGAAGTACGCCTCGGCGAGCTCGGCAGCGGATGCGGTCATCGGAATCTCCTCAGGTGGGTTCGGCTTTCGTCTCCCAGCCTGTCCCGACTCGAGCGAACACTCAAACAGATAGTTCTGCTGCTTGCTAGCATCAACGGTGATGGAAATTGGACAGCTCCGCTACTTCGTCGCCGTCGTCGACCACGGCTCGTTCACGGCCGCGGCGCAGCGCCTCCACGTCAGCCAGTCGGGCATCAGCGCCCAGCTGGCCAAGCTCGAGCGCGAGCTCGGCCACGACCTGCTCGTCCGGGGTCCCCGCAACGTACGTCTCACCCACGCCGGCGAGACGCTCCTCCCCCGCGCCCGCGACGCGATCCGGGCGATCGACGGGGTGCGGCAGAGCGCCGACGAGCTGAGCGACCTGATCCACGGTCAGGTACGCCTCGGGGTGATCGCCGGCTGCACGATCCCCGGCTTCCTCGACGCCGTCGCCACCTTCCACCGGGAGCATCCCGGCGTCTCCGTCGAGCTCGTCGAGGACACCTCCGACCGCCTCCAGCGACGTACGCTGGCCGGCGAGCTCGACCTCGGCCTGATCTCTCACGCGGGGCCCGTCAGCGACGGCCTGGCCACCGAATCCGTCAGCGACGAGCGGCTCGCTGTTATCACGCCGGCCGGCCATCGCCTCGCCGGCGCCCGGCCGAGGCTCGCCGACCTCCTCGAGGAGACGGTGCTCTGCATCCCGCCGGGCACGGGCATACGTACGGCTCTGGAGCAGTCGTGCGCGCGGGCGGGCGTGGAGCCGAAGGTCGACCTGTCCGGGTCCAACCCGGAGACGCTGCTCGGACTGACCGCCCACGGCTTGGGTGTCTGCGTGCTGGCCGAGTCGATGGCCGCCGGGACCGACCTGGTCGCGACGCCGATCGTCGACGCGGAGGTGCGCGCCGGGCTGGCGCTCGTGGTCCGAGACGGCGACCAGCAGCGCGCCACCCGGCGGCTCTACGGCCTGCTTCAGGCCGCGCTGACCTGAGGATGGCGCAGCCCGGGATGGTCTTCGGGCAGCGAGCGCCGCAGGACGACCCAGCTCACCAGCAGGCACAGCGCGACCAGCGGCCAGCTGAGCGCGACCCTGGCGATCGCCAGGGCGACCACGTCGCCGGACCACCACAGCGGGCCGAAGATGGCGACCCGGATGACGTACTGACAGACCCAGACCCAGCTCGCCAGCGCATAGCCCCGCAGCAGGACGGGGTCGCGCCGCCAGGCGCCGCGCTGGCGCAGCACCAGGCCGACGACCACGCCGAGCAGCGGCCAGCGGAACGCGATGCTGACCGCCCACACCAGTGCGCTGGCCGCGTTGGCGGCGAGCTGGACCACGAAGAAGTCCTCCGCCCGGCCCGTACGCAGCGCGATCATCGCCGCGACCGCGACGCCCGCCACGCCCAGCAGCACGGCGCGCGGCTTGCGGCCCTTGCGCCACTGCCAGATCGCCACGATCGCGGCCACCGCGAGCGCCACCACGGTCGCGATCCACAGCTCCCCGCTGACCAGCCAGCCGGCCGCAAACGCGACGGGCGGGACTGTGGCATCGATCGCGCCGCGCGCTCCTCCGAGGAGGTCGGCGAGCGTCTCGGCGTCTTCGTTGCGGCGGTCGGTGGTCGTCACGGGAGTAAGGCTAGCCTTACTTGCAAGGCGTGTGGCGCCTCGGCCCGCGTAAGCGACCACTCGGCCGGCCGGGGCGACGTCTCGGCCGACGGGGGTGACGCCTCGGCAAAATTTCACCGGGTGGGCAACCGGCGGACGTACGGCGGCCATCCGGCGGCGCTTTGCTCTGAGCGCCGCTGCTCGGGCACGCGGGAGACGCCCCATCCAAGCGGAGGATTCAACGTGTCACACGAGCACCACCCCCACTCGCACGGGCCTGACGGGCACCACCACGCCCACGCCCACACTCACTCCCACGAGGTCGACGAGATCACCCTCGCGGCTTCCTCGGACGCGTCCGACAGCGACCTGCGTCCCGCCGAGGTCACCCGGCGCAACCTGCTCCGCGCCGCCGGCATCGCCGGTGCGGTGACCGCCGGGATGGCCGGCATGACCGGAGTGACCCCGGCGATGGCCGAGACCGCCACCACCGCCACCGCGAAGAGCGGCAACCGGGCGACGATCCGGCACTGGCTCGCCGGTGACCACCACATCCACACCCAGCACAGCTCGGACGCGATGTACCGGGTCATCGACCAGGCACAGCACGGCGCCGCGTACGGCCTGGACTGGCTGGTCATCACCGACCACGGCGGTGCGACCCACGCCAAGCTCGGCGTCGACCTGGTCAACCCCGACATCGTGGCCGCGCGCAAGGTACTCAGGGACACTCTGATCTTCCAGGGCCTGGAGTGGAACATCCCGGCCGCCGAGCACGGCACCGTCTTCGTCGCGCCGGGCGCCAACGAGGTCGCGGTGCTCAAGCAGTTCGAGAACGACTACGACGGCTCGGTCAAGGGCGCCAGCGGCAACTCCCCGGAGAACGAGGCGCTGGCCGTCGCCGGCATCCAGTGGCTCGGCAAGCAGGTCGACAAGCGCCGCGTCGCGGACGCGCTCTTCCTCGCCAACCACCCCGCCCGCAACGGCATCGACAGCCCACACGAGGTGCGTGCCTGGCGCGACGCCGATCCGCGGATCGCGATCGGCTGGGAGGGCGCACCCGGCCACCAGGCGGCAGGACTGCCCGCCGGCTACGGCCCCGGCAGCGCCCGCGGCTACTACGGCAACTCCGCCGGCCCGAACTCCTTCCCCGGCTACCCCGCCGAGTCCTACCGCTCCTGGGGCGGCTTCGACTGGTTCACCTCGACCGTCGGCGGCCTGTGGGACTCGCTGCTCGCCGAGGGCAAGCCGTGGTCGATCAGCGCCAACTCCGACTCCCACGTCAACTGGGGCACCACCTCGCGCCGCCCCGACGGGTCGGACTCGGCGTACTTCAACGCCAACGGCCGCTACGGCGACCCGGTCTACGCCGGCTCCCTCAACACCACCGCTGGTGACTTCTGGCCGGGCTACTACAGCCGCACCCATGTCGGCGCCTCCGAGCGCAGCTACGGCGCGGTCATGAAGGGCCTGCGCAACGGCCGCGTCTGGGTCGACCACGGTGCGCTGGTGAAGTCGGTCGACGTACGCGTCGTCTCCTCCGACGGTGGCTCGGAGAGCCTCGGCGGCACCCTGAAGGCGAAGAAGGGCAGCCGGATCTCGCTGGTCGTCACCATCGCCGCCCAGGACGTCCCGAACTGGTCGCAGTTCCTCCCCAGCCTCAACCGGGTCGACGTCATTCGGGGCGCGGTCGACCCGACGTACGTCTCCGACCGCGACACCTGGAAGGCGCCCGACACGAAGGTGATCGAGCAGACCGACACCTCGGGCCGCACCGGCACCTTCCAGCTGCGCTACGACCTCGGTCGCGTCGAGGAGGCGTTCTACGTGCGTGTCCGCGGCACCGACGCCAACCGGTCCCAGCCCGGCTACCTCGGCGCGAGCGTCGACCCGGCCGGTCCCGCGATCGACGTCGTCGGCGACGCCGACCCGTGGGTCGACCTGTGGTTCTACACCAACCCGGTCTGGGTCGTCCCGACTCGATGACCACCCGTCGCCTGGCCGTCGACGCCGACGCCCGGGACCTCGCCGCCGCCGAGCACCTCGTCCACCGCCTGGACGAGGTGCTCGGCGCGGGGCAGCCCGAGGATGCGTACGTCATCAGCACCCATGTCGTGCGCGAGCCGACCGGCCGCTTCGTCGCCGTCCTGGACTGGCCCGACGGCCCGGCGGTCGAGGAGCTGACCGCGCTCCTCGCTGACCACCTCCCCCAGGCGTACGTCACCCCCGACTCCCCCGCGATCGACGAGGCCACCGCGCGCAGCGCCGGGCGGCTGGCCCGCTACCCGGGACGCACTCGGATCGAGACCGTGACGACGGTGGCCGCGGTCGAGGCGGACAGCGTCGTCGACACCGTCGAGGGGCTGGCGGGAATCACGCTCGACGCAGGCGACACCCTCGATCTCACCGGGTTCGCGCGGCCGGTGTGGCGCGAGGGGCTCTGCGTACTCCTGGTCCAGCGCTCCGCCAGCGGTCTGGTGCCGTTCGAGATGCGCCACCAGATCCCCTGCTGCTCGGACCACTGAGTTCAGACGGACGCGGAGCCTCGCGGCAGCGGAGCCTCCCAGTGGCGCCACATCGCCAGCAGCCGCCAGCCGGCGCAGACGACGAAGGCGGCGGCCATCACCAGCGACTGCGGCAGCGTGAGGAACAGGCCGAAGGCCACGATCGCGGCACCGGCGAAGGCGGGGATCGCGTAGAAGACGCTGCGGCGCAGGATGATCGGCACCTGGCCGGCGAGCACGTCGCGGATCACCCCGCCGCCCACGCCGGTGGCCAGCCCCATGATCGCGGCCGCGAGCGGGGAGAGCCCGAAGTCGAGCGCCTTGACCGCGCCGGCGATGACGAACAGCCCCAGGCCCAGGGCGTCGAAGACGTTGATCATCGGCCCGAGCCGGCCGAGCGCCGGATGGAAGTAGAACGTCAGCAGACCGGCCGCCATCGGCACCACGAGATAGCGCCAGTCGGAGAGCGCGGCGACCGGCGTCGCGCCGATGGCCATGTCACGCAGGATGCCGCCACCGAGGCCGGTGACACAGGCGAGGACGATCACGCCGAAGATGTCGAGCTCCTTGCGGACCGCCATCAGGCCGCCGGAGAGCGCGAAGACGAAGCACCCGACCAGGTCGAGCACGAGGAGGGTCAGCGTCTGTTCCACGGCCAAATGGTCGCCTCGTTGGTCCCAAAAACCCCAAATGCCACGGCCACGCCGCACGGCCACCCAATACGATGCAGGTCTGTGGCGTAGGGTCGTCACAACCGTATCTAGAATTGAGAAGAGGATGTCAGCCGAAGGATTGCCCCTGACTCCGGGCCAGCTCGAAGAGCAGGCTCCGGATGAGGCTGGTCCCGTCCTTCTGCGGCTCATCTCGGTCAGTGACGATGGTTTACGCATGCTTCTCGTCGATGACGAGGACCGTGAATACACCGCCGACATCGACGACCGTCTCCGTGCAGCACTCGAGGCTGTGTCGACCCGCCGATCGGAGCAAACCGTGAACAAGACCCCGAGCAGCAGCCTGCGGCCCCGTGACATTCAGACCCGTATTCGTTCGGGCGAGAGTGCCGAGGAGGTCGCCGCTGTCGCCGGCACCACGGTCGAGAAGATCTTGGCCTTCGCCGGTCCCGTCCTCGCCGAGCGCGAGCACATGGCACAGCGCGCCCAGCAGGCTTCCGTGCGCCGTCGGCCCGGTGAGGCCGCCAGCACCGCCCGCACCCTGGGCGAGGCGGTCAGCGCCCACTTCCAGACGATGTACATCAACCCTGAGTCGGTCAACTGGGACTCCTACCGGCGCCCCGACGGGCGCTGGAAGCTCACCGGTGAGTACGAGACCCCCGAACGCTCGGGCATCGCCGAGCTGACCTACGACGCCCCCGGCAACTTCGTCGAGCTCGACAACGACGACGCCCGCTGGCTGACCGGCGAGAAGCTCGACGCCGCAGCGCCCGAGCCGGAGCCGATCACCGACGACATGCTCGCCGCCCGGCGTCGCCGCGCCCAGAGCTCGCCCCCGCCTGCGCAGGCTCCGGCCGCTCAGGCTCCGGCAGCGCCCGCCCCGGCGCCCGCCGCACCGGCTCCGGTCACTCCTCCCCCGGCTCCCAAGCCGGTCAAGGAGCCCAAGCCGGCCAAGACGGCTCAGGTCGATGTCGACACCCCGCTCGAGGCGTTCCTGGGCGACGAGAGTCCGACCGGCAAGCAGGCGCCGGTCCCGGCCGAGCCCGAGCTCGAGCCGGCGGTCGTCGAGCCCGTGGCCGCCGAGGCTCCTGCCGAGTCCGAGCAGTCCGAAGAGGCTCAGCAGAAGCCGGCCAAGAAGTCGTCCGCGCGCCGCAAGCGCGCCTCGGTCCCGAGCTGGGACGAGATCATGTTCGGCGGCGGCAAGTCGGAGTGAACCGACTGGTGTGAACCCGTTCACGGACCGGCCATCGGCCGGTCCGTGTTACGTCGGCGACCCGACCCGACAGAGTCGGCAGTGGGTCGGGCGCAGTTCATGCGCCCCCGATGAAGTGAGTGGAGGCAAGCACTTCCACCTTTCTCGGAGGCCCCCCGATGCTCCTGCCCGACTCGCTGAGCCGACGCTCCCTCCTCTCCAGCACCGCCACGACCGGCTTCGCCGCATCCGCAGCCATGCTGCTCGGCACCGGCTCGATCCCCGCCGACGCGGTCTCCGTCAAGGGCGCCACGTCGCTCTCCGGCTACCCGTTCACCATGGGCGTCGCCTCCGGTGACCCGCTCCCCAACTCCGTCGTCCTCTGGACCCGCCTCGCCCCCGAACCTCTGGCCGCCGATGGTCTCGGCGGCATGCCGCAGGAGCCGGTCAAGGTCCGCTGGCAGGTCGCGGAGGACCCGCTCTTCCGCAAGGTCGTGAAGTCCGGCACCGTCACCGCGACCCCGAACTTCGGCCACTCCGTCCACCCCGAGGTCTGGGGCCTGCGTCCCGGCCGCGACTACTGGTACCGCTTCCTGGCCGCCGGCGAGGTCAGCCAGACCGGCCACACCCGGACCGCCCCTGCGTACGGCTCCTCGCTCTCGCAGATGAGCTTCGCCTTCGCCTCCTGCGCGCTCTACAGCCACGGCTTCTACACCGCCTACCGGCACCTGGCGGACGAGGACGTCGACATCGTCTTCCACCTGGGCGACTACCTGTACGAGTCCGGCGTCACCCCCGAGAACAACTGGCGCAACACCCCGGTCTCCCCCGCCGTGGGCGGGGAGACGCTCGACCTGGCGCGCTACCGCCTCCAGTACGGCCTCTACAAGTCTGACCCGGACCTGATGGCCGCGCACCAGTCCCACGCGTTCGTGGTCGCACCGGACGACCACGAGGTCGAGAACAACTGGGCCGACGAGACTCCCGAGGAGCGGAGCCAGTCCCAGGGAGACCTGTGGATGCCGCGGCGTACGGCTGCCTTCCAGGCCTACTACGAGCACCTGCCGTTCCGGGCCAGCTCGCTGCCGGACGGTCCGGACATGCAGATCTACCGGAGCCTGCGCTACGGCGACCTGGTCGACTTCAACGTGCTCGACACCCGACAGTACCGCGACGACCAGGCGTACGCCGACGGCTCCGACCCGGCTAGCCCGGAGCTGACGCCCGACATCTACGACCCGTCGCGCTCGATGATGGGCTTCGAGCAGGAGGCGTGGCTCCAGCGCAGCTGGCGTCAGTCGACCGCCCGCTGGCAGGTGCTCGCCAACCAGGCGCCGATGGCCGAGACCGACCTCGACGAGACCGAGGCGAAGACCCTCTACATGGACCCCTGGGACGGCTACATCGCCAACCGCAACCGGCTCCTCGAGGGCGCTCGGACCAGCGGGATCGAGAACCTCGTCGTGATCACCGGCGACCGGCACCACAACTACGCCAGCAACCTGCTGGCCGACTACGACGACCCCGAGTCGGCCGTCGTCGGTAGCGAGTTCGTCGGCACCTCCATCGCCAGCGGCGGCGACGGCGCCGACATGACCACCGGCGGCGAGACCCTGCTGCGGGCCAACGACCACCTGAAGTTCTTCAACAGCCAGCGCGGCTACGTACGCGTCAAGGTCACGCCCGACGAGCTCTCCAGCGACTTCCGGGTGGTGCCGTACGTCCAGCGCCCCGGCGCCCCAGTCTCCACCCGCGCGACGTACGTCGTCGAGAACGGCCGCCCCGGCGTCCAGCTCGACACCAAGAGCACCCCCGTCGGAACGAGGTACGCCGACGTGCCGATGCCGACGCTCAACCGCTAGCCGAACGGCAGCGGCTCGGGCACCAGGGAGACCGACTGGGCCCGGGCCGCGGTCAGGCGGCGGCGGTGGTGCTGGCGGCAGAGGACCTCGTAGGAGACCGCGCTGGGGGCCTCGTCGGTGTCGCCGACGACGACCTGGTCGCCCTCGGTGACCATGACGCCGTCCTCGACACGGGCGTTGTGGGTGGCCCGCTTGCCGCACCAGCACAGCGCCTCGACCTGCAGCACCTCCGTACGATCGGCGAGCTCGACCAGACGAGCGGCGCCCGGGAAGAGCCGGGTGCGGAAGTCGGTGAGGATGCCGAAGCAGAAGACGTCGATCTGCAGTTCGTCGGTGATCTTGGCGAGCGCCTCGATCTGCTGGGGCGTGTAGAACTGCGCCTCGTCACAGATGAGGTAGTCGATCCGGGCGCCGTGGGTCAGCGAGTCGACGGCGTGGCGCCAGAAGTCGAAGTCGTCGGTGACCTCGATCGCGTCGTGGGTCAGGCCCAGCCGCGAGGTGACCACCGCCTCGCCGGAGCGGTCGTGGGCGGTGAAGATCAGTCCCACCCTGCCGCGAGCCGCGTGATTGTGGTTGGTCTGCAGCGCGAGGGTCGACTTCCCTGCGTCCATCGTCCCGGTCCAGAAGGTCAGCTCAGCCACTCGGAGAACACTAGTGGTTCAGGATACGAGGAGGGGGATCAGCATCTCGTCAGGCGTCAGTGATCCGTGCAACCCCACCAAGGTCGTCTCGTACTGGAACAGGCTCGTCGAGACCACCGCGTGCTCGCCGTGGGAGGCGACGATGACGTCGCCGAGCCGCGGCAGCACCGACGGGGTGACCGGTCCGAACCAGCCGCGCCGGATCGCGGTCTCCCGGGTCATCACGTCGGCCTTGTCGCCCAGCGTCTCCGACCAGGTCGCGACGACGTCCTCGACCGCGCCGCGCGAGCAGTAGAGATGCCGGAAGCGGGCCTCGCCGCCGACCAGCGCGACCCCGTGGCGGAGCTCGGGGAAGTCGTCGATGTCGGTGCGGGAGCTGGACGGCGAGTCGACCATGCCGTGGTCGGCGAGCACCAGGAGACGTACGGACGGGTCCAGGGCGTCACGCAGCTGCTCGGCCTCGGCGTCGATCATCGAGAGCTGCTGCAGCCATGGGGAGGAGGCGACGCCGTACTTGTGGCCGGTCCAGTCCAGGTCACCGTCGTAGAGGTAGGTCAGCGACCCCGGCACCCGGGAGAGCGCGACCGCCGAGGCGATCCGCTCGCCGACCCGGTCGGCGCCGACGAACTCGGCACCCCGGTGGGCGGCGATGGTCAGCCCAGAGCCGCCGAAGACGCGCTTGTTGATCACGGTGACCGGCACGCCGGCCTCGCTCAGCCGCTGGAAGACGGTCTGGTTGGGCTGCCACTCGACGGGGTCGACGTCCTTGCGCCACTGCAGCGCGTTGAGCAGGTGCTCGGTGCCGGGGATCCGGGAGGTGTAGCCGACCAGCCCGTGCCCGCCGGGCGTAAGCCCGGTGCCGAACGAGGTGAGGCTGGTCGCCGTCGTCGACGGCACCCCGGCCGTGCCGGCCTCCTGGTCCTCGCTCAGCGAGGCCAGGAACGGCGCAGCGTGCGCATAGCGGCGCAGCAGGTTGGTGCCCATCCCGTCGACCAGGAAGACGACGTACGCAGCGGCGGAGGGCAGCTCGAGACCGGATCGCGCCTCGGAGGTTCCCAACGGGATACCCATCGCGGCGGCGACCGCCGGCAGGACATCACCCAGTGAGCGCTCCCCGTAGGCAGGCGCGACGAACCCGGTCACAATCCCCTCACCGGTTGTGGGTGCGAGCCGAGAGCGATTCTGCGAAGGAGAGCAGGCGGTCGACCGAGTCGTGACCGTCGGCGGCGGCCGAGACGCGCAGCGAGAAGTCGTCGGGGGTGAGCACGCCGGTGTAGCCGTGGTCAGCGTCGCAGTTGGGGTCGGAGCAGCCCGCGGGCTCGAGGTCGACGCGGTTGACGCCGCCCCAGCCGATGGTCATGACCACCTCGGCCGGCTTGCTCGATCCCTTGGTCGGGTTGGTGATCATCCGGGTCACGACCACGGAGTTGACCGAGTCGATGCGTACGGCCTCGGTCGAGGTCGACGTGTAGGGCTCGGGCAGCAGGTCGTCGCCTGCGTGCTCGTCGGTGTGGGCCAGGATCAGCCGCGTCGGGGTCAGCACCAGCACGGAGAGGTGACGGCGCACCTCGTCACGGTCGAACGTCGGCTCGTGGTGCAGGAAGAAGGAGGACACCTTCTCCCCCGCCACTGCGGAGGCGACGCAGTCGGCCACCACCTCGGGGTAGTAGCCGGTGCGGTCGATCTCGGCGCGCAGGTCGTCGGCGCGGTCGAGATCATCGGTGCGGGTGCTCATGGGTGCCAGTCTGTCACGCTCGCGTGTAGCACGGGCTACTGGCGGCGCCGGAGTACGCCTGGAGCATTGCCGTCGACTTTCCCGTTCTGATGGTGTAAATCCTTGCAACGCACCAGACACCGGCGGAGGGAAGCCATGGACGGGATCGGGCTCAGTCAGGCGATCGAGACGTTGAGACAGGAGCTCTCCGAAGCCCAGGCGAGCGGCCGCGACGGTGAGGTGCGGTTCGGGCTGGAGACGGTCGACCTGGAGCTCAGCGTGGCCGTCACCAAGGATGCGAACGGCAAGGTCGGCTGGAAGATCCTCGAGGCCGGAGGATCGGTGGGCACGGAGCGTACCCAGACGATCAGGCTGTCGTTGAAACCGCTCTCGGGTGCTGCCGCGTCGAAGGAGACGACCGCAGGTGGGATCGTGATCTCCGGAGAGACGTCCCCGTCCCGCGACGTCCACACATCCGGGACCGAGCGCACCATTCCTATCGTCGACACGGCCGAAGAAGACGAATAGCCGTCAGATGACGACCCATCCGACCGGTCCTGCGAACGATCGAGTCGTTGCCGTCGTCGTCCACGTCTCCGAGACCCGGGAGAAGTGGGGCACCGGCTATCTCGTCTCTCCGAACGAGGTCGTGACGGCGTGGCACTGCACGGTCGATGACCCGGCCCACCCCGATGAGACGCCCGACCGTCGCGTCACGGTCCGGCGGAAGAGCCCGGACGGCTCGTGGGAACAGAGCTCGGTCTCGCACATCATCGGGAGCAGAAAGCGGAACGGGGCCGGCTGGGGTCTGGACATCGCGCTTCTCACGCTCGCCGATCCTCCCTGGCATGACGCCGGCTGGAAGCTGCCGACGTTCGCAAGATGCGACCGGAGCGGCGCGGGCTCGTTGCGAGACTGCGAGGCGGTCGGCTATCCCCGCTATGCGCTCGACCCGACGCAGGAGCTGTCCACCGCATCGCTCTCCGGCACGATCAGGCTCGCGGAGGGCGCGAACGATGCGCAGGAGCACCTGATCCTGCGTGACGCCGAGATCGGTGCCGTCAGGGCCCCGGGACCGGCCGACAGTTCTCCGTGGGGCGGGCTGTCGGGCTCTTTGGTGTTCTACGACGGAGACGTGCTCGGCCACGTCGTCGAGCACCATCCCCACCGGGGAAACAACCCGGTCAAGGTCATTCCCATCTCCAGGCTCGCCCGTTCCACCGGGCAACGCGCGCGGGAGATCGCCCAACGCCTGGGCATCTCCTCGGAAGAACACCTCAAGCTCGTCCGCCCGACGAGACAGGGCGAACGGCCCAGGCTCCTCGCGCCGAGGTCCCTGCATCTGGTCGAGGACGGGCTGCCACGCGAGGAGCTCGGCATCAAGGAGTCGACCAGGCTCCCGGAGGAGCTGCCCGACACCGCTGACCCGGACCTGTCTCCCACCTTCCCGCTGTACGTCGAACGCGACCAGGACCAGCGGGTCCGCCACGCCATCCAGACCTCCGCGGACTCGGGTGGCGGCATCGTGCTCCTCCGCGGCGAGCCGGGCTCGGGCAAGTCCCGATGCCTCTACGAAGCCGTCCGCAAGGTGCTACCCACGTGGAGGCTGTTCGCTCCCGTCGGCGACGACCCTTCGGCGGAGTTCCGGGAGTGGGCTCGAGGGACCGACCGGGGTAGGACGGTGGTCTGGCTGGACGAGATCGCAGGCTTCCTCGGCTCGCACAAGGTGCCGTATCAAGTGTTCCGGGACCTGCTCGACGACCGCGAGAACCCGGTGGTCATCCTCGGCACGATCTGGCCCAACACCTACGCGGATCTCACCTCCGCGTCGTCTTCTCCGGACGGCCGGGACTACGGCAGCCGCGACGCGCGGCTGCTGCTCAAGTGGGCACCCCCTGGCCGCCCGCCCCTCGAGCTCATCGACATCAACCCAGAGTTCTCCGAGGAGGAGCACCAACGGGCAATCTCCCTGTCCGCTCGCGACCCCCGCCTTGAAACCGCCGTCAACGAGGTGGAGCACTCCCTCGCGCAGAGCCTGGCCGCGGCTCCGGCGATCCGGGAGCGGCGGGACCGGCCCACCACCCACCCGGGCCAGGCCGTGCTGCGTGCCTGTGCGGACATTCAGCGCTACCTGCACCCCGAGATCCTGCCCGTTCCCGGACCCGTCCTGCGGGCGGTCGCGCTCACCTATATGACACGTTCCGAGCGCGCGACCAGCACGTCGCGCCCCGACTGGTTCAACGACGCGGTCGCGTGGGCGTGCGCACCCGTCAGGGGTAGCGGCAGCGCGCCGATGCAGGCGCTCGCGCCCGCAGACCCGTTCGCCGGGGAGGGCGAGATCGAGGGCTACGTCGTCTCGCACTTCCTGCTTCGCGAAGGTCCCGACGACCCGCCGGCGGAGCTCTCCGAAGACGCCTGGCGAGCGCTCGCCGCCCGCGCGGACGACGCGCCTCCCGCGATGCTCGGTCAGCTCGCCCGTACGGCGTACCGGCAGAAGGACTTCCCGAACGCCGAACGCATCGCGCTCAGCGCGCAGGGCAGAGACGCCGCGGCGCTCCTGACACTCGGCAACCTGAAGCTCGACGATGGCGATCGCGACACCGCCGAACGGTTCTATCTCCAGGCGCACGCCCTCGACGAGACGTACTCGCCGGCGATGAACGCACTGGGTTTCCTCGCCCATAAGGACGGTCGCGTCGGGGAGGAACGTCGTTGGTACGAGCGGGCTCATCTCGCCGATGCTTCCGCCGTCTGGCCGATGAACAACCTGGGCGTCTGCGCCCGCAGCGACGGTCACCAGCAGGAGGCAGACGATTGGCACCGCAGAGCGTTCGAAGCCGATCCCACCGTGCCTCGGACGATGACCAACCTGGGCGAGATCGCCGCACGTCGCGGGTCGCCGGCCGAGGAGCGCGACTGGTACCAGAAGGCCCATGCCAGCGACCCCTCTATCTACTGGGTGATGAGCACGCTCGGGGACATCGAGGAACAGGCCGGCGACGCGACAGCCGCCCGCACGTGGCGCGAGAAGGCGCTTACCGGTGCGCAGAGCGCCGTCAGCTCCCTCCAGCGCCTCAGGGAGGAGCACCCCACCAGGTACGCGTACTCGCTCACGGAGAACCTTCGCAACCTCGGTAACGCCCACGCTGCCCTCGGGCAGCACGACGAAGCGCTGATCGCGGCCAAGCAGGAGGTCGCGATCCACCGCGACCTGGTCAGCAGGTCTGAACGGATGCTCCCCGATCTGGCAGACGCCCTCAGCACCCTCGCCGTCCGGCTCGGCACGGTGAACAAGGACCGGGAGTCTCTCCTCGTCAGCACCGAGGCAGCCTATGTCTACAAAGATCTCGCAGACCGCAACCCACAGGCATTCCGCGGCGATTATGCCGCTGCTCTTCACGACGCGGCGAACGCCTACGCGCGCCTAGACCGCGAGATCGCAGCGCGGATCATGCGCCGACAGGCACTCCCGAGCTACCGATACGCCGCCGAACAGGACCGCGACTGGCAGCGCTGGCTCGCAGGTTGCCTCGAGGCGCTGGCGGCCAGCTACTCCCGCTTTTCGTCCACTGCGGAACTGGCCGTTCCGCTCCTCTGGGAAGCGCGCCAGATCCGTCGCCGCGTGGCTGAGATCGACGTGAGGGAGACGGCCGCGCTCGTCGACGCGTGCGCCTCGCTCGGCCGAACTCTGCTGAAGACGGGGCGCTATCGTGCCGCGGCGGCCGTGTCCGGGCAAGAGATCCATCTGCGCTCGAGGCTCGACGGTGCGCAAGTCAGTGAATGGTCGACGTGCGACGCACACGTGAGACTCGCCGTGTCCCTCGCCCTGGCCGAGATGCCGGACATGGCACGTCGCGCTGCCCGCCGAGCCGAGCGGCTGTATCTCCGGATGCTGGCTGATCAGACCGCGTACGACTGCATCGTCATCCTGCGAAAACTGGCTCGGATGCTGGTCGTGACCGACCGCCACGGCAGCCGCCCGCCGCGGCGCGCCCTGACCTACTCGACGAAGGCGCTCGAGCTCCATCGGCGGCTCGCACGGGAGAGCCCCGCGACCTACGTCAGCAGCCTGAGCCGAACGGCACAGACTCACGCAGACGTCCTGGCACGGTTCGGAGCTCATGACCCAGCCACGACGAACAGCACCTAGAGGAGTTGATGACATGCCCGAAGGTCCATCCGAAGACCGCCTGGACAAGTTGCTCGACGAGATCATCGAGGACGAGATACAGAAGGAGAAGTCGCCCGACCTGTTCTACGGAAATGTCGAGGAGTTCGTCAAAGACAGGTTCGTCTATCTGTTCGCGCGGTCCCCGGAGTCGGGGCTCGCATGGTGTTCGGAGTGGTACCGCCATGCGGAGGCCCTCTCGCGCCTGGACGCGATCTGGCGTGCATGGGAGCACCTGAGGCTCGACCCTGCGACCGGCATGTCGAACTGGTGGTTGCACCATGTCGACCCGCACATGCGCGTGCTGATGGATCCTGTCGCCGGGCCGTTCACCCAGTGCACGAACGGGGTGCACAATGAGAACCCGCCTCCGCTGCCCGTTCAGGAGCCCCCGGCCGGTCTGTTCTTCGATCAGCGAGCCGAGCCGCTCTCCGGGACGCCGCTGGGACTGCAGGACGACTGACATCCAAGAGTGCCCGGCTCTGGTCTCAGCCCGGCAGGGTGTCGCCGACTGCCGGGTTGAGGCGGCGTACGAACCAATCCGAGCGCGGATCGGCGACCAGGTCGACCCGGGCGCCGGCGGTGAGGACTGCCGATCCCTCGAGCCCGACCAGGACCAGGGAGAGGTCGAGGGAGGAGATCTGGGGCAGGTCGTTCTGCAGCTGGGCGACCCTGAGGACGAGCCGCTCGATCTCGTCGACGTCGACCATGTCGCCGCCGCGGTAGCCGAAGAGCATCGGCGCGGCCTTGATCTCGCGCACCATCGAGGCGGCGTCGCGCTCGGACAGCGGCGGGATCCGGTAGGCCTTGTCGGCCACCAGCTCGGTGATCGGGCCGGCGATGCCGAAGGAGACCACGGGACCGAACAGCGGGTCCTCCATCGAGCGGATCGCGACCGGGACGCCAGGCGGCGCGGTGCGCTGCACGGTGAACCCGCCGGTCTCGGGCGGGATCCGGCTGGTGATCAGCTCCCAGGCCTCGGTCATCTCGTCGACGTCGTCGATGTTGCGTACGACATGGGCCTGGTCGGGCCGCTCCCGGACGCTCTCGACGGTCGCCTTGAGCACGACACCCCAGCCGAGGTCCTCCCCGGCGGAGATCGCCTCCTCGAGGGTGCTGACGCTGTGGGTGTTCCACAGCTTGATCCCGTACGCGGCCAGGACCATGCCCAGGTCCTCGCGGCTCAGGTCGCCCCCGGCCGGGCGCGCGGCGAGCACGTCGGTGACGATCTTGCGTGCCGTGCGCGGGTCGCACTCGTCGGTGCTGAGCCACGGGGTCTCGCCGTCGGCGGAGCGCAGCCAGACGGCGTACTCCACGACCTTGGCCAGGGCGCGTACGGCCGACTCCACCGAGGAGTAGGACGGCACCGAGCCGCGACCGGCGGTCGAGCCGGCGACGTCGGGGACGCGGAGCAGCTCGGGGACACCCTCGGCACCCAGGAAGCTGGTGACCAGCGGCTTGTCGGACTGCTCCCCCACCGCGGCGAGCACGTTGGCGATCTCCTCGCCGGAGACGTTGAGCGGCGGGATGTAGACCGAGATCACCGCGTCGACCTCGGGGTCGTCGATGGCCGCGTCGAGCGCGTCCTCGAAGTCCTCGGCGCTCGGCTCGGTGGGGAGCGGTACCTGCTTGTTGACCTGCAGTCCCGCCGAGACGGCGGCGTCGGCGGCCAGCAGGCCCAGGGCGTCGGAGTTGCCGACGATGGCCACCCGCCGGCCGCGCGGAAGCGGCTGGTGAGCGAGGAGCTGGGCGACGTCGAACATCTCGTCGAGGGTGTCGACCTGGATGATCCCAGCCTGGCGGAACATCGCGTCGACGGCCGCCGGCGGGGCGCTGATCTTGCGGACCGCGTGACCCATCGGCACACCCTGGGTGGTGCGGCCCGAGCGGACCGCGACGATCGGCTTGCGCAGGGAGACGCGGCGGGCGATGCGGGAGAACTTTCGCGGGTTACCGATCGACTCGAGGTACATCATCACGACCTCGGTCGAGACGTCCTCCTCCCAGTACTGCAGGAGGTCGTTGCCGGAGACGTCGGCGCGGTTTCCGGCGCTGACGAAGGTCGACAGGCCCAGGCCCCGGTTGTTGACCTTCTCCAGGATCGCGGAGCCGAGCGCACCGGACTGGCAGAAGAAGCCCGCGCGGCCGCGCGGCGGCATCGTCGGGGCGAGGCTGGCGTTGATCTTGACCTGCGGGTCGGTGTTGATGACGCCGAGCGCGTTGGGCCCGATCAGCCGCAGCCCGTAGGAGCGGGACAGGTTCACCAGCCGCCGCTGCCGCTGGCGGCCCTCCTCGCCGGTCTCGGCGAAGCCGCTGGAGATGACCACGAGCCCGTGCACGCCCTTGGCGGCACAGTCGAGCACGACGTCCTGGACGGCGTCGGCGGGCACCGCGACGATCGCCACGTCGACGTCGTCGGGGATGTCCTGGACGCTCTTGTAGGCCGGCATGCCGCTGACCGCGGTGGAGCTGGGGTTGACCATGTAGACCCGGCCGGTGAAGTCACCGATCACCAGGTTGCGGACCAGCGCCTGGCCGACGGTCTCCTGCCTCCGGCTGGCGCCGATGACCGCGACCGAGCGCGGGTTGAAGAAGCGGTGGATCGAGGCGGACTCGGCCTCGTGCTCGCGCAGGGCGAGGCGGCCCACCGCGGTGTCGGTGACGTCGATCCCGAACTGCAGCGAGATGACCCCGTCCTCGTAGACGCTGGCGACCTTGTAGCCGGCGTCGCGGAAGGTCTGGATCATTCGCGCGTTGTCGGGGAGCACGTCGGCGGTGAACTTGGTGACCCCGCGCTCACGCCCTGCCTGGGCGAGGTGCTCGAGCAGGATCTGCGCGATCCCCCGGCCCTGGTAGTCGTCCTCGACGAGGAAGGCGACCTCGGCCTCCCCGGGCTTGACCACGTCGTAGCGCCCGACCGCGATCATCCGGCCCCGCAGGGTCAGGATGAACGCCACCCGGTCCTTGTGGTCGACCTCGGTGAAGCGCGCGACATCGCGCGCGGACAGGTGCGGCATCGGCGAGAAGAAGCGGTAGTACTTCGACTCGTCGCTGACCCGGTGGTCGTAGAAGTCGACCAGCAGGTCCTTGTCCGCCGACCTGATCGGCCGGATGTGTGCCGTCCGCCCGTCGCGCAGCAGCACGTCCGCCTCCCAGTGGGAGGGGTACGGCGGGGTCTGCTGCGCGGTCACGAGAGAAATCTAGCGGTACGCACCAGTCGCCGCTCAGTCCACGACACCGAGACGTGGGGTCGGCGCGAGGACCGTGACCAGATGGGCGAATGGCTTGAAGTCATCGGCGTTCAGCGTCATGACGCCGGCGCCGTGGCGGTGTGCCTGCGCGGCGATCAGGGCGTCCTTGCCTCTGACCTTGGCGCCCGTGGCCTTGGCTCCGGCCGCGACGAGGCCATAGGACCGCGTCGATTCCTTGTCCATGGGCAACCAGTCGAAGCGTGCGTCGAGCTGGTTGAGACGCTGGGTGCGTTTCGCGATCTGCTCGGGGCTCGTGGCGGCCTGAACGCCGAACTCCAGCTCAGCGCGGGAAAGAATGCTGGCTGCGTACGCCTCACCAGCGTCGAAGAGGTAGCGGTCGTAGTCGATGAGGACGTTGGTGTCGAGGATGATCACCGGCGGTCCCAGGGATCGGTGACCTCGTCGTCGAATGTATCGGCGACATCAGCACGCCAAGCATCAGCCTCCGCCGGCGTCAGGCCCGGCCCGTCAGCGTTCAGCACGTCGCCGAAGACCCAGCGGGCCGGACCCGCGTGCGTCGGGACCAGGCGCACGCCAGTCGCGTGGCCGTGCGCAGTGATCTCGAACTCCTCCCCGGTCTCCAGGACGCGCTGGATCACGGAGTTGGGGTTCTGCTTGAGATCCCGGGTTCCGATCGTGTTCATGCACCCATCATAGGCCGGGGTGTAGACGTACGTCTACACCCGCGTGTCAGTGACGTACGACGTTGGCGCGGTCGCGCTCGTTGAGCACCCGCCAGCCGTCATAGTCCCAGTTCCGCGCCAGCTTCTGGGCGTGCTTGGGGGCGTCGCCCTCATGGTTGCGGATGACAAGTTCGCGTACGGCGAACTCCACCGCCTCCTGGGGCGTGGTCGCGCCGGAGATCCGCTGGATCTCCTCGAGCAGCTCGGTGTCGAGCTCGATCTGGGTGACAGCCATCTTCAAGCACCTCCATGTGCGTTGAACCGGTGACTCCGGACGGATTGATCTCTACAGCCAATGTACGCGGATGTGCGGCGTACGGAAGACCAACCTGGTTCGGATCCCATCCAGGAAATCGGCACAGTCGGCGAGCCCGATGTCGCACTCGCACAGGGATTCGAGACAATGCCCCTTATGGCACGCGGCAAGACCAAGCAGGACGTACCCGACGACTTCGAGGAGCACATCCTCGACACCGACATCGGGGACGAGATGCGGTCCTCATTCCTGGAGTACTCCTACTCCGTCATCTACTCCCGGGCACTGCCCGACGCCCGCGACGGTCTCAAGCCCGTGCAGCGCCGGATCCTCTACACGATGAACGACATGGGCGTACGTCCAGACCGCGGCCACGTGAAGTGTGCCCGCATCGTCGGTGAGGTGATGGGCAAGCTGCACCCGCACGGCGACGGCGCGATCTACGACGCCCTGGTCCGGATGGCGCAGCCGTGGGCGATGCGACTGCCGATGATCGACGGGCACGGCAACTTCGGCTCCCCCGGCGGCGACGACCCGGCTGCCGCGATGCGTTACACCGAGGCCCGGATGGGCCCGGCCGCGCAGGCGATGACCGATGACATCAAGGAAGACACGGTCGACTTCCGGCCCAACTACGACTCGCGGGAGATGGAGCCGAGCGTGCTCCCCGCGGCGATCCCGAACCTGCTGGTCAACGGCGCCACCGGCATCGCGGTCGGCATGGCCACCAACATGGCCCCGCACAACCTGATCGAGGTCATCGCCGCCGCGCGCCACCTGATCAAGCACCCCGGCGCCGAGCTCGACACGCTGATGAAGTTCATCCCCGGCCCCGACCTCCCCACCGGCGGAACCATCGTCGGCCTGGACGGGATCCGGGATGCGTACGAGACCGGTCGCGGTTCCTTCAAGATCCGCGCCACCACGCGGATCGAGCCGTTCGGGCGCCGCAAGGGCATCGTGATCACCGAGCTGCCGTTCAACATCGGCACCGAGAAGATCATCGAGCGCGTCAAGGTCCTGGTGCAGTCCAAGAAGATCCAGGGCATCGCCGACCTCAAGGACCTCACCGACCGCGAGCACGGCACCCGGCTGGTGATCGAGGTCAAGAACGGGTTCGTGCCCGAGGCCGTCCTCGAGCAGCTCTACAAGATGACGCCGCTGGAGGACTCCTTCGGGATCAACAACGTCGCGCTCGTCGACGGGCAGCCGCGCACGCTCGGCCTCAAGGAGCTGCTCGAGGTCTTCCTGGGACACCGCTACGACGTCGTACGCCGCCGTTCGCAGTTCCGTCGTGACCGGGCCGCCGACCGGCTGCACCTGGTCGACGGGCTGCTGATCGCGATCCTCGACATCGACGAGGTCATCCAGCTGATCCGCGCCTCCGACAACGCCGGCGAGGCCAAGGAGCGGCTGATGTCGGTCTTCGACCTGAGCCAGCCGCAGGCGGAGTACATCCTCGACATGGCGCTGCGCCGGCTGACGAAGTTCTCCAAGATCGAGCTGGAGAAGGAGCGCGACGAGCTGCGCTCGACGATCGAATACCTGGACTCGATCCTCGGCGACGACGAGATGCTGCGCAAGGTCGTCTCCGACGAGCTCGGCGAGGTCTCCAAGACGTTCGGCACCCCGCGGCGCACCGTCCTGCTCGCCTCCGCCGGCACCCCGGCGCTCGAGGCGATGAGCCTCGAGGTCGCCGACGACCCGTGCTTCGCCCTGCTCTCCTCGACCGGTCTCCTGGCCCGCTCCTCGGACGCCGAGCCCTTCTCGACGGGCTCGGGGCGCGCCAACCACGACGTGATCGTCTCGGTGGTCCCGGCGACCGTGCGCGGCCAGATCGGCGTGCTCACCTCCCGCGGCCGTCTCGTACGTCTCGGGGTGCTCGACCTACCGGCGATGCCGCCGACCCACGGCGACCCGAACCTCTCCGGCGGCCTGCCGCTGTCGGCGCTGCTCTCGCTGGAGTCCGACGAGCGGGCCCTCGCGCTGACCACGCTGGCCACCGACGGTCCCGGCATCGCGCTCGGCACCCGCCTGGGCGTGGTGAAGCGGGTCAACCCCGAGGTGCTGCTCAACAAGGACGAGTGGGAGGTCATCAAGCTCGCCGACGGCGACGAGGTGGTCGGCGCCGCGCAGCTGCGCACCGGCACCGAGTCGCTGGTCTTCGTCACCTCCGACGCCCAGCTCCTCCACTTCCCGGCTGACGTCGTCCGTCCCCAGGGCCGCAGCGCGGGCGGGATGGCCGGCGTCCGGATGGCCCACGGGTCCAAGGTCGTCTTCTTCGGCATCGTCTCCTCCGACGCGCCCGAGGGTGCCGCGGTCGTCACCGTGGCCGGCTCGTCGAGCGCTCTGCCCGGGACCGAGACCGGATCGGTGAAGACCACGCCGTTCAGCGAGTACCCGGCCAAGGGCCGAGCCACCGGCGGCGTACGCGCCCACCGCTACCTCAAGGGCGAAGACTCGATCGTCTTCGCCTGGGTCGGCGCCGCTCCCGCGATGGCCGCTGCCGCCTCCGGGGCGCCCATCGACCTGCCCGAGATTGACCCGCGCCGCGACGGCTCCGGGATCCCGCTCGAGCAGCCCATCGACGCCGTCTCCGGGCCGGTGGCTCACACGTTCCCGGTCGCTGCCGGGTAGGTGTCTGCTCACCGAGGCGATGTCCTGAGCTTGTCGAAGGGTAACTCGGTCGACGCTCGCTCCCCTCGCGGAGTTCCACGAGGGGAGCGACTGCTCACCGAGGTACCTCGGTGAGCATCGGACCCCTCAGCGCAGCGCGATCGGGTTCACCGGGGCGCCGACGGCGCCGGTGACGCGGAGCGGTGCGGCAGCGAGCAGGAAGTCGTAGCGGCCGTCCTCCGCGCATGCGGAGGCGAGGCCGTCCAGGTCCCACATCTCACCCAGGAAGAGGCCGAGGTGTGGGATCGCGACCTGGTGCAGGGGCTGGAAGGCGTCGTCGAACTCGTTCGGCCGCACCTCGAAGCCCCAGGTGTCGGTGGCGATGGCGGCGATCTCGGTGCGGTGCAGCCAGTCGGCGGTGGTGAAGGAGAGGCCGGGGGCCGCTCCCCCGGCATAGCCGCCCCAGCCCTCGCCGGCGGCGACACCCCGGCGGGCGCGGGAGAGCTGCCCGGTGCGTACGACGACGATGTCGCCGCGGCCCACGGCCGCGCTGACACCCTGGGCGGCGATCGTGCGCTCCAGGTGCTCCTCGGTGATGGCGAAGCCGTCGGGAAGCTCGCCGTCGGTCCCGACGGCACGGCCGACGTCGAGCAGCACCCCGCGACCGCAGACCACGTCGGCGACCGTCTCGATCCCGGTGACGCCGTCGCCCAGCGAGGTCACCACGGATTCGGCCGGGCGGCCGTTCCAGGCCCGCCCGTGGTCGAAGATGTGGCCGAGCCCGTCCCATTGGGTCGAGCACTGCAGCGGCATCGCGATGACGTCGTCCGCGCCACCGATCCCGTGCGGGAACCCCTGGATGCCGGTGACCGCGTCGGTGCCGGTGTCGAGCATGGTGTGCACCGGGTTCGTACGCCGCCGCCAGCCGTTCTGCGGCCCGTCCATGTCGAAGGGCAGCGAGAGCGAATAGGACCGCCCGGTCTGCACGAGTCCCGCAGCCGAGACGCGCTTGGCGTCGGTGAGGAAGTTCATCGTCCCGCGGACGTCGTCCTCGCCCCAGCGCCCCCAGTTGGAGACGCGGGCGACCGTCTTCGCGATCTCGCCTTCGGGATCGCTCCGATCAAGGGAGGTCACGACGCGTCCAGCTCGGCGAACGTGTCGGCGACCCAGTCGGCGATGAAGCCGATGACGTGCGGGAAGTGGTCCAGGCCGATGTGCTCGGTGGCGCCCTCCTCCGGCGTGAAGATCCGCAGCTCGCGCTTGGGGCTGTTGACCGCCTGGTCGTAGGAGCGATGCGCGTAGGAGAGCGGGATCTGGCGGTCGTTCTCGCCGTGGGCGATGAGGAACGGCACGGTGATCTCCTCGACCACGCCGTCGAGGTTCACGTCCTCGGCGAAGTCGATGAACGTGTCGATGTCGGGCTGCCCCCACACCCACAGCACGTGGTCCCAGTAGTGCGGCACCGGGTTCTCGCCCTCACGGTCGAGGCGTCGCTTCTGCACCGCGCCCCAGTCGTGGTTGGCGCCCCAGGCCACGCACAGCGCCAGCCGCTTCTCGTACGCCGCGGCGCGAGGCGCGTAGTAGCCACCCAGCGACCAGCCCACGAGTCCGATCCGGTCGGCACGGACGTCCGAGCGCGTCTCGAGCCAGTCGACGCAGGCCGCGGCCCAGGCCTCGGTGTCGACGCGAGCGGTGAGGCCGTCCAGACGCAGCGCCTCGCCGGCGCCGCCGCAGTCGACCATCAGCGTCGAGATGCCCCGGGCGGCGAGCTCGGTGTGGACACCGGCGCCAACCATCATCTCCTTGGTCGAGTCGAGCCCGTTCCACACGATCATCACGGGCGCCGGGGCGCCGTCGACGTTCGCCGGGTGGAAGTAGGCGGGCAGGGTGGTCTGGCGGCCGTTCTCCACGTACGGAATGGCGACCTTGACCGTCGGCTGGTCAAGGAGCTCGAAGGAGCGGACCAGCAGGTCGACGCTGCGCTGGTACTCGGCGTTGCGGCCCAGGTCCTTCGCGCTCTGCATCCGCTCGGCCTGGGAGACGTAGACGGAGGCGCGGAAGACCTTTTGCCCGGCCGTACGCCGGTGGCCGGCCTTCTCGGCCTCGCCCGCCTGCTCCTCGAGCTGGTCGGCGACACCGCGCCAGGCAGCCATGAACTCGGCGGTGCCCACGTCGGAGCCCTGCGCGGCGAGCTCCTTCAGGGGCCGGCAGGCGCGGTCGACCTCGTCGATCAGGCCGCCGGAGTTGAGCGTGGCGACCACACCCAGGTTCCACACGTAGTTGCCGGGAAAGTACTCGTACATCTCTTGTCCTCTTCTTGGTGGATATCAGCGCAACCGGGCGGCGGGCTCGCGACGGCGCACCGGCGGCAGCTCGGGGGCGGGCGGCGCGACCGCGACCGTGTTGGTGAGGGTGCCGATCCCCTCGACCTCGAGGGTGACGACGTCACCGGGCTGCAGCGGCTTCGGCTCCTGCGAGCCATGACGGCCCCACAACTCGGCCAGGCACCCGCCGTTGCCGACGGTGCCCGAGCCGAGGACGTCGCCGGCGACCACACGTGAGTCGCGGGAGGCGTACGCGATCATCGTCTCGAAGGTCCAGCCGACGTTCGAGAGGCGGTCGCGGCCGACCTCGACACTGTTGACCGACACCGTGCACAGCAGGTCGAGGAAGCCGTCCTCGTCGCGGTAAGGCTCGAGCTCGTCGGCCGTCACGATCCACGGCCCGAGCGTGGTGGCGAAGTCCTTGCCCTTGGCAGGCCCGAGACCGACCTGCATCTCGCGGCCCTGCAGGTCACGCGCGGACCAGTCGTTGAAGATCGTGTAGCCGAAGACGTACGCCCCGGCCTCCTCCGGCGAGACCGACCGGCCCTCGGCACCCACGACAGCGGCGACCTCCAGCTCGAAGTCGCGGGCCGCGCAGGCCGCCGGGAAGGGGACTTCGGCACCCGGTCCGAGGATCGCGTGCGGGTTGGTGAAGTAGAAGGCCGGGGCGTCGTACCAGGCGTCGGGGACGCCGCTGACGCCGTCGACCGAGCGGCGTACGCCCTCGACGTGCTCCTCGAAGGCGACGAAGTCGCGCACCGAGGCCGGCTCCAGCGGCGCCAGCAGCTCGACCTCGGCGAGGTCGATGGCCTCCGCTGCCCGGGCATGGTCGGCGGCACGGTCGAGCACCTCGCGCCCGCCGGCGATGAGCGTACGCATCGTGTGCCGGACGGCGAACGGGTGCAGTCCGTCCTCGGTGACCAGGCCGACGCGCGGCACGTCGAGGTCAGGATCGCGGAAGGTTGCCAGCTTCATCGGGCTCTCCTCATTCGAACGCAGCTCAGACCGGCGGGGCGACGAAGACGCCCTTGTCCGGGTCGTTGAAGGACTTGCCCGCGACCAGCTCGTCCATCGGGTTGGCGGTGCCCCACTGGTCGGAGACCTCCGGATCGCTGAAGTCGTACAGATGCGGGTGCCAGTTGTCCTCGACGAGCTCCTCGAGCTCGGTGGTGTACTCGACGGTGTTGCCGTGCGGGTCCAGGAAGTAGCTGAAGGTGTTGTTGCCCGCCAGGTGCCGCCCCGGCCCCCAGATCTTCTCCACGCCGGCCCGCAGCAGCCGCCCGGTGCCGCGCATGTACTCGTCCAGCCCGCGCATCTCGAAGGAGGCGTGGTGCAGCGCGACGTGAGGCCCGCGGGCGATCGCGAGGCTGTGGTGGAACCGGTTCGTTCGCAGGAACCACATCATCGAGCCCAGCCGCGGGTGCATCAGGGTGTCGGAGAGCGCGAAGCCGAGGTGGCGCTGGTAGAACGCCACGGTCTGCTCGGGGTTGGGCGAGTTGATGACGACGTGGGAGAGCTTGACCGGGACCGCCTCGCCCTCCTCGATCTTGCGGTGCTGCCGCACGGCCACGTCGCAGGAGACCTCGACCGTACGTCCGTCGTTGTCGAAGAAGCGGAAGCCGTAGCCGCCGCCCGGCGTCAGGACCGGACCCGGCTCGCTGACGAGCTTCACCCCGGCGCGACCGAGCCGCTCGGCCATCGCGTCGACGTCGGCCGGGCTCGCCGCACCGAAGGCGATCAGGTCCAGGCGCTTGTCGTCCGCGCGGCGCAGGCGCACGGAGTAGTGCTCCGGGGAGCCCTCCGCGGCCAGGAACGCCAGCCCGCTGTCGGTCGTCTCGGCCCTGAGCTTCCAGGTGTTGGTATAGAACTCCAGCTGCCGCTCGTAGTCGGGTACGGCCAGGTCGACGTGGCGCAGGTGGGTGATCAGCCGCTCGGCGGGCGGTGTCTCGATGACTGGGTCGATGATGCTCTCGGTCACGGTGTTCTCCTCGTGAGATGGGGTGGTCAGGCGGGCTGGGTGACGAGGGCGGCGACGCGGGCCATCAGGCCGGGTACGTCACCGCGCTCGCGCGCCTTCAGCCAGGTGCAGAGCTGGAGCGAGGCCTCGACGACGGCCCGAGCGCGCGGCAGCCGGCGCTCGGTGAGAGCGGGCCAGACGGTGGCCAGGTCGTCGTGGCCGGTGAGCAGCTCGGCGAGCACGGCGGCGTCCTCGAGTGCCTGGGCGGCGCCCTGGGCGAGGGTCGGCGGGCAGCTGTGGGCGGCGTCGCCGATGATCACGACCCGGCCTCGGTTCCAGGGGCCGTCGACGACGTGGCTCTCGAAGTGGGTGTGGTTGACCCTCGTCGGGTCGGTCAGCGATCCGACGATCTCGTCCCAGGGCCCGTGATAGGCACTCGCGAGCTCCCGCATCACCGCCAGCCCCTCCTCGGGGCTGAGCCCGCTGCGGTCCTGTGCGGGTTCGACGATGTAGGCGTAGAGGCTCTCCTCCGAGGTCGGGCAGTAGCCGGCGATGTAGGAGGGTCCGCCGTGGATCAGGTCGGTGCGGGTGACCGAGGCGGGCCGCTCGGTGAAGGCACGCCAGATCCCCATCCCGACCGGCTCGGGCTCGACGTCGATGCCGATCGCCCGGCGCGTCCACGACCGCACCCCGTCGGCGCCGACCACGACGTCGTAGCGCCCGTGCGACCCGTCCGCGAACGCGACGTCGACGCCGGCGTCGTCCTGGGACAGCTCGGTCACCGTGGCTCCGAAGCGCACCTTGGCGCCGGCCGCCACGGCCCGGTCGAGCAGGATCCGGGCCAGGGCGGGGCGGTACATCCCCACCGTCGCGGGCAGGTCCGGACCGCCGGTGCGGTGGTCCTCGAGCTCGACCAGCAGCGTTCCGGCCGGGTCGGGCGCGCGCAGCCCGAGGGTGTCGTACCCGTAGCCCTCCGCCCTCACCTGCTCCCACACGCCGAGGTCGCGGAGCACCCGCAGCGCGTTTCCCTGCAGGGTGATCCCGGAGCCGAGGGCGGAGACGTCCGGCTTGGCCTCGACGAGGTCGACCGAGACGCCCCGCTCGGCGAGCAGGATCGCGGTCGCCGTCCCGGCGGTTCCGGCACCGATGACGAGAACCGAGCTGATGGCGGGCATGAGAGCTCCCTGGGTGTGCGAGATGTGGAGTGACGAGCACCACTCTGAACCGCACGCAACTATTCGGGAAGAGCAGATTTCCTATCCCGCCTATACACCGTGTTTATAGTCGGACCATGGCGACCGATCCGCTCCGCAATCTCGATCTCAACCTGCTGCTGTCCTTGGACGCGCTGCTCGAGGAGCGCAACGTGACCCGCGCGGCGGCGCGCCTCGGGCTGAGCCAGCCCGCGGTCTCGGCGGCGCTGCGGCGCCTGAGGCGTCACTTCGGCGACGAGCTCCTCGTCCGCACCGGCAACCGCTACGACCTCACTCCCCTGGCCACCCAGCTGCGCGGGACCACCACGACAGCACTCGTCGGCGTACGCCGGGTCTTCGAGGCCGAGCCGGGCTTCGACCCGGCGACCTCGACCCGGGAGTTCACCGTGGTCGCCTCCGACTACTCCACGACCGTCCTCGGCGACCACCTCGCCACCGAGCTGGCCCGCGAGGCCCCCGGCGTACGCCTCCGGTTCCAGCTGCAGACCCACGGCGACGTCGACCAGGCGCCGGAGTCGCTGCGGCACGTGGACGGGATGGTCCTCCCCCACGGCTTCCTCCAGGACCTGCCCGCGGTCGAGCTCCACACCGACGGCTGGGTGCTGGTCGTGTCCGCCGACAACGACGCCGTCGGCGAGACGATCACGATGGAGCAGCTCGCCGAGATGCCCTGGGTCGTCACCCACCACGCCCCGACCGCCTTCACCCCAGCCGTACGGCAGCTCAGCATGATCGGGGTCGAGCCCGACGTCCACGTCGTGACCGAGAGCTTCCTCCCGGTCCCGTTCCTGGTCGCCGGGACCCCGCGCGTCGCCCTGCTCCAGCGCCAGCTCGCCACCCGGCTGGCGGGTGCCGCCGGCGTACGCATCCTCGACTGCCCCTGGGACGTGGTCCCGCTGAAGGAGGCGTTCTGGTGGCACCCCGCCCATCGCGCGGATCCGGCCCACGGCTGGCTGCGCCGGATGATGACGCTCGCCGCAGCGCGACTTGAGCAGTCGGACTGACCCTCGGGTATCGACGAGGCTGATACCCGGCAGAAGCAGGTTTGGCTTCCGCAATACCTCCTGGATCTCCCACGATGCTGTGACTGCTGTCACACGATCTCGGCCCGATCCATGGAGACCCCATGTCCGACACCCTCACGCCCGTCCGGCGAGCCGGACGCCCTCAGGGCTTCCTGCTGATGTTCATGAGCTGCCTACCGATCCTCGGCGCGGTGCTGCTCGCTCCCGTTCTACCCCGGATGCAGGACCACTTCGGCCACAGCGGCGCCGCGACCGCGCTGGTGCCGCTGTCGCTCACCGTCCCGGCGCTGATGATCGCGCTGCTGGCGCCGTTCGCGGGCAGCATCGTGGACAGGTTCGGGCGCAAGCGGCTGCTGCTCACCGGCCTGGCGGTCTACGCCGTCTTCGGCACCGCACCGCTGTGGCTGGACGGGCTGGGCGCGATCGTCCTCAGCCGCGCGGGGGTCGGCGTCGCCGAGGCGGCGATCATGACCTGCTGCACGACGCTGATCTCCGACTACTTCAGCGGCACCGAGCGCGACCGCTGGCTGGGCATGCAGACCGTGTTCGCATCGCTGTCGGCCACGGTCTTCTTCGCGCTCGGCGGGGCCTTAGGTGCCCAGGACTGGCGCACCCCGTTCTGGCTCTACGCCTCCAGCCTGCTCTTCCTCGTCCTCGCCGCCGCCCTCATCTGGCAGCCCTCCGGCGAGTCCGCCTCCACCGAGGAGCGCACCCCGCTCCCGCCGCTGCCCACGCGCGCCCTCGCGCTGCCATGCGCGGTCACCGTCGTCGGCGGCATCGTCTTCTACACCCCGATCGTGGAGCTCCCCTACGTGCTCGACGCGGCCGGGATCACCGCCGTCCCCGCCATCGGCGCGTTCGCGGCGCTCGCCTCCCTCGCCACAGCCGGTGGTGCGTACGCCTTCGGGCGGGTGTCCGGCCGCGGCACCGCCACGCTGCTTCCGATCGCCTTCGGGCTGGCCGGGGTCGGCCTGGTCGTGCTCGGTGCCACCTCGCTGGTGCCGGTCATCGTGCTCGGCGCGGTCATCGCCTCGGCCGGCACCGGCCTGATGCTGCCCACCCTGCTCGTCTGGGCGGTGTCCGGCCTCACCTTCGAGCAGCGCGGCCGCGGCACCGGCCTGTGGACCGCAGCCCTGTTCCTCGGCGAGTTCGTCTGCCCCCTCCTGATCGTCGCCTTCACGGGTGCCCTCGGCGGCCTCGGTGCCGCCGTCGTCCTCGTTGGCGCCGTCGCCCTCCTCCTCGCCCTCCTCACCCGTCGCGTCCTCACTCGCGACGTCGCCCTCACCGCCTGATCCCGGGAGTAGATCCACATGTGTCATGTCCTCAACGAGGCCGTCGCCTCGATCCCCTCGACCGACCGGCGCCGGCTGCTGTCGATGGTCGGACTCGGAGCCGTCGGCGCGGTGACCGCGACAGCCATGCGTACGCCGGCGGCGTCCGCCGCACCCGTGGCCTCGACCGGGCGCCGTTCGAAGGCACGGACCCGCGTCATACTGCTCGGCACGTCAGGCGGCCCGGCCGTGCTCGACGGCGGGCGGCACGGGGTGTCGACCGCGATCGCCTTCGAGGACAAGGTGTACGTCGTCGACCTCGGGGTCGGTGCCTTCGGCCGCCTGCAGCAGAGCGGCCTGGCTCCGGACACCGGCCTGGGTTCCGCGCTCTCCTGGGTGCGCGGCATCTTCTTCACCCACCTGCACAGCGACCACACGGTCGACTGGCCCACGACGTACGCGATCGGGTCGATGAACATCGTCGGGCGCTCGGGCGGACCGGTCCAGGTGTTCGGCCCTGCTCCCCGGGACACGCTCACCCGGGTCTTCCCGCCCACCCGGCCCGCGCCCGCCCTGGTCAACCCGGACGAGCCGATGCCGGGCATCTCCTCGATGACCGGTCATCTGCGCAACGCGTTCGCCCAGGACTTCAACGACCGTCTGCGGGACAGCAACTTCCCCGACCCGGACACGCTCTTCGAGGTCCACGACATCGACCACTCGGATCTGTGGAAGATCGATCCGGAGGGTGTCCCGCCGCGGCTCGATGCGCCGATCCACGTCTGGCAGGACGGCGAGGTCACCGTGACGGCAACACTGGTCGACCACCGGCCCACCGCCCCGGCGTACGGCTACCGCTTCGACACCCCTGACGGGTCGGTCGTCGTCTCCGGCGACACCTGCGTGAGCCAGAACCTCATCGACCTCGCGCGCGGCGCGGACGTCCTGGTCCACGAGGTGATCGACCCCGAGTTCGTCGAGCGGCTCACCGCCTCCCTGCCGCCCGAGACCGCGGACCCGGTCCGCAAGCACCTGCTCGAGTCACACACCACCATCAAGCAGGTCGGCCGCGACGTCGCCGAGCCAGCCGGCGTCGGCACGCTCGCCCTCTCCCATCTGGTGCCCGGCAACAACCCGTCCTCGCACTGGCGTGAGGCCCACAAGGGCTTCTCCGGGAACCTGGTCGTCGGCGAGGACCTCACGGTGATCCCCGTCGGCAGCGCGCGGTGGAACAGCTGAGAGGGTTATGAACCGGCTTCCCCCGGGTACCGGGTCACTCCGTTGCCAGGAGGGAGCCGGTCATGAGAACTGCCGTCACATCTGTCGTCGTCACGGTCGTCGGGCGGACCGTCCGCCCTGACAGCCGCATCCTCAGGTGATGTCTCGTTTGTGGGCGCGGGCCCAGCGGCTTCCGTGGGGACCAGCCCTGACGACGGCGGGCGCCGGAGCCATCGCCTTCTGGGTCGGCGCGGTCTTCCCCGGGCCGGCCGGCGAGTTCCCGTACTACGCGCCCTTGGGCGCCGTGGTCGCCATGTCCACGACCGTGATGGGCTCGGTGCGCAAGTCCATCCAGAGCATCATCAGCATCTGGCTGGGCTCGGCGATCGCGCTGGCCATCGGGGCCGTCCTCACGCCCAGCCCCGCAACCGTGGGTCTGGTGATCGCGGTGGGAACGATCGCGGGGAGCTCGGGTTGGCTCGACGACAAGGGCCACTGGGTCCCGACGGCAGCCTTGTTCGTACTGATCATCGGCACGGACGATCCGGTGGCGTTCGTCAGTGCCTTCGGCGGACTCACCTTGATCGGGGCCGCTATCGGAGTCGTGATGACGGTGCTCTTCCCGCAGCTGCCTCTCGCCCCCACAGAGCGGGCGATACATGACGTCCGGACCGAGGTGGTCTTCCAGCTCCGGCTGTTGGCACATGCTCTGCAAGGCGATGGGCCACCGACAGATACCCAATGGAGTGATTGCCGGGCAGAGCTGGAGCCGGCGGTGCAGCGCATGCGCGCCGCCAGACAGCTCGTCCTCGATGCATCCCGCGCGAACAGGCGTCGGGGACACCACCGAGACCGCCTGGAGAGACAGCTCGAGGAGGCAGCAACCCTCGAGCGGGTGTGCTTTCTGGTCGAGGAGCTCACCCAGCTCCTGGAAGAGGAGGAACGGGCGGGAAACGATCACGTCGGGCTGGGCCCGGAGCTGAGGCCTCACACGGCGGTGGCACTGATCGCTCTCGCGGACCTGGTGCGATCGGGCGACGGGCGCACCGTGGACCCAGGGGTCAAGGCAGACACACAAGACGCCCTGGCCGCGCTTGTCGACCGGATCCACGACGTCCGAGTGGGTGAATCCACGGAGGACGAGCTCTTCACCGCCGGCAGCGTCGTCACGACCATCCGGCGATGCGTGGAGACTCCGCGTCCGGACAGCGCCGCACCTGCCACCTGCCAAGGCGCGGATCGAAGACCGGCCATCTGAGCACCGGAGGCCACCTGGACACCATAGGAGTTGCGGGGCGTGGCATTCTGAGCCGCATGCCCATGAGCCTGCCACGCCTCGCCTTCGCTCTCGTCGCCCTTCTGGCCGCGCTTCTCGTGATGACTTCGTGCGGCGACGACGAGCCGACCAAGGGACGTACGCCACAGCAGGTGCTCGCAGCGGCGCAGAAGAACCTCGACGAGACGAGCGGGATCAACTTCTCGATCGCCTCCGACGACCTGCCCGAGGGCATCACGACGCTGAAGGCGGCGACCGGGACGCTGACCCGCGAGCCCGCCTTCGAGGGCACCCTGACCGTGCCGGTGATGGGCACGGAGGCGAAGGTCGAGGTGGTCTCGGTCGACGGCGTCGTCTACGCGAAACTGCCGTTCACGACCGCGTTCCAGGAGCTCGACCCGGCCGACTACGGCGTGCCCGACCCGGCCGCGCTGATCGCGCCGCAGACCGGCATCTCCTCGCTGCTCGGCGCGACCCAGGACGTGAAGATCGGCAAGTCCGTACGCGGCGGCGCCGACAACGACGAGATCCTCTCGACCTACACCGGCACACTCCCGGACACCGCGGTCCAGAAGATCCTCGCCGGCGCGACCGGCGACTTCGACGTCACCTACATCATCAACGACTCCGACGAGCTCACCGAGGCCACCATCAAGGGCCACTTCAGCGGTGAGGGCGAGGCGGCGTACTCCTACACGATCGACGTGACCGAGTACGGCGTCGAGAAGGAGATCGCCAAGCCGTGAAGGTAGTCCTGTGGCTGGCGGCCGTCGCGGTGGCGTTCGCCGCCGCGGACACCTACGTCGTCGTGCTGGCCCTGCCGGACATGATGGCGGGGGTCGGGCTCTCGATCGAGGAGCTGCAGCGGGCCGCGCCGCTGATCTCGGGCTTCCTGCTCGGGTACGTCGCGGTGCTGCCGCTGATCGGGCGACTCGCCGACCTCCTCGGGCACCTGCCGGTGCTCGTCGGGGGCTTGGTCGTCTTCGCGTTCGGCTCGTTCCTGACGGCGCTGTCGTGGGACCTGGCCGCGATGGTGGTCGGCCGGTTCTTCCAGGGGCTGGGCGGTGGTGCGCTCGTGCCGGCGACCCTCGCGCTGGTCGCGGCGCTCTACCCCGCTGAGCGCCGTGGGGTCCCGCTCGGGCTCGTCTCGGCGGTCCAGGAGCTCGGCTCGGTGCTCGGGCCGCTCATCGGAGCCGCCGTGCTCGCCGTCGCGGACTGGCGGGCGATCTTCGCGCTCAACCTCGTCGTCGGCGTCGTGCTGGCGGTCGCCATCAGGCAGATGGGCCGAAGCACCCACCCACTGCCTTCGCTGGTCGAGCCCGGCGAGCGCAGCGAGCCGGTGTCGAGACCAACACGGTCCCCTTCGAACTCTGTTGGTCTCGACACGCCTCCGCCTAGCGGCTCCGGCGGCTCGACCGACGTATGGGCGCTGCTGCTGTTGCTGGTCGCGGGCGTCGCGTTCGTGCTGCTGGCGATCGAGCCGACCGCCCTGGTCCAGGACCTGACCTGGGGCGCGCTCTACGTGCCCGCGGCCGGGGAGACTCGCTGGCTGACCCCGCTGGGGCTGGTCACGATCATCGCCGCCCTCGGGTTCCTGGTGAAGTGCGGCCTGCGGCCGGGCGTACGCCGCGTGCTCGGCCGGATCACCGCCGAGGTCGACCTCCTCGGGGCGATGCTGCTCTCGTTCGCCCTGGCCGGGGTGATCCTGGCCTTCGCGACCGCCGACCCCGAGGTGGCGGTCTTCTCCGAGCAGGGCACCTGGTACCTGGTCGCCGGCGGGCTGGCGCTGCTCGGCTTCGTCTTCCACCTGCGCCGGGCGCAGGACCCGATCGTGCCGCGCGGCGCGTTCGCCCGGACGCCGGCGTGGGGCTCGGTGCTGATCTCGTTCTTCGTCGGCGCGGCACTGGTGGCGGCGCTGATCGACGTACCGCTCTTCGCCCGCACCACGATCTACGGCGACAGCCAGCTGAAGGCGGCCCTGGTGCTGCTCGAGTTCCTGGTCGCGCTTCCCGTGGGTGCCATCGCGGGAGGCTTCCTGACCCGGCGGCTGCCGGCGGGCGTGATCGCGGGTGCCGGGATGCTGCTGGCCGCGGTGGCGTTCGTGCTCATGGCCCGCTGGGACGCCGACGCGCTGCGCTCGCTGTCGGCGACCGTCGTGCTCGTCGCCGGCGGCCTCGGCTTCGGCCTCGCCCTGGCGCCGGTCAACGCGGCGATCCTGGCCACGACCGAGCAGTCGATGCACGGCCTGACCACTTCCTTCACCGTGGTGGCCCGCATGGTCGGGATGCTGGTCGGCATCTCGGCGCTGACCACGATCGGCCTGCGCAGTTACTACGCCGCCCAGGCCGACCTGCCGTCGCTGTCGTCGGTGTGCACCGGCGGCGGCATGTGCGAGGATTATCAGGACCTGCTCATCGGCGCCGCCATCGCCCAGGAGCACACCGTCTTCGCCGGCGCCGCGGTCTGCGCCGGGATCGCGGCCCTGCTCTCCGTGGTGCTCCTGCGAGGCGCGCCCACCCGGGCGCTCTCCCCCACCGAGACCGTCACCGCGCTGTAGGGACGTACTCCGGGCGGGTCGAGCCCATCCGTTCGTGAGTCGCGTTCCGCCGTCCGGATGCGCGCTCGATGGCCCCGAGGGCGGCACCCAGGCCGAAGGCCGGCATGTTGCCGTAGAGCGTCTCGACCTGGTCACCGGGGACCCGGTAGGTCTCGTGCCAGATCCCGATGTCGCCGGTCGAGGCCGCGCGCCGGTTGAAGGCGGCCCAGGCGGGAGCGTGCGTGCGGGACGGGTCCTTGGCGAACCGGCCCAGGTCCTCGACGCTGCGCCAGTACTGCACCGTCATCAGCACGCGCCCCGACCAGTAGCTGCGTGCCGAGAGCAGCCCGAGGTCGGGGTTCTTGGCGAGCTCGGCGAGCATCCGGGGCATCCCGACGAACGCTGGGAACCAGCTGCGCACCTTGTGCCAGCGGTGGATGCGCATCCCGATCAGGAACACGACGACCTCGTCGGTGCCGACGTCGGCGACGCTGTGGCCGGGCGTGACGCCGTCCGGGACGTTCTCGGAAGCCCCTCGATAGCCCCGGGCGATCTTCGACATGGCCGTCCTCCTGACTGGATAGCATTAGTATCTAGTCTAAGATAGTGCTCCTATCCAGCAATGCCGTCAACCCCCTTTCACGGAGGAACGATGCGGATCTCCGAGCTTGCCGACTCGACCGGCGTGAGCGTCGCGACCATCAAGTACTACGTGCGCGAGGGCCTCCTCTCCCCCGGCAAGAAGCTCTCCGAGCGTCTGGCCGACTACGACGACCAGCACGTACGCCGCCTTCGCCTGCTCCGCGTGCTACGCGATGTCGGCGCCGTCCCCGTCGGGGCGCTCAAGGCACTGGTCGACGCGACCCAGGACCGCACCGCGTCTGTGCACGACATGTTCGGCAAGGCCTGTGACGCGCTCCGCGTCGAGACGACCGTCCCCGTGTCCCGGGGCGATCACACCCGCGAGCTCGCCGACCAGATCGTCGCCCAAGCGGGGTGGACCGAGGTCAGGGCCGATGCCCCCGAGCGCGACCATCTCGCTGGCATCATCGAGGTCATCCTCGACAGCGGTCTGCCGACCGACCCCGAGGGCGCGGCGACCTATCTTCCCCTCGTCGATGCGATCGCTGCCTACGAGCTCGGCCAGATCGACGACAGCCAAGACCGCGAGGCGATGATGGAGCAGATGGTCGTGGGCCAGGTGGTCCTCGGCGAGTTCCTCCTCTGCCTGCGCCGGCTGGCCCACGAGCACCACAGTGCCCTGCGGTTCGCCGGGCGCCGCTGATCTACCCGATCCGGACGCGGAGCCGCTCGCGGGCGGGGATCCGCGGATAGGTGCTTCCGCGCTCGACCACGCTCCAGGGAGCGGCGGCGAAGACCTCGGCGGTTGCCGAGATCATCGCGATCGTCGACGGCTCACCTGGGCACCGGTGACCCTCGGCGGGGTCTCCCCCGCCCTGCGGCACCAGCTCGAACTCGTCGACCTCTCGGCCGAGGAACCGCTCGGTCGAGAACGTGTACGGCGCGGACCACGAGGCCGGGTCCAGGTTGGTCCCGGGTACGTCGAGGACGACCCGCTTCCCCTGCGGGACGATCTGGCCGTCCCAGTCACCGTGCTGGCGCGCGATGCCGGCGAGCGCCGGGACGAACGGGAAGATGCGGCGTACCTCCTGGGTGAAGGCGTGGCGTCGCCCGGGATCCTCGGCGAGCATCGGGCGCAGCGCGGGTTCGTCGTCGAGGGTCTGGACGGCGAAGGTGCCGAGGTAGGCCACGGCGACCGCGGGCCGCAGTACGTTGAGCAGCTCCACCGCCGCCACCGGAACCGGCAGCAGCTCGCCCTCCGGGTCCCGCCAGGTGGCGATGGTCTCCACCGGCGTGGTGGGCTGCGTCGTGGCCGAGCGCGCCTCCCGGATGAGCCCCCGGGCCCAGCGGTCGGCCCACAGCCGGGCCGCCCACGCCGTCGCGTAGGAGGGGCCGGAGACCCCGAACCCGTCGACGATCCCGGCCAGCCGACGACCGACCCTGTCGGGGTGGCGCACCGAGATGCCGGCCCATGCCAGGACCGCGCGGGCGTAGACCTCGGACAGCAGGTGGAACACGCTCACGGTCTCCCCGTGGCGTTCCCGGATCGCTGTGCCGAGGTGGTGGCGTACCAGATCCTCGAGCGTCGAGGCAGCGGCATCGTCGAGCAGGCCGAGGAACTGCCCCTTGCGGTGCTGGTGCTCTTCACCGTCGAGTCCGTGGACGGCGCCACGGCCGAAGAGCAGCGTGGCCAGAGGTTGGGGCACCGCACCGGAGCGGCGGATGAGCTGGGGGTCGTAGAAGCGGCGTACGGAGGCAGGACCGCTCACGACGACGGCATCGTCCCCGAGGAGCTTGACGGGGCAGACCGGCGGGTCGCCGGCCCGCCGCCGAGCGTCGGGGATCGCGTGGTAGCCGTGCCGGAGCAGGTCCGCGGCGAGATCGCGGGACATCCGGTCGCCTCCCGTCAGGAACCGCTGGTGACCCGGTCGCTCACACCCGTCACGCCGACCGAGTGGGCACAGTGGGCGCAGCAGAACACGTGCTCCTCGTTCTGCACCCCGTGCCCGAGGATGCGGGTGCCGCAGTTGACGCACACGGGCGCGATCACCGCCACAGCACACTCGATCGAGTCGAAGACGTGGTGCTCACCCGAAGCCGTCGTCACCTCGAAGCTCTCGTCGTAGTCGTTGCCGCACGTGACGCACTTACCCATGGTTCGGTCCTTTCCTTGCTTCGCACCGGACTTCACGCCGGACGCCACGCGGCCCGGGCCCTCGAGGGCCCGGGCCGCATGGTGTTTAGGTGAAGATGCTGACCCCACCAGGGCCGACCAACAGGCCGACAATGATGAGGACTGCTCCCCATAGGATCTGGCCGCGTACCAGGGCCAGGATGCCGCCGATAACCAGGACTGCCGCGATCAGCCAGAGAATTAGTGCCATGTGGATCTCACCTCAGTGTGTAGTTGTTGCGGGGGATGCTCAGACCTTGTCGTCCAAGCGGCTACGGAGCAGGGCCTTCGCCTCCTCGGCACCCTGCACGGAGTTGGCCTGCGCGCGAACGAACAGGTCTTCCAATTCGGTGTCCTTCGAGCGGCGCGCGTCCTCGATGTAGGTGTCCAGACGCAGCGCGTTGTTCAGGCATGCCTCGGCGAACCAGATGAGGTTGTAGTCCTTGTCAGGGGTACCCGTGACGACTCCAGTCTCAGCGCTCTTCGTGGTCATGCGGATCACTCCTCATGAGGTCTCTCGTTCCTACACTCCGCCCGGTACCCAACTCGCGCGCCCGCAAACCCTCCGTCCGGAAACGGGAGATCTCCTCGCGTCCGGGCGAGCTCGGACGCGGTATCACCGAGCGCTGTCGGTGGCGACCCACCGGAGCACGTCGTCCCACTCCTCGAGGAACCGCTCCAGGCCGTAGCGCCTTCTCGCGTGCCGGCGCCCGATGAGCCCGGCCTCCTCGGCGACGTCGGGATCCTTCATCAGGTGGCGTACGGCCGGGACGATCTCGTCCCGCCGGGTGGTGACGAACCCGGCCTCGTGCGGGACCGCGAGCGGGGTCTCGGTCGTGGCCAGGGCGACGACCGGCATACCGAGGTGCATCGCCTCGATCAGCGAGAGCCCCAGCGAGGTCCAGCGGTTGAGGTGGACGTAGACGCGACGCCGCGGGAGATGATCGTGCAGATCCTGCTGCGACAGGTCCTCGTACGTCCGCAGCCCGTCGTAGGACGGCAGGCGCTCGACGCGCTGGCCGAAGACGTCGGCGCCGACGCCCTCGGCCAGCTCCGGGATCAGGTCGGCGCCGACCGAGCGGCCTCGGCGTACGGGATCGTTGACGACCACTCCGGCGCGCTCGATGTCCCCGGTGTAGCGGCGGCCCGGGTCGACGATGCCGTGCTCGATCACGGTGGTCGGGGTGCCCGAGCAGTCCCAGAGGAGGTCGTTGAAACCGGTGACGTGGACGATCGGGACACCGCCGCCCGCCATCGGGTGGCGCGTGTCGGGGACCGCGCCGACGGGAGTGCTGTGCTCCACGTAGACAGCGGGCAGGTCACGACCCGGGCGCCGCCCGCCGAGCCACCGCTCGGCCAGCTCGACCTCGTGCGGCCGCTGCAGGACGACGACGTCGATCTCCTCGTCCGCGAGGGCCTCGCTGCTCACCTCGCGGGCTGCCGACGGCCAGTCCCATGTGCTGGCGCGGCCGAGACCGTCGGGGCCGCGGTCGGCGGTCGGCGGGAGGAGATAGTCGTGGCGACCGTGCACGAACGCCCTCGTCCAGGAGTCGTGTACGTGCCAGATCAGGATTCTCATTCCCTCTCGGTGCCCGGGAGGCCCTGTGGTGATGCGGCGAATCAGGACAAGTTCCGAGGTCAGCGCACCGATTCTGCGTCTGCTGCCGCCGTCGAGCTCGTCTCCTCGCGCCATCGCGCCGTTCGCTTGAGCCCCTCCTCGAGCGGCATCTCCGGCTCCCAGCCGAGCAGCAGCCGCGCGCGGGTCAGGTCCGGGCGGCGTACGTGCGGGTCGTCCGTCGGCAGCGCCACGTGGTGGATCCGCGACTCGGACCCGGTCAGCTCGATGATCATCCGGGCCAGCTCGAGCATCGTGACCTCGTAATCGTTGCCGATGTTGACCGGTCCGGCCACGTCGGCGCAGGCGAGCCGCAGAAGTCCCTCGACGGTGTCCTCGACCCAGCACAGGGACCGGGTCTGCGAGCCGTCACCCGCGACCGTCAGCGGAGCCCCGCTCAGGGCCTGGCCGAGGAAGGTCGGCACGACCCGGCCGTCATCGAGGCTCATCCGCGGGCCGTAGGTGCTGAAGAGGCGCGCCACCGCGACGTCGACGCCTCGCTCGCGGGCATAGGCCATCGTGGTCGCCTCCGCGAACCGCTGGCCCTCGTAGTAGACGCTGCGTACGCCGATCGGGTTGACGTGGCCCCAGTCCTCCTCGCGCTGGGGGTGCTCCTCGGGCTCCCCGTAGACCTCGGAGGTGGAGGTGAGCACGAACCTGGCGTTGTGGCGGGCGGCCAGCTCGAGTGCGTTGACCGTACCTTCGCTCGCCGCTCGTAGCGTCTCGAGAGGCAGCCGCTCGTAGTGCACCGGAGAGGCCGGACAGGCCAGGTGCATCACCAGGTCGACGCCACCGGGGTCGGGGATCGATCGGCTGGCGTCGGCGATGGTGATCGCGAAACCCGGGCGGCCGAAGAGGTGCTCGATCTTGTCGGCCGAGCCGGTGAGCAGGTTGTCGACGATCCACACCTGGGCCCCGGCGTCCAGGAGTCGCTCGCTCACCCACGATCCGAGGAATCCGGCCCCGCCGGTGACCACCACCCGGGCGCCGCGCAATGACTCTTCCCAGGCGTTCATCGGTGTTCCTCCCAGGGCGTGTGTCCGTTTCACCTGCCGGTACCCGCAGCCGCTCGTCCCAGCCCGGCCGTCCCGTTTACCACCCGCAGGGGTGGTTGCGGACCCCTACGACCCACACCCGCCGGGGTGAACCTTGCGCAGAAGCCGTTGGGAGACGGTCGTGTCGGGCACTACCTACACATGACGACGACAACTTTCGAGACAGACCTACCCCGGGCCGAGCGACAGCGTCTGACCTCAGAGCTGTTGGCGAAGGCACACACCGCGGAGGGTGAGGAGCAGGACCGGATCCTCGAGGAGGTGATCCTCCTCAACGCCGCGGTCGCCCGCTCGATCGCCCACCGCTACACCGGCCGTGGCATCCCCCGTGCGGACCTGGAGCAGGTGGCGTACATCGCCCTCGTCCGGGCCGCGAAGAGCTTCCACCCCGATCGTGCCGACGACTTCCTCACCTATGCGGTACCCACGATCCGCGGGGAGGTGAAGCGCTGGTTCCGTGACCACGGCTGGACGGTACGGCCGCCGCGACCCATCCAGGAGCTGCAGAGCACGCTGCTGCGGATCGGGTCGGAGCGAGGCAACCTGCCCACCTCCGAGCTGGCCGAGATCGCCCACGTGCCGGAGCAGAAGGTACGCGAGGCGCTCGATGCCCGCGGTTGCTTCACCCCGTCCTCGCTGGACGCTCCGCTGCGCCCGGGCGAGGCCCAGTCCTCGGCCGAGGCGACCATCGGCGACATGCTGCCCGGAGTCGACGGCGGACTCGCCGACTGCGAGACCCGTCTGGCCCTGGAGCAGGCGATTCACGTGCTGTGCCCGCGTGACCAGCTCGTGGTGAGGCTGCGCTTCATCGAGGACCGCAGCCAGGCAGAGATCGGCGAGGCCATCGGAGTCACCCAGACCCAGGTCTCCCGGATCCTGACCCGGATCATCGACGAGCTCCGTGAGCAGCTCGAAGGCGTAGGACTCGCCGCATGACCCGCACCCACGACGGGTACGGGACACGAAAGCCGACCCCGACACAAGGAGATCTGGCATGACGTACTCAACGATCACCGGCGAGCGCTCCAAGAACGCTCAGCGCTCGCTGTGGAACGGCACGACGCCCAAGACCAAGTGGCAGGAGTCGTCCTGGGGCAAGCGGCTCACGGCTGTCGCCGCCTTCGCGGTCCCGATCGTGATCACCGTCGCCACCACGGTCATCCGCAAGAAGGGCACCGAGGCGCTGCTGCGAAAGGTCAAGGGAGGTAAGAAGAAGTGAGGACGAAACGCAACCTCTTCACCTTCGCCCTGGGTGGGGTGGCCGGCTACGTCGTCGGCCGCTACCCCGCCGCCACGTACGAGAAGCTGCGTGACGGAGCCGGCATCACCCTGGGTCTGGCCCGCGAGCGGATCGGCATGATGTCCGAGACCTTCCCGATCGGGCGACCCGGCTACCACCGAGCCCCCACCCCGCCTCCGGACAACGCCGACGGCGTGTTCGAGCGGACCTCGACGGCGTACGTCTCGCGGCCGCATCCGTAGATGGTTGCAGGCTCAGCACACAGTTGTGGGCCGCCGACCCGATCACGGGTCGGCGGCCCACAGGTCTCCGTAGAACGGAACTAGCGCCCAACCGCCTTCTCGAGCTCGGCCTTGCTCATCTTCGAACGCCCCTTGACGTTCTTGTCCTTGGCCTCTTCGTACAGCTGGGCCTTGGTCCGGCCGCCGGAGCCGCGGTGGCTGCGCAAGCCACCGCGGCGGCCTGAGGAGATGTCCTTGGTCGAGGTGCGGCTGCTTTCGCGGGACTCTCCCCCGCGGGCACGCTCCTTGTTCACCGTACGAGCCGCGATCTCCTCGGCGGTGTCCTCGTTCTCACCGCGCTCGAGCAGACCTTCCTTGATGTGCTCGTACTGGCGTTCTCGCTTCTTGCTCCAGGCACGTTGCGGCATCTCAGCTCCTCCTCTTTCTCGGCTGATCGAAGCGCTCCTCGTCATCGGCGACGCGCTTGTTCCGGCGGGCGTCGTAGAGCCAGGCGGCAACGCCGACCAGGACGACGATCACCCCGATCACGGTGAAGATGACGGCTTGGGTAGTCATATCTTCCGGTACCCCCTCGATACATCGGTTACGCGGCGACGGCGACCCGCATCCGGCGGAGGATCCGGGCCAGGGCGCGGGAGACCTGCGCCTGGGTGGCGCCGATCCGCTCGCCGATCTCGGCCTGAGAAAGACCGTCGACGAACCGCAGCTGCAGGATCATCAGGTCCGCCTCACGGAGATCGCCGATCGCCTCCGCGACGACGACTCGCGCCTCGGCGCGGTCGAAGCCGGGGTCGGCCTCCCCCATCTGCTCGAGCAGCTCGTCGTCCACACCCTGCGGACGTACGCAGCGGGCCAGCTCGCGGAAGCAGTGGCGGATCTCGCCCTTGGCCATCGGCACGGCATAGCTCAGGAACTCGCCCTCGGCGGGGTCATAGCGGCGAGCAGCCTTCACCAGTCCCATGTGGGCGGCCTGGCGAAGGTCGTCGGCCTCGACGCCGCGGCCCGAGTAGCGGGCCGCAAGCGAGCGTGCCACCGGGAGGTGGCGTACGACCAGATCCTCCTGCTGAGGAGGGAGCAGCGGCGATGCATCCTGTGTCGTATCCATGACCCGAGTCTTTCGCGCGGACGTGCGAAAGACACCTGCTCAGGAGAGAAATGGCCCCCAGGGGTGAGCTCAACCCCCACAGCACACTCACCCCTGAGGGTTAGAACCGCGGTCCCGGGTCCGTTGCCGAGACCGCGGCACCGACAGCACAATCGTGGTGTCCACCGGCGTGCCGTGGCAGGCGGCAGTCACCCAGACTGCTCTGTCGATACGCTATCGGTAACCATCCGTGCCACCACCGATGCGCCCGGCTCCAGAGAATTCTCGTCGGGCGGCGCGAACCCGTGGGTGATCGCCCAACTGACCGCCTGGCTGCGGGTGGTGACGTCGATCTTTCGGTAGGCCTGACGGATGTGGCTCTTGAGCGTGTTCACGCTCACCACGAGCTTCTCGGCGATCTCCTTGTTGGACAGCCCCTGGGTGATCAGGGCAAGCACCTCGACCTCACGGGTGCTGAGCCCGGCGAGCGTGCCCATCGGGTCCTCGTGCTCGCCGATCGGCTCGCCGGCGGCGGCGAGCTCGATGCTGCGTACGAGATCACCGGCGTGCACGCTCATCGATACCCAGGAGCGGGCTCCCAGCGAGTAGGCCTGGGCCCTCAGATCGGGGCGCATGTCGCGGCTGAAGATCAGCACCTCGGCGTCGGTCTCGTGCAGCAGATGCTGCAGATCGGCGCCGTCGCTCAGGTACAGACCGTAGGTGTCGTAGAGGATCACGTCGACGCCCGGCGCACGGCTGCGTACCGACGGAAGCGCGGTCACGACCACCCGGTCGGGAAAGTCCGTGAGCATGCTCACGAGCCCCCGCACGACAACCTCCTGCGGGCTGACCACCGCGACCTGCACAACGCCCGACCTCATCACACCTGAACCATCTCAGATCAGTGGTCGATTGGACAGGTGTATGGGCAGAACACGCCGTGGGTACCTGGGGTTATGTCCACACATCCGAGACAGGAGCAGCCCATGTCCCACGTGACCGAAGACCTCAGGAAGGCCTCCGAGCTACCCGAGGGAGACGTGGTCAGGATCCTGCTGCAGCAGCACGCCGGCATCCGGCAGCTCTGCGCGACGGTGGGGAACTCCGAGGGCCCGGCCAAGCGCCAGGCGTTCGACGACCTCCGGGTCCTGCTCGCGGTGCACGAGACCGCCGAGCAGATCGTCGTCCACACGGTCACCTCGACCCATGGCGGCGAGACGCTCGCCAAGGCGCTCAACGCCGATGAGAAGGAGGCCACCGAGATGCTGGCCCGGCTCGAGGAGGTCGGCGTCGACAGCCCCGAGTTCGACGAGACCTTCCCGATCTTCCAGATCGCGGTCGAGCAGCACGCCGAAGAGGAGGAGCGTGTCGAGTTCCCGCTGCTTCTCAGCACGATCGACGAGACGGCTCGCCACATGATGGGCAAGCGCCTGACCGCGACCGAGCTCATCGCACCGACTCACCCCCACCCCGGCTCCGCCGGATCGGTGCCCAAGCAGCTGGCCACCATGCCGTTCCACTCCATCGCGGACCGTGTCAAGGACGCGCTGAGCCGATCCTGACGTGGCCGTGGCACAGTGGATGCTGAACGGCATCGACGACAGCAGCGAAGTCTTCAGATGGGAGCAGAGAACATGGTCGAGAAGGAAACCAAGGACCCGGTGACCGGCGCTGACGAGAGCACCGAGGCTCCGATCCCCTTCCCCACTCCGGATCGAGTCGAGGAGGAAGGCGCCGAGCGCGATCGCCAGGACGAGACCGAGGAAGAGACCTTTCCCGCCAGCGACCCGCAGTCCAGCTGGGCCGGTCCCGCGGATCCGCGGGACCGCTGACCCTCAGGCCAGGCCCCGGCGCTCCAGCAACGGAGCGATCGGGGCCGGCCGGCCGCGCCACTCCGCATAGGACTCCAGCGGGTCCCGAGTGCCGCCGATGCCGATCACATAACGGACGTACGCCTCGCCGTTCTCTCTCGTCAGGCCGCCGTTCTCCTTGAACCACGCGACCGTGTCGGCGTCGAGGACCTCGGACCAGATGTAGGAGTAGTACGCCGAGGCGTAGCCGCCGAAGATGTGCTTGAAGTACGCCGTGTAGTAGCGAGGCCGCACCGCCGGGTTGTCCAGGCCGACCGCCGAGAGCGCGGCCGCCTCGAACTCCTCGACAGCCTCCGGCGAGGTCGGTACGTCGGCCGGACCGAGCTCGTGCCAGGCGAGGTCGATGAGCGCGGCGGCCAGGTACTCGGAGGTCGCGAACCCCTCGTTGAACGTGGCGGACGCCTCGAGTTTGCCGAGCACGTCGGCCGGGATCGGCTCACCGGTCTCGTGATGTACGGCGTAGTTGGCGAGCACCTCGGGCCAGAGCATCCACATCTCGTTGACCTGGGACGGGTACTCGACGAAGTCGCGGTAGACCGACGTCGCGGCGAACCGCGGGTAGGTCGCCCGCGCGAGCAGCCCGTGGAGCGCGTGCCCGAACTCGTGGAAGAGCGTGTTGACCTGGTCGAACGTGAGCAGCGTCGGCTCCCCCGGCGCCGGCTTGGGCACGTTGAGGTTGTTGGTCACGACCGCCGACGGCTCACCCAGCAGCGTGTTGGCGGTGACGTAGGAGTTCATCCACGCGCCGCCCTTCTTCGAGTCCCGGGTGTAGAGGTCGAGCAGGAAGAGGCCGATCGGCTCGCCGTCGCGGGAGACCTCGAAGACGCGTACCTCGGGGTGGTAGCCCTGCAGGTCGGGGCGCTCCTCGAAGGTCAGCCCGTAGAGCCGGCCGGCGGCGAAGAAGACGCCGTCGCGCAGCACCCGGTCGGCCTCGAACCACGGCCGCAGCACGGCCAGGTCGACGTCGTACTCCGAGACTCGGACCCTCTCCGCGTAGTACGGCCAGTCCCAGGCCTCGATCGGCCCGCCCGCCGAGGCCTCGAGCGCGGACTGCTCAGCTCGGGCGTTGCGAGCCGCCGGCGCCGCCAGCCGCTCCAGCATGTCGCGGACGGCCTTCGGGGTGCCGGCGGTGTTGTCCGCGGTCACCAGACCGGCGTAGCTGTCGAACCCGAGCAGCTGGGCCTTCTCCGCCCGCAGCCGCAGCGCGTCGAGCGCGATGCCGCGGGTGTCGTTGGCGTTGCCGCGCGAGCCACGGGCGAGCTGGGCCTCGAACAGCCGCTGGCGCAGCTCCCGGTTCTCCAGCACCGACAGGTAGGGGTGGGCGGTGAACAGGGTCAGCGTGATCAGGAACTTGCCCGCCAGTCCCCTGCCCTCGGCGGCCGCCGCCGCCGCGGAGATCTCCCCCGGGGTCAGCCCGGCGAGCTCCTCGACGGTGTCGACGACCACGGCGAGGTCGTTGGAGTCGGCCTGCGCCGCCTGCCCGAACGCCGCCTCCAGCCCGGAGATCTCCTGGTTGAGCTCCCGCAGGCGTGCCTTCTCCGCCGGCCCCAGCGCAGCACCGGCGAGCACGAAGTCGCGGTGGTTGCGCTCGACCAGATAGCGGTCCTCGCCCTGCAGCTCGGCCCGCTTCTCATAGACCGCGTTCACCCGGGCGAAGAGCGCGTCGTCGAGGAGCAGCGCGTCGTGGTGGGCCGCCAGCCGTGGAGCGTACGCAGCATGGAGCTCGTCCAGATCGTCGTCGGAGTCCGCGGAGAGCAGCGAGAAGAAGATCCGCAGGACCCGGTCCAGCCGCTCGCCGGACCGCTCCAGGGCGACCAGCGTGTTCTCGAACGTCGGCTCCTCGGCCGAGGCCGTGATCGCGGCCAGCGCGGCCAGCTGCTCGGCCATCCCCTGCTCGATCGCCGGGCCGTAGTCCTCGATCGAGATGTCCGCGAAACGGGGCAGGCGGTGGGGCAGGTCACTGGGCTCGAGTAGGGCGTCGATCACATCACGCACGCTATCTGACACAGGTCGAGGTAGGCGCCGCGATATCGGCTACCTTGACCCCATGGCCGATTTCGATGACCTGCTTGCCGCGAACCAGACCTACGCCGACACGTTCGACACCGGCGGCTTCGACGGCGTCGCCCACGCCGGAGTGGCGATCGTGACCTGCATGGACTCCCGCATCGAGCCGCTGGCCATGCTGGGACTGAGCCTCGGGGACGCCAAGATCTTCCGCAACCCCGGTGGCCGGGTGACCCCGCAGGCGATGGAGGCGCTAGTGCTCGGCGTGCACCTCCTCAACGTCAAGCGCATCCTGATCGTGCCCCACACCCGCTGTGCGGTCGCCTCCAACACCGAGGCCGAGCTGCGCGCCAAGCTCTCCGAGTCCGCGGGCCAGGACGCGTCCTGGCTCGACCTGACCGTCGTCGTCGACGACCAGGCCCGCGCGCTCGCCGAGGACGTCGCCAAGGTCCGCTCGCACCCGTTCGTCCCCGAGGACGTCAAGGTCGGCGGGTTCATCTACGACGTCGACACGGGTCTGCTCAACCAGAAGATCTGAGCCGGCGAACCCGCGAAGCGGGTCGAGATCTACGAAATCGGTATAAACCCCGATGCGCGCTCACCATGGGTGAGCCAGAGTTGGGGTCGTGACCGACGCAGACCGACTCGAGATCGCCGCCCAGGCGATCGACCTGCACAAGACCTACGGCAAGGGCGCCGCAGAGGTCCGCGCGCTCGACGGCGTGAGCCTGGACCTCTATGCGGGGCAGTTCACCGCCATCATGGGTCCATCAGGCTCGGGCAAGTCGACGCTGATGCACTGCCTGGCGGCGCTCGACAAGCCCACGACCGGTGAGGTGATCGTCGGCGGTCGCAAGCTCGGCAAGATGCGCGACCGCCGCCTCACCTCGCTGCGGCGCGACAAGATCGGGTTCGTCTTCCAGGCGTTCAACCTGGTCCCGACGCTGACCGCGCAGGAGAACATCCTGCTGCCGCTCTCCTTGGCACGGAAGAAGCCGGACCCGGGGTGGTTCGACCAGGTCATCGACACCGTCGATCTGCGACCACGGCTCTCGCACAAGCCGAGCGAGCTCTCCGGCGGACAGCAGCAGCGGGTCGCCTGCGCCCGGGCGCTGGTCTCCAAGCCCGACATCGTCTTCGCCGACGAGCCGACCGGCAACCTCGACTCCACCTCGGCCGCCCAGGTGCTCGACTTCCTGCGTCACAGCGTCGACGACCTGGGCCAGACCATCGTGATGGTCTCCCACGACCCGGTCGCCGCCTCCTACTGCGACCGGGTGATCTTCCTGGCCGACGGCCGCATCGTCGACGAGCTGGCCAAGCCGAGCCGCGAGGAGATCCTGGCCCACATGGCCGACCTGCAGGCACGGGCGATGGGCCTGGCTCCGATCAGCGAAGGCGCCTGAGAGTGAACGAGCGTCAGCGAGTGAACCACACAGTCGGCACGCCGCCACGTCCGTACACCGGCGCTTGCGCAAGGAAGGTGGCGACGTGCTTCGGCTGACGCTGCGCAACCTCGCCGCGCACAAGGTGCGCCTGCTCATGTCGACGCTCGCGATCGTCCTGGGCGTGGCGTTCCTGGCCGGCGTACTCACCTTCTCCCACGGGCTCGACCGCACCTTCTCCGGGATCATCAACGGCTCCACGCCCGACGGCCAGGTACGCCCGACCAACAGCGCCAGCTCGGCTGAGGCCAGCCGCCCCGGCAGCGGCGGCGCGGCCACGCTGGAGCCGGCGGCCATCGAGAAGCTGCGTACACTGCCGGAGGTCGCCCGCGCCGACGGCGTCGTCCAGGGCGCGGGACTCTATGTGCTCGACACCGACGACAAGCTGGTCAGCAGCTCGGGTGCGCCGACGCTGGCGTTCAACCACACCGGAACCCCCAACCTGCTCGGCGAGCCGTCGCTCGAGCTCATCACCGGGAGCTGGCCGACCGGGGACAAGGAGCTCGTCCTCGACGAGGCGACCGCGGAGAAGGCCGGTTACCAGGTGGGCGACTCCGTCACCCTGATCGCACCCCAGGGCGAGACCCGCCGCAAGGTCACCCTCACCGGCACCGCCTCCTTCAACGGCGGAGGCACCGCGGGCGCGCAGCTGCTGATCTTCAGCACGGCCGGCGCCCAGAGCCTGTTCACCGAGGGCAAGGACGTCTACTCCGGGATCTCGTTGACCGCCGCCCCCGGCGTCTCCCAGAAGGAGCTCGTCGAGGCCGCGGAGACGGTGGTCCCGCAGGGGTTCGAGGCCGTCACCGGCGACAAGATGGTCGAGGAGTCCGAGGACGCGATCGGCGAGTTCCTCGACGTGATCTCGGTCTTCCTGATCGTCTTCGCGGTGATCGCGGTCATCGTCGGGGCCTTCATCATCGTCAACACCTTCTCCATCCTGATCGCGCAGCGCTCCCGCCAGCTGGCGCTGCTCCGCGCCCTGGGGGCCTCCCGCCGCCAGGTCACCACCTCGGTGCTCTTCGAGGCGCTGGTGATGTCGCTGATCGCGGCCACCATCGGCGTCCTCGCCGGCTGGGGGCTGGCCCACGCCCTGGCCGCCGTCTTCCGTCAGGCGGGTCTGGAGATCGCCTCCGACGTCCTCACCCTCACCCCGCGCACCATCTGGATCTCCTACGCCGTGGGCGTCTGCGTCACGCTCGCCGCGGCCCTGCTCCCCTCCCGCCGGGCCGGGAAGGTCCCGCCCGTGGCGGCGATGCGCGAGGACACCCAGCCTCCGACCAGATCCACCATCCTGCGTACGTCGGTGGGCCTCGTCCTGCTGGTCGCCGGGCTCGCGATCGCGGCGGTGCCACGGATCGGGGTCCCGGAGATCACCCTTCCTGGCGGCTTCGACGTGCCCACGAGCCCGGCGCTGTGGGTCGGCGTCGGGGCCGGGGTCTCGATCCTCTCGGTCGCCTGGATCAGCGCGTTCCTCGGCCGCCCGGTGCTGGCGGCGCTGCGTACCGTCTCGGGGTTCGTCTTCGGGATGACCGGAAAGCTGGCCGGCCAGAACGCGATGCGCGACCCGCGGCGCACCGGCGCCACCGCGTCGGCGCTGATGATCGGCCTGGCGCTGGTCTCCCTGATCGGCGTGCTCGCCGCCTCGATGAACGCCTCGATCTCCGACGTGGTCGAGGAGCAGTTCAAACCCGACCTGGTCGTGCAGAGCCCGACCTTCACCCCGTTCCCGACCTCGATCGGCGACGAGATGGAGAAAGTGGAGGGCGTGGCGACCGTCTCCCGCTCGCAGATCGCCCAGGCCGTCGTCGGCAAGGTGGACCTGCAGAACCCGAAGAAGAACGAGGTCGAATTCCTCTTCGGCGTCGACGAGCACTTGCCGCAGGTATATGACCTGGACGTGCTCGAGGGCAGCGAGGACGTGAAGCCCGGCCAGGTGCTGGTCACCGACGAGGCCGCGAAGGAGCACAAGTGGCAGCTCGGCGACCGCATCGACCTCACCTTCGTCAGCGGCCGCCAGCAGCACCCGCAGATCAGCGGGATCATCGCCCAGACCCAGGTCACCGGCGACATCACGGTGCGCATCGAGGACCTCGTCGCGGCCAAGGTGCCGCGCGAGGACGCCTCGCTGAGCATCATGCTCGCCCGCGGCGCCGACCCGGCCGTCGTCCACGACCGCCTCGACAAGCTCGTCGAGGACCGGCCGGTGGTCGCGGTGCAGGACAAGGAGGAGTTCGCCGAGTCGATCAAGGGGCAGGTCAACCAGCTGCTCTACATGATCTACGGCCTGCTCGCGCTCGCGATCGTGATCGCCGTGATCGGCATCGTCAACACCCTCGGCCTCAGCGTCATCGAGCGCACCCGCGAGATCGGGCTGCTGCGCGCCATCGGTCTCTCCCGCAGCCAGCTGCGCCGGATGATCACCCTGGAGTCGGTGACGATCGCTGTCCTCGGCGCGGTCCTCGGGCTCGCCCTCGGGGTGCTCTTCGGGGTGCTGCTGCGCGACGCGCTGCGCGAAGACCTCACCAGCCTGTGGGTGCCGCTCGACCAGCTGGCCGTCTTCATGGCGATCGCCGTGGTCGTCGGCGTCCTGGCCGCGCTCCTCCCGGCCATCCGCGCCGGGAGGGAAGACGTCCTCAAGGCGATCGCCTCGGAGTAGTGTGCCTCGGGTGAGCACCGAGCACTCCGTAGACCTGCCCGAACCCACCCTCCGCGTCACCGAGCCGGAGACGGCCGCGGTCGGACTCCCCGGAGTGGCCCACTCGATGGAGTACGCGCTGCGCGAGATGGGCCCCAAGCGCAGCCTGCAGACGCTGCTCAAGGTCAACCAGGTCGGCGGCTTCGACTGCCCCTCGTGCGCCTGGCCGGACCCCGACCACCGCAAGGCGGCAGAGTTCTGCGAGAACGGCGCCAAGGCGGTGGCGTGGGAGGCGACCCGCAAACGGGTCGACCGCGACTTCTTCGCGGCCAACTCGGTCGCCTCGCTCCACGAGCGCGACGACCACTGGCTGGAGTCGCAGGGCCGGCTGACCGAGCCGATGTACGTCGCCCGCGGCGAGACCCACTACTCCCCCATCACCTGGTCCGACGCGATCTCGCTGATCGCGGATCGGATGCGCGCGACCGACCCTGACCGTTCGGTCTTCTACACCTCCGGCCGCGCGTCGAATGAGGCCGCGTTCGTCTACCAGCTGCTCGCCCGCCAGCTCGGCACCAACAACCTGCCCGACTGCTCCAACATGTGCCACGAGTCCAGTGGCACCGCGCTCGGCGAGGTCATCGGCATCGGCAAGGGCACAGTCACCTACGACGACCTCGCCGAACACTCCGACCTGATCTTCGTCGTCGGCCAGAACCCCGGCACCAACCACCCACGGATGCTGACCGCGCTCGAGTCCGCCAAGGAGAACGGCGCCAAGGTCATCTCGATCAACCCGCTGCGCGAGGCCGGGATGGGGAGGTTCCGCAACCCCCAGACCGTACGCGGCGTCACCGGCGTCGGCACCCAACTCGCCGACGTCCACGTGCCCGTGCAGGTCAACGGCGACCTCGCCCTGTTCGCCGGGATCAACAAACTGCTCGTCGAGCGCGACGCCATCGCGCACCCCTTCATCGAGGCGCACACCGACGGCTTCGAGGTCGCGGCACAGGCCTGGGCGGCCATGGAGTGGGACGAGATCACCCGGCTCAGCGGCATCTCCCGTGAGGAGATCGAGTCCCTGACCGACCTGGTCGAGTCCCGCGAGCGCGTCATCGTGTGCTGGGCGATGGGCCTGACCCAGCACAAGAACTCGGTCGCCACGATCCGCGAGATCGCCTCCTTCCTGCTGCTGCGCGGCAACATCGGCAAGCCGGGCGCAGGCGCCTGCCCGGTCCGTGGCCACTCCAACGTGCAGGGCGACCGCACGATGGGCATCTGGGAGAAGCCGCCGGCGTGGTTCCTCGACGCGGTCGGCGACGAGTTCGGCATCAAGGTGCCGCGTGAGGACGGCTTCGACGTGGTCGCCGCGATCGAGGCGATGCGCGACGGCGCCGTCGACGTCTTCCTCGCCCTGGGCGGCAACTTCGCCGCCGCGACCCCCGACACCGCCGTCACCACGGCCGCGCTGGCCAACGTCGGCCTCACCGTCCAGGTCTCGACCAAGCTCAACCGCAGCCACCTCCACCACGGCCGCGAAGGCCTGATCCTCCCCTGCCTGGGCCGCACCGAGCGCGACGAGACCGGCGGCCGCGAGCAGTACGTCACCGTCGAGGACTCGATGGGCATGGTCCACGCCTCCCACGGCCGTCTGCTCCCGGGCTCGAAGGAGCTGCGCAGCGAGGTCGGCATCGTCTGCGCCATCGGCGAGGCGCTCTTCGGCTCGGACAACGGTGTGGACTGGGCCGCGATGGGCGCGGACTACTCCCGGATCCGCTGGCACATCTCCGCGGTGATCCCCGGGTTCGAGGACTTCGAGACCCGACTGAAGGCGCCCGGTGGCTTCGCCCTGCCCAACGGCCCGCGCGACTCGCGTACGTTCAACACCGCGACCGGTCGGGCCTTGGTCACCGCCAACCCGCTGACCGCGATCTCGGCTCCCCCGGGCCACCTGCTGCTGCAGACGCTGCGGTCCCACGACCAGTTCAACACCACGGTCTACGGCTACAACGACCGCTACCGCGGCATCAAGGGCGGGCGCCACGTCGTCTTCGTCAACCCCGAGGACCTCCTCGAGCAGGGCATCGCCGACGGCGACACCGTCGACATCGTCTCGGTCTGGACCGACGGCGAGCGCCGTGCCGAGGGCTTCCGCGTCGTCGCCTACGCCACCCCTCGCGGCTCCGCCGCGGCTTACTTCCCGGAGACCAACGTCCTCATCCCCCTCGACTCCTACGCCGACGGCAGCCGCACCCCGACCTCGAAGTCGGTCGTCGTACGCCTGGAGGCGCGCTAGCCGGGAATTACATTGCTGGTGTCTGTGTTGGCATCTAACGTGATCAGCATGTTCCGCGTGGTTTCCGAGCACCACCTGTCAGGCAAGAGCCTGACGGGCGCTCCCACGTGGGCACCGTCAGTCGATTGCACCGGCGCGCGAAGCTGACCCTCCTCCTGCTCTGCAGGACCCGCGGAGGAGGGTGGCCCGCACCGGCCCCCTCATCGCGGTGACAGCGCTGTGAGGGCTTGCCGGAGGGTCCTGGCTCACCCCGAAATCTTCTGACACACGAAGGAACTCTCATGGCCAAGGGCCAGTTCGTGCGGACCAAGCCGCACCTCAACATCGGGACGATGGGTCACGTCGACCACGGCAAGACCACCCTGACCGCCGCGATCACCAAGGTGCTCGCGGAGCGCGACCCGAGCGTGAACCGCTTCATCGCCTTCGACGGCATCGACCGTGCGCCGGAGGAGCTGCAGCGCGGGATCACGATCAACATCTCGCACGTCGAGTACGAGACCGCGACCCGGCACTACGCGCACGTCGACATGCCCGGGCACGCCGACTACGTGAAGAACATGATCACCGGCGCTGCCCAGGTGGACGCCGCGATCCTGGTCGTCTCCGCGCAGGACGGCGCCATGCCGCAGACGCGCGAGCACGTGCTGCTCGCGCGCCGGGTGGGCGTGCCGTACCTGGTGGTGGCGCTCAACAAGGCCGACACCGTCGACGACCCCGAGCTGCTCGACCTGGTCGAGCTGGAGGTCCGTGACCTCCTCTCGGAGTACGGGTTCCCCGGCGACGACGTACCTGTCGTCCGGGTCTCCGGACTCAAGGCGCTGGAGGGCGACCCGGAGTGGACCGCCGCGATCGGTGACCTGCTGGACGCGATCGACGGCAACGTGCCGGTGCCGGAGCGCGAGCTCGGCGAGCCGTTCCTGATGCCGATCGAGAACGTCGTCACCATCACCGGTCGCGGGACCGTGGTCACCGGGGCCGTCGAGCGCGGGTCGCTGAAGGTCGGCGACGCGGTCGAGGTCGTGGGCCTCGGCGCGACGATCACCAGCACGGCGATCGGGATGGAGACGTTCGGCAAGTCGCTGGAGTCCGCGGACGCGGGCGACAACGCGGCGGTGCTGCTGCGTGGCGTCAAGCGCGACGAGGTCCGTCGCGGCCAGGTGGTGGCGCTGCCGGGCAGCGTACGGCCGCATCGGAAGTTCCGGGCGAACCTGCACGCGCTGTCCACTGCCGAGGGTGGCCGGCACACGCCGTTCGCCGCGGACTACCGGCCGCAGTTCTACTTCCGGACCACGGACGTGCCCGGCGGGATCGACCTGGGTGAGATCGCCCTGGTCATGCCCGGCGACACGATCGAGCTCGGAGTGGAGCTGGAGAAGCCGATCGCGATGAACGTCGGACTCGGCTTCGCGGTCCGCGAAGGCGGTCACACCGTCGCCGCCGGCACCGTGACCGAGCTGCTCGACTAGCTCGACCGAGATACGGAACGGCCCTCACCTGGTGGGGGCCGTTCCCTCATTTCTCAGTCAGGGGTCTCAGTCGCGGGGGCGCCAGCGCTTCCACAGCGCCTCGCCCTCGGCGCGGACCTTCCCGTCCCACTCCAGCCGCACCACCGAGGTGATCTGGTCCTCGCTGGCGTCCTTGGTGGAGGCGACGAGCGTGACCGGCTCCTTGAGCGGAGCCGGCCGCCGGTAGCGTACGTCGATCCCGGCCGTGACGTAGGCCAGGGACTCCCCCTCGGCGGGCATCCAGCCGTTGAGGAAGGCCTCCTGGTGCACCGCGGCGGCGCTGTGGCAGTCGAGCACGGTCGCGATGATCCCGCCGTTGAGGAACCCGCCGCCGTTGTCGTGCTGCGGCCACGGCTGGAAGGTCGCGGTCACGCTCCCGTCCAGCTGCGGATAGCTCTTCAGCTGGAGCCCCTGGGCGTTGGCCGGCCCGCACCCGAAGCAGGTCATCGTCGGCCACCACTCGTCCTGCAACGCGATCATCTTCACCGCGCCACCATAACCACGATCAGCCGATCCCGGTCCGGAAGCCCTCGCGCCAGGTGGCGTACGACGGCGTCCAGCCGAGCTCCCGCTTCGCCTTGGCGTTCGAGGAGCCGCGCACCGAGGTCATCAGCGCGACCCCGAACTCACCGATCAGCGGCCGGGCCAGCCAGGCCGGCAGGCGCATCGGGTTCCGGCCGCCGACCTGCTCGGCCAGGAACGGCATCCACTGGTTCACCGGAGCGGGATCGTCGTCGACGATGTTGTAGATGCCCGGCGCACCACGCTCGACCGCCGCGGCGGTCGCCGCCCCCACATCGTCGATGTGGACGAACGACCACACCCCGGTGCCGCCACCCACCACCGGCATCTTGCCCGCACGCAGCAGCTCGCCGATCGCGCCCTCGCGCGAGGCCGCGTTGCCGGGGCCGTAGAAGTTGCCGTAGCGCAGCACCAGCCCCTCGAGGTCCGACGCGGTGGTCACCGCCTCCTCCAGGTGACGGATCGCCGCCAGGGCGCCTCGCGCCTCCTTGCCGGGGTCGGTGATCATCGGGCTGCTCTCGTCCTTGACCCAGCCGCCGGTGCGCTCGTAGGTCCAGCCGCCACCGAAGCTCTGCGCGACGAACCGCCGCACGCCGGCTGCCCGGGACGCCGCCAGCAGGTGGTCGGTGCCCTCGGTACGCAGCCGGTTGGTCATCGCGAAGTCCTGGTCCCACTTCTTCAGATTGCCGCTGAGGCCGCCCAGCGCGGTGAGCTGGTGCACGACGACCTCGGGCTCGGCCTTGGCGACGGCGTCGTGGACGCTCTGCGCGTCCAGCGGGTCCATCACGATCCCGGTCGCGCCTATGCCGGCCAGGGCCTCGCGCCCCGCGTCGTGCCGGGTCGAGCCGAAGACCTCGTGCCCGGCGGCCACCAGGAGCGGCACCATCCGGACTCCGACCGCACCGGTTCCGCCTGCGATGAAGATACGCATCGTTCTGTTCCTTTCGTCGTTGTTGACCCCACCGACGAAACAACCTGCGCTCCTGTGACAGCTGGCGTAAGGTCCTGCACTCGTGGACCTCGCAAGCGCTCATGACGGGCTCCGCCCGCTGATGTTCTCGATCGCCTACCGGATGCTCGGCAGCGTCGCCGAGGCGGAAGACATCGTGCAGGAGGCGTTCCTGCGGATGCACCGCAGCAGCGAAGAGGTCGACAACCTCGATGCGTACGCCACCACGGTCACCACCCGGATCGCCATCGACACCTTGCGCTCGGCCCGCCACCGCCGTGAGCAGTACGTCGGCCCGTGGCTGCCCGAGCCGATCCTGGTCTCCGACGAGGACCCGAGCCACCGCCTCGAGCTCGACGAGACCGTCAGCACCGCCTTCCTGGTCCTGCTGGAGTCGCTCACGCCGGTCGAGCGCGCGGTGTTCGTGCTGCGTGAGGTGCTGGGCTACGACTACGAGGACATCGCACCCGTCGTCGACAAGAGCGCGACCAACTGCCGCCAGATCTTCACCCGTGCCCGCAAGCGGATCGCCGACGGCACGCCGCGGTTCGATCCCTCACGCGAGCGCCGCGACCAGCTCGCCTCGCAGTTCGTCGCGGCGCTGTCCGCGAGCGACATCGCCGGCCTGGAGCGGCTGCTCGCCGACGACGTCGTGTTCGTCGCCGACGGCGGCGGCCGGGCTCCAGCCATCCAGAAGCCCATGCTGGGCGCCGTCGCCGTCACCCGCTTCCTGCTCGGGCTCATGCGTCAGGGCGAGCGCTTCGGCGTACGTCTGGAGCTCTCGCACGCCAACGGTCAGCCGGCGATGCTGACCCGCGGCGCCGACGGCGCCCTGCTCGGAGTCATCGCCCTCGACGTCGACGGCGGCCGGATCGTACGCATGCACAACGTCCTCAACCCCGACAAGCTCGGTCACCTGGGCGAGGTCGGCGACCTCTTCGCACTGCTGGCCGAGCGCTGACCGGGCGTCAGCCGTCCAGGGCCCTACCCATCCAGGAACGTACGCAGCGACTGGTCGACCAGCGGCCGCCCCAGCGTCCCCTCCGCCAGCGCGTCGCGCAGCGCGGTGACCGAGTCGAGATCGGCGACGAGTGTCACCAGCTCATCGACCTCCTCGCCGATCTCTGCGGGTGTGGTGGCCGCGACCGGCCGGTCGAGCAGCAGCGGGCAGTCGACGGGGCCGCCCTCCGGCTCCGGGTGGCCGAGGGCGGCGACCCAGCAGCCGATCTCATAGCGCAGCGGAGCGCTCGGCCCGGCGCCCTGGGCGCGCAGGTCGACGTACCAGACGATGTCGTCGCTCTTGGGGTCGCCGAGCCGGTGATGGCCCTTGCGCAGCGGCATGCCGCCCGTCTTGAACGCCTTGGTCGCCGCTGTCCGGGCTGCCTTCTGGTCCATCGCTGAGGTCACGGCCCTAGAAGTCGAGGTCGGTCTCGGAGAGCTGACCGCCCCCGGCGACGATGAACTCCTTGCGCGGAGCTACCTCGGATCCCATCAACAGGTCGAAGACCGCCGCGGCCTCGTCGGCATCGTCCAGCGTCAGCCGGCGAAGCGTCCGTTGGCGCGGGTCCATGGTGGTCTCGGCCAGCTGGTCGGCGTCCATCTCACCCAGACCCTTGTAGCGCTGCACCGGGTCCTTCCAGGTGACGTTCTTCTTCTTCAGCTCGGCGAGCTTCCGCTGCAGCTCCGGGTCGGAGTAGGTGTAGATGTACTTCTCCATCCCCTTCTTGGGGTTGGAGATCTCGATCCGGTGCAACGGCGGGACCGCGGTGTAGACCTTGCCCGCGGCGATCAGCTCGGGCATGTACTTGAAGAACAGCGTCGCCAGCAGCGTACGGATGTGGGCGCCGTCGGAATCGGCGTCGGCCATGAAGATGATCTTGCCGTAGCGCGCCGCGTCCAGGTCGAAGCTGCGACCTGTGCCGGTCCCGACCACCTGGATGATCGAGGAGCACTCGGCGTTCTTCAGCATGTCGCCGACCGAGGCCTTCTGGACGTTGAGGATCTTGCCGCGGATCGGCAGCAGCGCCTGGAACTCCGAGTTGCGGGCCACCTTCGCGGTGCCGAGCGCGGAGTCACCCTCGACGATGAACAGCTCGGCCCGGTCGTCGGTGGTGCGGCAGTCGGCGAGCTTGGACGGCAGCGCGGAGGACTCCAGCGCGTTCTTGCGCCGCTGGTTCTCCTTCTGCTGACGCAGCGAGAGCCGGGTCTTGGAGGCGGCGTACACCTTCTCCATCACCAGCTTGGCCTGCTGCTTCTGCGCCCCGCGCGACTCGGTGAGGAACGTCTTCATCTCCGCGGCGACGACCTTGCGCACCACGCTGCGCGCAGCCGGGGTGCCGAGGATCTCCTTCGTCTGGCCCTCGAACTGCGGCTCGGCCAGACGCACCGTCACCACCGCGGTCAGACCCTCGAGGATGTCCTCCTTGACGATGTCCTTGTCGTTGACCTTGAGCACCTTGGTGGCGCGCATGGCGTCGTTGAACGTCTTGGTCAGCGCGTTCTCGAAGCCGCTGACGTGGGTGCCGCCCTTCGGGGTGGCGATCACGTTGACGAAGGAGCGGATCTCGTTGTCGTAGCCGCTGCCCCACCGCACCGCGATGTCGACGCCGAGCTCGCGCTCGACGTCCTGCGGCGTCATGTGGCCGGCGTCGTCGAGCATCGGCACGGTCTCGGTGAAGGTGTCCGAACCCTGCAGGCGGAGTACGCCGCTGACCGGCTCGTCCTTGGCCAGGAAGTCGACGAACTCGGCGATGCCGCCGTCGTGGCGGAACTTCTCCTCGACCGGGTCCTCGCCGGACAGGTCGCGGATGACCAGCTCGAGCCCGGGCACGATGAAGCTCGTCTGCCGGGCCCGGCCGAGCAGGCCCTCGAGCTCGAAGCGGGCGTCCTTGGTGAAGATCTGCCGGTCGGGCCAGAACCTGACCCTGGTTCCGCTCTTGCCCTTGGCGACTCGCTTGCCCTTGCGGGTCAGGCCGCTCTGCGGCGTGAAGGCGGCCGCCGGGCCGTCGCCGTCGAACACCCCGGGCACGCCCCGGCGGAACGACATCCCCTGCTGGGCCGGCGAGCGGTCCACGTCGATGTCCATCCGACTCGAGAGCGCGTTGACGACCGAGAGGCCGACACCGTGCAGACCGCCGGTCGCGTTGTAGGAGCCACCACCGAACTTGCCGCCCGCGTGCAGCTTGGTCGCGACCACCTCGACGCCCGGAAGCCCGGTGCGGGGCTCCTTGTCGGTCGGGATGCCACGGCCGTCGTCGTAGACCTCGACCGAGCCGTCGGGGTGCATCGTCACCTCGACGTGGCCGGCGACACCCGCCAGCGCCTCGTCGACGCCGTTGTCGATGATCTCCCACAGGCAGTGCATGAGGCCGCGGGTATCGGTCGAGCCGATGTACATACCGGGACGCTTGCGCACCGCCTCCAAGCCCTCGAGGACGAGGAGGTGCGCGGCGTTGTAGGTGTTGTCAGAGATGATCGGCTCCTGCGTAACTGCGTGGTACCCGGGGTACTGCGTGGGGGTGTTTCTTGGATGAAATCTACCGTGCGACACGCCCGGGTCTCACGCAGGCACGCGGCAACCGGCCCATGCGCCATCGTGCGGCACATGTACGTCGTGATCGGTCCGTTACGTGGAACTTGCGGGTTTCGATGCACGAAATGGTCGGTCGACAGGTAAGAATGTCTGTCACGGACAGCGATGTCCCGCGGGGTAGGTCCGACCCGGATCCCCAACCCGGAGCGACAACTGCAAGGATTAGAGGTGCGGCGGCGGTAAGAGTCCGCGAGGAAACGCTAGCGATCTAGGGAATCTTCCAAGACTCACGTACGTTATCCCGGCGCAATCATGATTCAGAAATGAGGCCGATGTGACCACTGCCGTTGCCACCAGCTCGCCGCTCACGTCCGAGGACCGTTGCGACCGGTGCGGAGCGCAGGCCTACGTACGCGCGGAGCTCCACTCCGGCGGCGAACTGCTGTTCTGCGCCCACCACGCCCGCGAGCACGGTGAGAAGCTCAAGGAGATCGCAAGCTCGATCACCGACGAGACGCACAAGCTCACCGAGAAGAACTGACCCCACCCACCGACTCCCCGAAGGCCCGGACCACGACGGTCCGGGCCTTCGGCGTCTCATGCGGTGTCACGGGGCTAGGGTTCGCTCCGTGAGTCTCGTCGAAGTTCTCGTCGCGCTGGTCATCGCCTTCGGCATCGCCGGCATCATCGTCCCTGTCCTCCCCGGCGGAGCGCTGCTCGTCGCCGCCGCGATCCTCGGCTGGGCCATCTGGCTGGGAGAGTCCACCGGGTGGGTGATCTTCGGCATCTCGGCCGCCTTCATCGCCATCGGGCTGATCACCAAGTACGCCATCCCCGGCAAGCGCCTCAAGGACTCCGGGATGCCGCTGTCCACCCAGATCGTCGGCGCGGTCCTGGCCATCATCGGCTTCTTCGTGATCCCCGTCGTCGGCATCTTCGTCGGCTTCCCCGTCGGCGTCTTCCTCGCCGAGCTCCGTCGCCACGGTGGTGACCCAGGTGCCGCCTGGACCTCCACCTGGACCGCCCTGAAGGCGATGGGCCTGTTCATCCTGATCGACGCCACCGCCTCCACGCTCGCCACCATCACCTGGGTCGTGGGGCTCGTCATCACGCCGTAGCCGCGCGCAGGAATACCCGGTTAACCGGGTATTCCTGCACTTCTCAGGTGTTGCAATGCCCGAGAAGTGCAGGAAACACCTGAGAAGTCCGACCCCTGGGCCGCTGCGGCCCGCGCCTCTCCAGGTCGCTATAGTCGAGTTACTTAGTTTTCTAAGTCGACTCTGACGACGCCATCCCTGGAGGTCTTCCGTGTCCATGCTCGAGGTCAGCGACGTACGCCTCGGCTATCTCGTCGACGGCGAGCCGCACCTCGCTGTCGGCGGGGTCTCGTTCTCCGTCCCGCGTGGATCGACGACGATGCTGCTCGGTCCGTCGGGCTGCGGGAAGTCGACCATCCTGAAGGCCGCTGCCGGGTTCCTACGCCCGTGGTCGGGCACGATCACCGTCTCCGGCCGCACCTCGGTCACGACGCCGGGGCCCGACCGGGCGGTCGTCTTCCAGGAGTTCGACCAGCTCTTCCCCTGGCGCACCGTGCGGGGCAACCTGGAGTTCCCGCTGCGCGCCAACGGACGCACCCGCGAGCAGGCCCGGGAGCGAGCCGACCGCTGGCTGACGACGATGGGGCTCGACCAGGCTGGGGCGCGCTATCCGCACCAGCTCTCGGGCGGCATGAAGCAGCGGGTCGCGATCGCCCGCGCGCTGGCGCTCGAACCCGACGTACTCCTCATGGACGAGCCGTTCGGCGCCCTCGACGCCCAGACCCGGGACCGGCTCCAGGGCGAGCTCAAGCAGGTCGCCGCCGAGACCGGCATCACGGTTCTCTTCGTCACCCACAGCATCGCCGAGGCGGTCTACGTCGGCGACCAGGTCGTCGTCCTCTCGACGCCACCGTCACACGTCGTGGACACCCTCGATGTACGCGGCCTCGACGACCCAACTGATCCGGCCTTCGTCGCCGCCCAGACCCGCCTGCGCGCCCTGCTCGCCGACGGGACCGACGGGTCGGGCGAGAGCGAGGCGGCGGCATGACCCAGACCGCTCCCCCGCCCACCGCTTCCCAGACGGCTGCCGACCTCCCCGGTGACCTGCCCAGGAGGCTGCCCCGCTGGGGCGACATCCCCACCGCCGTACGTCGCGGCCTCCTGCTCCTCACCCTGCTGCTCGCCTGGGATCTCGGTGTCCGGTTCGGCGCAGTCAGCCCGCTCGTGCTCGTCGGGCCGCTCGACGTCGCGCAGGCGATGGTCGAGGGCGTACGCAGCGGAGCGCTGGTCGACTCGACCTTGCTCACCCTGCGCATCCTCGGCCAGGCGCTTGCCATCGGGATCGTGGCCGCCGCGGCGCTGACCACGCTCGCCACCTGGACGACGATCGGCGAGGACCTGCTGGTCCTGCTCACCTCGATGCTCAACCCGCTGCCGGCGGTCGCGATCCTGCCGCTGGCGATGCTGTGGTTCGGCATCAACACCACAGCCCTGATCGTGGTGATCGCCAACGCCGTGATCTGGCCGATCGCGATCAACGTCAGCCAGGGCTTCCGCACCGCCAACCCCACCGTGGTCGCGGTCGGCCGCAACATCGGGCTCCGCGGCGTACGCCTGGTCTGGTACGTCCTCGTCCCCGCCGCCCTCCCGCATACCGTCTCCGGCCTGAAGAGCGCCTGGGCCTTCGGCTGGCGCACGATCATCGCCGCCGAGCTGGTCTTCGGCGTCGCCGGTGAGGGCGGCGGCCTGGGCTACTTCATCAACAACGCCAAGACCTACCTGCACATCGCCGACGCCTTCGCCGGTCTGGTCACCATCGCGCTGATCGGAATCCTCTTCGACCTCGTCTTCAGCTGGCTCGAGCGCCGCACCGTCGTGCGCTGGGGCATGAAGACCGCCTGACCACTCTCCGCCAACCCCACGTCAAGGAGCTCCCCCATGTCCCATCGCGGTCCCCGCCAAGGTTCCCGTCGAGGCGTACGCAGCCTGGCCGCCGTCTTCGCCGCCACCCTGCTCACCGGCGTACTCGCCGCCTGCGGCGCCGGAGCCGGCGACGACGGCCCGGCCGAGACGATCACGATCGGCTACCAGCCGGGCCTGGGGTACGCGACCCTGCTGGTCATCAAGGAGCAGAAGACGCTGGAGAAGGCGCTGCCCGACACCGAGATCAAGTGGCAGGAGCTCGACTCCGGCGGGGCGCTGCGCGACGCGGTCATCGCCGGCGACGTCCAGGTCGCCTCGATGGGCGCCTCGCCGTTCCTGGTCGGCGTCGATGCCGGCGTCGGCTGGAAGACGGTCGCCGCGATGAACCAGATGAACCTCCAGCTCATGGTCAAGGATCCGTCGATCAAGTCGCTGAAGGACCTGCCGAAGGACGCCAAGATCGCGATGCCTGCGCCCGACTCGATCCAGTCGCTGCCGCTGCGCAAGGCCGCCGGCGAGCAGCTCGGCGACCCGCACGCGCTCGACAAGAATATCGTCGGCATGGGCCACCCCGACGGCCTCCAGGCACTCGTCTCCGGCCAGATCGCCGGCCACCTCACCGCCCCGCCGTTCGTCGCCCAGGAGGCCGAGGCCGGCGCCCACCCGATCCTGAAGAGCTACGACCTCTTCGGTCGCACCACCTTCAACGCGATCTACGCCAAGCCCGACTTCCTCGACGCCAACCCCGACTTCACCAAGGCCTTCTACGCCGCCCTGAAGGAGTCCAACACCCTCCTCACCGACGACCCGGACAAGGCCGCCGAGCTCCTCTCCGCCGAGTCCGAGGGCGAGCTCACCGCCGCCGAGGTCAAGACCCAGATCACCGATCCCGACGTCACCTGGTCCCTGACCCCCACCGGCTTCGGCGAGTTCGCCGACTTCATGGAGTCGGTCGAGATGATCAAGAAGTCCCCGGCCACAGAGGACATCTACGTCGACAACGAGTTCAACACTGACGCCAGCTGACCCCTCCCCGCCGAATCGGTAGTTCTGGCGGCCGAGAAGGTAGTTGTGGGCGACGAAACTCTGGTTTCGCTGGACCACGCCGGGCTTCCTCGCCGATGCCGAGGAGACCGTGGTGACCAACGTGCTCGGTCCGATCCGGCTCATCGACGCGCTGGTGCCGCAGC